>NZ_JADGHT010000037.1 GCF_019683755.1 Thermogemmatispora sp. | reverse complement strand
GATGCAAGCGTGGGATAGAGGGGACCCCTCGTATTCAGCGCGGAGATCACCATGAGCGTCAATATGAACAACTGTCAGATCGGGGAAAAACTCGCGCGCTACAGCTATCGGCTGAAGAGAAAGCGAATGCTCGCCCCCAATCAGGAGTGGCAGCTGCCTTCGCTCTAGAACCTCGCGCACCGCTTCACCCGTCAACTTCAGAGCACTGGCGTGATCTAAGCCCTGGTAGTCCAGAGCCGGGCGAGTGTAGATACCAACCTCTTCAAGTGGGCAGCACTCTAGCTCTTCATCATAGAGTTCCAACTGACTAGAGGCGTTGAGAATAGCTTGCGGGCCGTGGCGTGTCCCTTGCAGGTAAGAGACAGTATATTCAAGCGGCGCCGGAATAATCACCACCCGGGCCTTGTCAGGATGACTGTATTGGGGTTCATCCAGAAACTGGGTAATCGTATGCTCTCTCATGAGAAGCAAGCGGACCTCCTCTCTCATCTACACGCCGTTTTGTACTCTACCACAATGCGTCACTCCTGCCCAGCTCTCGGCGACCTTCCCTAGGCGTTTCGGTAGGGTTCTCGGGCCGGCCTTCTCCTCTCTTCCTGAGTTTGGCTCTGGCAGCCCCCTGGTCTTGGCTGCTTTCGTCGGAACAGGCGAGCAGGATCACTCCGGCGAGAGTGAAGGCTATCTCCTGGCCTCTCTCAAGGGAGGGCAAGGGTGAAGCGTGTGATCAGAAAACGCGCCTGTGGGCCGGTGACCAGCAAGCCGGGGCGGCCTCCGCTATAGCCTCCTGGGTCGCTCACGCTTCTTGTCGAGGTATTGAAATCTACAGGGACGCCGTTGATACGGGCTGTGAAAGTATCTCCTCTGGCCGTAAGCTCCAGGAGATCAGGAGCGTGCTTACGGGGGGAGTACAGGCCGCTCACTAGGATCAGCGGTGTGCCTGGTTGGCCAGCATGAGCATCAAATTTCCAGAGAGCGTAGTGACCGGCGCCGTCAATCACCAGGGCATAACAAGACACGTAGTTCCCTTCTAGATGTAAGCGGAAAGCCAGCCCATACCAGTTCTCCTCATTGCCTGCCAGGCGCTGGATCTGAGCACTCAGGGTGAAATTGGTCGGCAGATTACCGGCAGCTTGGGGGTAGGGGAAATAATAGGTGGCCGGTGGCGTCTGGCCGATGGTGATCACATACTGGCCATTGCCGATGGCTGTATTGAAGGCCGGAGCGCTCTCGGTCCAGCGCTGCTCATTGGTCTGAAACGTATCTGTAAAAGGCCGGGCCAGGCCCTCGGAAGTAGGGCCGGTCATGGTCCAGGGCTGGAGCCAGCTACTGATTTGACCCTGCGCCAGCGTTCCAATGATGAGAAGAAGGAGTATAAGGAGGCCGAGGGCCAGGGAAAGCTGGCGTCGTGCGAGAAGCCGACCACTGAAGGTGAAAGGCGTCTGCTGTGGACGCGCCTCATCCAGACGCTTGCTGCCAGCTTCTGGGACTATCAAACCTGAAGTCAGGGCGGAAGTTACAGCGGGCCGCCTCTCCACTTGGCGTGTGGCTGGCGTGATCTGGGCCGGAGCGGCCAAAGCGGGGGATTGGGCTGGCGCATCAGTGGGTAAGCTGCTGGCGCCTGCCTGGTCCAAGTCGGAGACAGTTGCAGGCATATGCAAGGCTTCGCTCTCGTACAGCAGCAATTCGTCCAGCGCATGGGCCAACTCTGTTGCTGATTGAAAACGCTCCTCGGGGGCTTTTGCCAGAGCACGGGCGATGATCTGCGCCAGGGGCGCCGGTATTGCTGGGTTGAGAGTGCGAACATCGGGGGCTGTGCTATAGACATGGTGGTAGAGCAGGGCGGCAGTGCTCTGGGCCTCAAAGGGAGGATGGCCAGTCAACATCTGGAAAAGGACCACTCCCAGGGCATAAATATCAGTGCGGGCGTCGACGGGGAGCCGTCTGATCTGCTCTGGAGCCATATAGGCTGCTGTGCCGAGCAGCTCGCTCGTGCCAGTGAGTTGCAAGCGCTCTAGCTCTGGTTGCGTTGGCTCACCTTCATCCTCGCTCCCAGCAGACAGCGGCTGCCTATCGCTGCTAGGGGAGGCAGCGCGTCGATCAAGCAACTTAGCGATTCCGAAGTCGGAGAGTAAGATCTCTCGTTGTGGACCACGCGTCAGCAACATATTCTGCGGTTTCACATCGCGGTGCACGATGCCACGCTCATGGGCCAGATGCAGAGCGCTGGCCATATCCCGGGCGTAGCGTATGGCCAGCGCATGATCAAGGGGGCGACCCTCACGCAAGAGGTCGCGTAGCGTGCCCCCACCGACATATTGCATGACCAGGTATGGAATAGTCCCCAGCTCACCAAGGTAGGCCTCTCCGAAGTCATAAACGGCCACAATGTGCGGATGTTCCAGGCTGGCAATCAATTGGGCCTCTTGCTCAAAGCGGGCGGCAAAGCCGGGGCGTGCTGCCACCTCTGGGCGAATGATCTTAATAGCCACATCGCGCCGTAGCCGAGAATGGTAGGCCTTGTAGACCCGGGCCATAGCGCCTTCTCCCAGTTTGCGTTGAATCAGATAGGCGCCAAGCCGCTGCCCGATCAGTGCATCGCTATTCATTGGGTTGCTTGGTGTATCACTGAGATTGCGTAATAAAGCCCTACCTGAGGGCAAGTCATCTCTTATGCCGACTGCTACAAGGCTGGCTTCCTTCATCTGTTTGCGGCGAAGCCTGGATAAGGACCCAGTGCGCTCGGGTTCAGGATGCGACAGGGAAACAATCCCAGGTCACTTGGAGGCTATTGGCTGGGCCCTTGAAGAAAAGCTGAGCAGAAGATGGGCAACCTGTAACAGGAATGGTCACCTGGATTGAGACAGTTTGGCCAGGGTCCAGCGTTCCCTGCGCAGGTGCAAAGGTGATGCCCTTGATGCCATTGCTGTTACTGCTCCACTGCAACTTGGCGGCATTGTGGCTATCAGCACCGATAACAACCTGACATAGCCAGCTCGTCTGCGAGCTATCTTCCTGACAATCTCTGCCTGCCTGGAGGGTTCCTGACGATGGAGAATCGAGGACGAGGGCCGGGGCTGGCTCGACTGTCAGCATCACAGGGATCGTCACCAAACTCTGCCCGCTGCTGAGCAGAATCTGCCCCCGGTAGCTGCCTGCCTGGAGGTTGTTTTCCAGGCTGCTCACTGAGACCGTGATAGAAGTCCTCTCGTGTAATGTCAGCGTGCCGCTGTTGCTGCTCAAACTGAGCCACAGCTGCTTTGTTTCTAGCTGGAGAGTGGCTGACCAGCTCTCCTGGCCACCGCAGTTTCCAATGGTCAAAGTCTGAGGTGCAGGATCGCTGGTAGCGGAGACCGCGGTAAAACTCAGGGAGGTGGGAGAGACGCTCAGGCAGGGCTCGACTACCATGAGAGTTACCTGCAAGGACAGAGCTGAGTGTCCCGCGTCATCGCGGAAGCTAATCTGAGTAGTGTAGCGGCCCGCAGCGAGGGCGGCGCTGCTCACACTGATGCTAATTTGCTCTGCTCCAGGAGCGGCCAGCAGACCCGAAGTGGCGCTAAGAGAGAGCCAGGGAGCCTGCTGCTGGTTCCAGCTTGCCGTCCAGCCTACCGCTCCGCGACCCGATGCACAGAGAGTGATGGCCTGGCTAACCGGCGCGCGGTAACCGCTGCTTAGCGGGCCAAAGGTGACCGCTGAGGGATTAACGCAGCTTAGTCTCCCAGGAGAGGAAGAGGCCGTTGTTGGCTGCGCGGAAACTGTAGGCGTAGCGGGTAGCGTGGCTGTCGCCGTCGGCAAGCCATGCGGGCTGGTGCTCCCTGTGGCTGTGGGGGTTGGGCTGCTCGCTATGGAAGTTGACGCAGGGCTGACAATCGTAAAGGCCAGCTTTGCGCTCCGTGAAGTCAAGACCTCTTTCGCTTCAAGCACATGTCGGCCCACTGACCAGCTCGGATCGATCGTGAGAGCGATGTCGAAAGTGCCGTCTCCCCGTGTTTGCAGGCTTGTCCCATCCAGGGCTTGCCAGGATAGTCTCACTGGATCAAAGGCCTCAGCCACCACTGCCCCAGGTTCTGGTTGCTGCTGCGGGGCCATACTGCTCCTGAACTGCAAGGGAAGGTGCTGATCAAGTGTTAAAGCGACTGTGCTGCCGGGCAAGAAATGATCCCCATGCACACGCAGCAAGCTACCGGGAGTCACAGTCGTATTGCCCGAAAGCAGTGTGAGCGTGGGCGCCCAGATCGTGAAAGCTGCTGCTACCGTGCTACCAGTGATCAGTAAAGCCGCGCAGAAGAGGATGAGCGCTAGTGTTAGCCAGGATGGCAGGCCGTTGCCTGAGCGAACAAGCAAGCGCCGAGAGCTGCCAGCCGCTGGAGGTCTGGCGAGCAGCGTCAGTGAACGAGCTGCCGCCCGTTCCACTAGTGCCTGAGAGTCAGCCATCTTATTCGCGGCCCTCGAAGCTTTGGGGGCGCGGGGGAGCTTGCCATGCACAAAAGGCACACTGGCTGGAGGATTCCCTTGGACTGAGGGCACCGCATGCTCCGCTAGCTTTTCTCCTGTTGGCCACGGAAGAGGCCATAGCCACCGTCGACGGCGCCGCCGCTCTTGCTCCGCCGCTGGCCGGTTGTCCTGTTGAGCGATAAAGGGAGCCTTTGCAATAAGGGACTGAGGCCCTCTGGCTGGCTCTGACTCGAATGTGGTCACTGAGACCGGAATGGTCTGCCACTGGTCAAACTGCGTCCTGCCTTCGGAAGCCATCTCTGAAGAAGCGGTATGCGCAGCCGCCTCTGGTAGGATCAGCGTGGCCTCTCCTTGCTCTTCCTGACTGTCGCTCGCATGGGCCTGATCCAGGCCGGGCACGGCGGCCACTTCCTCCTGTGGGCCACTGCCTGACTGCGCTTCGATAGACTGAGTTGGTTCCTCTGCAGGCAGGGGGTGCCCGCAATGTCCACAAGATCTGGCATCAACTGGTAGCTCCGTGCCACAATAGTTGCAGATGCCCATGACAGCTCTCCTGCGCAGCGTAATCGCTCTCTTGATTGCTAAGAAGCTGTGTCTAGTCTACCATAGTCTGCCACAGATAGGGAGACTGCAAATTCTTGCTGAGAAATCTGTGGCAGCCGGCGAGAAATGCTTTGAGAGGAACATCGCAATGTCTGATGAGCTATTGGCCTTCGTAAAGCCTGTGACGGTGCAGGAGTGTATGCCTAGCTGGCTACATGCACGTTGTGAAATATTTACCGAACGGAGGAAAGGAGCACAGAAAGAGGATGTGGACGAAAATGATGAGCTTGAAAATCCAGGCTGAGCGTCTTCGCTATGGCCAGGAGGAGCTTATTGCTTCTATCGAGGAAGCATGTGACTGGATCGAGCAGGCCGAGCCGGAGCTTGAGGCATTGCTGCCTGAAACAGGGAGACGTGAGCGGCTGCGCAGGGAGGCACGCCGTCTGCAGGAGCATTATCCTGATCCACGGGGGCGTCCTCCCCTGTATGGGATCTTGTTCGCTGTCAAGGACCTCTTTCATGTGCATGGCTTTCCAACTCGCGCCGGCTCTCAGCTCCCGGCTACGCTCTTGAGCGGGCCGCAGGCCAGTTGTGTCACGCGTCTGCGTGAGGCGGGGGCACTGGTCCTCGGCAAAGCTGTCAGTGCTGAATTCGCCTATTTCGAGCCGGGGCCAACGCGCAACCCGGTGAATCCTCTCCATACGCCGGGTGGCTCCAGTAGCGGTTCTGCCGCAGCAGTGGCTGCCGGCTACTGTCCACTAGCTCTCGGCACGCAGACCATAGGCTCTGTCCTGCGTCCGGCAGCCTTCTGCGGCATCGTGGGATTCAAGCCGACCTTCGGGCGCATCTCCGCCGATGGCTTGATCCTCTGTGCTCCTTCCCTGGACACGGTGGGCCTGTTCACCCAGGATATTGAAGGGCTGATCCTGGTGGCGGCTTTGCTCTGTCGTGGCTGGCGTGGCTTGCCCTCGCTGCCGCCCCCTGTGCTGGGCGTGCCCGAAGGCCCCTATCTTGACCAGGCTTCACCGGAAGGCCGGCAGGCCTTCGAGAAGCAGCTCGCGCTCCTTCAGCAGGCGGGGTATCGCGTCAAACGCGTGCCAGCCCTGCAAGAGATCGCTGCCATCAATCAGCGTCATCTGCGTCTCGTGCATGCCGAGATGGCGCGTGTGCATGCGCGCTGGTTCAAGCACTTTGCCTCTCTGTATCGTCCCCTGACAGCGGCTGCCATTCGCGAGGGCGCCGCGATCGATATCCAGGAGATATGCCAGGCGCGCGCCGAACGCGAGAACTTGCGCAGCCAGCTAGAGAGCCTCATGGCGCGTGAGGGCATCGATCTCTGGGTAGCCCCAGCAGCTCCTGGACCCGCCCCCCAGGGCCTGGAAACTACGGGCAGCGGTCTTATGAATCTACCCTGGACCCAGGCCGGCCTACCGGCCATCACTCTGCCCGCTGGGATAGCTGCCAATGGCTTGCCACTCGGCTTGCAATGTGTGGCCGGCTGGCGACACGATGAAGAGCTGCTGGCCTGGGCTGGTTCGCTGGCTGCCGTAGTGACCAACCAGGCGGCCTGACCGCACAGCTTTCCCAGGCGGCTGGCCGCGCTCCTTCTCAGCCTCAGGTCAGGGACCGCTAAGGGCACAGCCGCCGCTGCGGTTATTCCATTCCTCCTGGACAATATAGCGGTTTCCATTCCAGGAGACGTTGCCACCGTCAGCGTCGAGCGCACCAAATTCCCAAGAGCATTTGTCGCCAATTTCGCTTCCCTGGCTGTCGTACCAGGCAGTGAGCAGCGGATCAGTGGCTCCCTCCATTTGCTCATGTGAGGTTACGTTAATGCTGCTATCAGCATCGCGGTCGTGGTTAGGCGAAGCAGGAACCCCGCAGGCCTCGCTGTCGCTCCCTGTATAGGGAATGACAGCGTAGATTGTCTCTTGATCAAAGTAACCATGATAGGCACAAAAGCTAGAGAAGCTGCAATAGTAGTTATAGCAAATGTTTTCTCCACGGGCGGTAAAGACAAAGAACATATGCGAGAGCGAAGGGGTCCAGCCCTGGACTTGCAGCGCCCGTCGGACCTCATCCTGAATCTGGGCATCGCTCAGCGTTGAGGCGGGATAAGGACGATGGTCAATCCAAGAGCCGCCAAAGGTCGCGCCAGCAGGAGCCTGACCGCTCTTATCGCTGTACTGCCTATTGTTCTGATAGAGTGCTGAGTTGCCGACATCCTGAAAGTAGCGCTCAATCAACTGGTGGTAGCCTGCACTCACCTGGGAGCCAGGCGGTTCCCAAAAAATGGCATAGGCAGTCATCGTCTGGCCCATCACTGGCCCATTGTGGTAGAACACATTGTTACTAGTGGCCTGCGATCTGATGTGCCATGTCGAGCGTATCCCCAGGGGATGCCAGCCGCTAGGTGAGCGCGCGGCTCTGCTGGCCGTTAGGGAAGAGAGTGACCACGGGCAGTAGAAGCTCAGCCAGATCTCCAACATTCCCAAGAGGCCCCAGGTGCCAAGTAGACTGAGCCGGCAGGAATGTAGAGCACCGCAAGACAGTCGCCGATGTTGGGAGCTATCGAACAACATGATTTCCTCCTGCTGCCACTGAGGCGCATCTCCCTTGAGCTTGAGAGGAGCGCCGCCATTACCACTGACGCTTAGGGGTGAGTATACTCCTAGAAGCTGCGTGGCTCCTTCATTTAGCCTTTGCGCTCTGACGGCGAGAGCTATGGGCTAGCGGTGATCTTACGTATGCGTAATCTCCTTCCTTAGACAAGATTGTCGCTGCTGAGGTAACCTTCACTTAGCGACTGACCAGAGGGATACGCTATGAAACAGAATAGCGAGCGTCTATAATACAGAAGCTGCTGTTGTCCTCCGTTGTTCTCTACAAAGCGGAAGAAACCAGAGCACAACAGCGAATTGGTACAGGCCAGCGTTAAGCAAAAACAAGCTAGTGGGCAGCCCGCTAGCCAGCTCTTAACGGCGACGCCAGTTAGTGTCGTCATCTCTTTAGTCGAGTTGATAGGAGATAGAGGATGGTCATTGAGCTGGAAACCCGTCTCATGGAGGTCACTGTCTATGGTGATCGGGCCCTCATCAAGCGGCAGGGGAACTTATCTCTGGAAGCTGGTGAGCACCAATTGCGTGTCAACTATCTGCCGCTCTTTCTCAAGGATTCGTTGCGCGTGAACGGCAGAGGACCGGCGGGAACTCGCTTGCTGGGAGTCGAAGTCACAACAGCCTTTCTGGCGCGCCCGCCTGAGCAAGAACTGCTACGCTTACAGACGGCGTGTGACCTGCTCGGGCGCAAGATACAACTTCTAGAGGCTCGTCAGCAGGCGCTTGACCAGCGTCGTCATTGGGTAGAAGCCTTGGGAGGGCAAGCACCGGCCCTCATTGAGGGGTTGACGCAAGGGCGCTTGCAGCCAGACGATTACCGAACCTTTTTCTCCGTCCTGCTGAACCAAATGCTGCAGGATGCCGAGGCCTCCCAGGATCTCGCGGTTCAGCTCCAACAACTGCGAGAAGAGTTGAATGCTAAAAAGAGAGAATTAGAGCAAAAACAGCTTGAAGGTCATCCAGATCGTCTAGCGGTCCTCGTGAGCGTAGAATTGCCGCGGGCTGGAGAATTGACCCTCGAGCTGAGCTATCTGAGCGAACGAGCTGCCTGGCGCCCTAGCTATGATGCACGTCTCTCCTTTGAGAATCATGGCGAAGACAACAGCCGTCAGGAAAGCAGCATCGACCTCACTTGCATCGGCCTCGTAGAGCAACGCACCGGTGAAGATTGGGACGAGGTCGCGCTGATGCTCTCGACAGCGCGTCCGGCCCAGGCGACCGTCTTGCCCGAGCTGAAGCCCTGGTATCTGGATATCTTCCAGCCCGTAATTCCTTCGCAATCGCTTCCTTTGGCGGCCCCGTCTGCCATGCCCTTGACGGCCTCAGGCTCCACTGTCACCAGCAGGCAGAGGCCTTCTGTCATGATGACCTTTGACCAAGTGCCGCCAGCGGCTGCGGCCCCAGAGGGAGCTGAAAGCTTGCCGGAGGAAGAAAGTTCCTTCACCGAAGAAGAAGCAGTTGAAGCCAGCGCCGACATTGAGCAGAGAGCGACAGGCCTGGTCTTCCGCTGTGGACGCTCCGTGAGCATCCCCTCAGACGGTTCGCCCCATCGTACACTCATTGCCCAGTATCGTCTGCCCTGTCGCCTAGAGGTCGTCACGCTGCCCATTCACGAGGAGGCGGCGCATCTCCGTGCCATTGTCGAGAATACCACTGCAGGGGTCCTACTCAAAGGCAAGGCCAATATCTTCGTTGATAACGAGTATGTTGGCACGACCGAGATCGACCTGACAGCCCCTGGCCAGACATTCCATCTCTTCCTTGGTCTCGATGACGCCGTGCGTGTTCAGCGTAAGCTGGTCGAACGCACAGTCGAGCAGACGAGCCGTCTCCAAGGGGGGGTGCGGCGTATCACCTATGCCTATCGCATCACGGTAGAGAACTTCGCCCAGAGCGAGCGGCGCATCATTGTCCTGGATCATCTCCCCGTCTCGCGTCACGAACGCATCAAGGTGCGTATCCTCTCATTACAGCCGGAGCCGCAGGAGCGCAGCAAACTGGAGCAGCTCACCTGGCAATTCACCCTGCCTGCAGGAGGCAAACAACAGATCGAAGAGCGTTTCGTTGTCGAGCACCCACGCGAATTGCGTATTAGAGGCCTACCCTGATCCGCTCGGGAATGCCATGCCGACATGATCCTCGGAGAGAGCAGGGTATCGGCGCGCTTTACAGATTCAGTGCTGCACTTGTGCAATATCGCAGGCCAAGGAAAAGTGTTATAATACCACAGGGTTGCACTATCTGAAGAACCCGCTCGGTTCCCTGTCAGCCGAAGTGCTCACTGAGGGGTTCTCCCTAGGTCGCCCTGGAGATGACCATCGGGCCGAAAGGAGACCACATGCGCGAACTAATTACCCTGCGTGTCAATGGCGAACGCTATGAGGTGGCGGTGTTGCCTCATCGGACCTTGCTAGAGGTCCTGCGTGAGGATCTCGGACTGACCGGCACCAAGCACGGCTGTGAGCTAGGTGAGTGTGGAGCATGCACCATACTTCTTGATGGCGTGCCCGTCCTCTCCTGCCTGACTCTGCCGCTAGAGGTCCAAGACTGCGAGATTACAACCATTGAAGGGCTAGAGGAGCAGGGCAGATTACACCCGCTTCAGGAAACTTTTGCCGAGCTGGGAGCGGCGCAGTGTGGCTACTGTACCCCTGGCATGCTCCTCTCTGCGGTGGCTCTCCTGCGTCAGAATCCCCATCCAACGCGGGAAGAGATCAAACAGGCTCTTGCTGGCAACCTCTGCCGCTGCACTGGATACACGAAGATCTACGAGGCGATCGAGGCTGCGGTAGAACGTCTGCAAGCCGGACGCGAGCTTGAGCGGCAGCCTGACGCTGCTCTGCCATCCTAGTCTGGCCATCCCAGTCAGATGAGCTTAGCGCTGATTGGCTAGCGTCCGCTCAGTACTGGTATATGAAGAGAGGAGAAGCTAGAGCTATGGACGAATGGCGGCGTCTGCAACCGCGCAAAGCAGGACCCTACAGAGTGGTAGGGAAGCCTCTACCCAAAGTTGATGCCTATAGCACTGTGACTGGACGGGCCATCTATGCCGATGACATTATGCTCCCGCGCATGCTCTACGGGGGCCTTCTGCGTTCCCCTCATCCTCATGCACGGATTGTTTCCATTAACACGCGAAAAGCGCGCGAGCTGCCGGGAGTGCTCGCGGTGATTACCGGTCAAGACCTGCCACGCAAATACGGTATTTTGCCTTCCAGTCAGGATGAAACGGCGCTGGCCGTCGACAAAGTGCGCTATGTAGGTGATCCGGTGGCTGCCGTAGCGGCCATTGACCCCGAGACGTTAGAGGAAGCCCTGCGCCTGATTGAGGTCGAATACGAGGTCCTGCCGGCTCTCATGAGCATCGAAGAGGCTCTGGAGCATCCCGAGATCAAGATTCACGAAGAGGCGCGCCAGGGTAACATTCACAAAGCCGTCTCCTATGAGTTCGGCGATATCGAAGCTGGTTTCGCTGCCGCTGACTATGTGCGCGAAGACTGGTTTTACTACGAAGGCAATAACCACGTCCCTATTGAGGCCCACGCTTGTGTAGCGCGTTGGGAGCCGGACCCTCATGATCCTGTTGGGGGCAAGCTAACGCTCTGGTCCTCGACTCAGACCCCTCACTATGTACACCGCGAAGTCAGCAAAGTCCTGGGCATTCCGCCCTCTCATCTACGGGTCATTGCTCCCCATGTTGGCGGGGGCTTTGGGGGCAAAAGTGACCCCTTCTCGCATGAGATCTGTGCATGCGAACTGGCGCGCCGTACTGGGCGTCCGGTCAAAATCACCTGCACACGTGAAGAAGTCTTTCTGATTCATCGCGGGCGCCATCCTGTCAAAATGTGGATCAGAACGGGGGTCAAGCGTGATGGTACGATCACTGCCATGCATTTCCGCTCGTTCCTGGACGGTGGCGCCTATGGCTCCTATGGTGTAGCCACCACCTACTATACAGGCGCTCTTCAACCGGTCACTTATGCCCTACCTGCCTATAAATTCGAGGGCATGCGTGTATTCACCAACAAACCACCCTGTGGCCCCAAGCGGGGCCACGGTACGCCCCAGCCGCGTTTCGCGCTCGAAGTCCATCTTGACAAGCTTGCCTGTGATTTGGGACTGGACCCCATTGAGCTGCGCAAGCGCAACCTGGTGCAGCCCTATAGCCGAACCATCAACGGTCTGCGCATTACTAGCTGCGCGCTTGAGGAATGCCTCGATCAGGTGGTGGCTCGCTCAGGCTGGCGTGAGTTTCATGCCTCCCGCTCGGCACGTGAGGCCGAGGTCGCCCGCCCATCCTCACCGCTACGGCGCGGCATGGGACTGGCTGTTTCAACCTACATCTGTGGGGCCGGCAAACCGATCTACTGGAACGATATGCCCCATTCTGCTGTGCAGATCCGTCTTGATCGCGGCGGGGGAGTCACCGTCTACTGCGGCGCCACCGACATTGGCCAGGGTTCAACCTCCGTACTGGCCTACATTGTTGCGGAAGAACTGGGTGTCGAGCCGGAGCGTATTCACCTGGAGACCGCCGATACTACCCTGACCCCGGTTGATCTCGGCTCCTACTCCAGCCGCGTCACCTTTATGGCCGGTAACGCGGCTATTCAAGCCGCGCGCCGCCTCAAGGAGCTGCTCCATACTGTCGCTGCTGAGCGGTTGCACGTTCCAGCGGAACGCCTGGAGAGCGGCGACGGGTCCATCTACTACATTGACGACCCGCAGGTCGCCCTCTCTTTCGAGCAAGCGGTACAGCTTGCCGAAGCCCGCTACGGAGCTTTGGTCTCTGCTGGCTCCTACGCACCGCCAGAAGACATTCATGGGGATTTCAAAGGGGCTGGAGTCGGGCCCTCACCCGCTTATTCGTACTCGGCCTGTGTTGCCCTGGTGGCGGTCGATAGTGAAACGGGCGAGGTCAAGGTTGAAAAGCTCTGGCTCGCTCACGATGTGGGTCAGGCCATCAACCCTCTGCTCGTTGCTGGCCAGGTCGAGGGAAGCGCCTACATGGGCTATGGGGAGGCCCTCATGGAACAGCAGATCTTCCGCAAGGGGCGGCATAAGATCCCTTCGATCCTGGACTACAAGATTCCTACAACGCTTGACACTCCAGAGATTGAAACGATCCTTGTGGGCCGACCTGACGAAGAAGGGCCTTTCGGAGCCAAAGAGGCCGGGCAGGGGCCGCTGCTACCGGTCATTCCGGCTATCGCCAATGCCATCTATAACGCTGTCGGCGTTCGAATCGACGAAGTGCCCATCACACCAGATAAAGTACTACGTGCCCTCAAAGCGGCCCATAGTGAGCCTGGCGAGCGTCCGCTACCGCCGCCACGCGTCACGCCTATTGTCCTGAGAGAAGCGTGGCCAGCGCGGCTGATTCGCTGGTCGCCTGAACGCTTGTCAAGCCTGGGCAACGGTCACCATCAGCTCCAGAAGCAAGGAGAGAGCACTCCCCAAGAAGCAGCTCCTCCCTCCTCCCCGCTTCTGCAGAAAGGAGGACCTGCCTGAATGCTGCGTTTGCCTCCTTTTCGCTACCTGGCACCACGCACGCTCAGCGAGGCAACACGGCTGCTTGCTGAGGAAGGGCCGCAGGCTATGCCCGTAGCCGGTGGAACAGACCTGCTGCCCAATATGAAGCGTCGCCAGTTTACGCCGGCGGCTCTCATTGGACTACGCCATTTGCGCGAGCTCAAGGGAATCAGCGGCTCACCCGAAACGGGAGTGCGCATCGGAGCAGGGGAGACCCTGACGAGCATTAGCAATCATCCCCTCCTTCGGGCCCATTATCCGGCCCTGGCTCTGGCTGCCGGCGCGGTCTCTACGCCGCAGTTGCGCAACGCTGGCACGCTTGGCGGCAATATCTTGCTTGATACGCGCTGTAACTATTATAATCAAACCGAGTTCTGGCGCCACTCCATCGGCTATTGCATGAAGCGTGATGGCAGCATCTGCCTCGTCGCTCCAGGCAGTCCCCGCTGTTGGGCCATTTCCTCGGCGGATACCGTCCCTGCACTCGTTGCCCTGCAAGCGCGGGTACGCCTGGTCAGCGTGCGCGGTGAGCGCGAGATGCCGATTCAAGAGCTGTTCCGTGACGATGGCATGCGGCCTTATACTCGTGAGGCCGATGAGATCCTGACTGAAATCTGGCTGCCGCCCGCACCTGGTTGGCGCAGTACCTATCTCAAGCTACGCCGACGTGGCTCCTTTGATTTCCCCATTCTAGGGGTGGCCGTAGCCCTGCGCTGTGAGCAGGATGGCCAGATAGGCGATGCTCGCATTGCTCTGGGAGCTGTTGCCTCTCATCCAGTCGAAGCAGAAGAGGCAATGGCACGCCTGCGAGGGCAGCGGCCTACGCCAGCCCTGCTACAGGAGGTAGCAACCCTGGCGGCGAAACGCGCCAGACCCCTGGACAACGCCGATCTCACTATCACCTATCGCAAACAGCTCACACCGGTCTATGTGCGACGAGCGCTTGATCTGCTGATAGGGGCAGAGGAAGAGAGCGAAACTGAGTAGATCGAACCTCTATCAGTGTTGAAGCGCTTAACCTCTGCCCTGGCGTGTACAGCATGAGAAGGCTCGGCCCCTCTGTCTCTCTACTGGTGGCGAGAAGAGCACGCTGTCACCCTGCCATTCGTAGGCGCCTGACGGAGAGAGGTCAGGCGCCCTGCCTGAGCAATGCGTTCAAGCAGACAAACAAAGTGGTGGCCAGGTGCGATCAGAAGCTCAGCTTGAACTGATCGCTGGCTGCAACCACAGATCCAGGAAGAGGTCGGAAAGAAGCAGAAGCAAGCCGCTGGGAGAAGAGAGCAGGCGTGCTCTCCCGCCTTTCGGACAGCGCGGGACCGGGAGTGAAAGGACGTGATCCATGCCTCAATCGCATCATCCACGGCTGGAGACAGCTTCGCGTTCATTGATCGAAGAACGGCAATTGGCCCGCTTGCAATTGGGTCTTATGCGTATTCTGCCGCGCAATGGCTTCTATGAGCGTAAATTGATGGCAAATGGACAGGCGCCATCGCTGTCACACTTGCGCGATCTCTCTCGCTTACCCTTTACAACCAAGCAGGAGCTGCTGGCTGATCAAGAGCAGCATCCTCTCTATGGCGAGAACATGACCTACGCCCTCGGCGAGTACGTGCGTTACCATCAGACGTCGGGCACCACCGGACAGCCTTTGCGCGTCCTTGATACAGCTGAGAGCTGGAAATGGTGGGCCGACTGCTGGAAAACAGTATATCAGGCGGCAGGCGTTACCCGTGACGACGTCATCTTCATCGCTTTTGGCTTTGGGCCCTTCATCGGCTTTTGGGCGGCCTATGAGGGGGCCAAAAGTCTAGGGGCCCTGGTAGTCCCTGGAGGTGGCATGGACTCACTGCAGCGTCTGCGCATGATGCAAGACGTACAGGCCACCGTTCTAGTCTGCACACCGAGCTATGCTCTGCGTCTGGCGGAGGTTGCTCGCCAAGAGGGCATCGATCTGCATAAGCTCAAAGTGCGCATTACGATCCACGCAGGTGAGCCGGGGGCCTCGATTCCGGCCACGCGCCGGCGCATTGAAGAGGCTTGGGGAGCCAAAGCCTATGACCATGCTGGCATGTCCGAAATGGGTGCCTATGGCTTTACTTGCGAGCGGCAGCAGGGGCTGCATGTCAACGAAGGCGAATTCATTGCTGAGATTCTTGACCCACGCACCAATCAACCCGTGCCCTTAGGTGAGGTTGGCGAGTTAGTGCTGACGAACCTGGGGCGCTGGGGGAATCCTGCCTTACGCTATCGCACTGGTGACCTGGTGCGCAATGGTGGCTATAGCTGTCCCTGCGGTCGTGCCTTCCTGTTGTTGCCGGGGGGAATCTTAGGGCGTATCGATGACATGCTGATTGTACGCGGGGTCAATCTCTATCCTTCGGCCATTGCCGATATCTTGCACCGCTTCCCCGAGGTAGCCGAGTATCGCATCATCGTGACAAACAATGGTCCCCTGGATGAGGTTGCTCTCCAGGTCGAGTGCCCTTCCTCGCTAGTGGGCGAGATTCAAGATGCTTTGCGGGCAGCCTTCGGCTTGCGTATCCCCGTGGAGGCCGTCGCTGAGGGCAGCTTGCCGCGCTTTGAACTCAAGGCGAAACGCGTCGAGGATCGCCGCAGGCGCATGCCCTAGCCCGTTCCTCTCAACCCTTCTGTCTCTTGCGTAACTATCTGTCTAGAGCGTAGAATGAAACGATTCGTGAAGGGCTGCTTTTGCTCGCCATTCAAGGAGGAGATCCGTGAGACCCAGCGCTCTATCTCTTAACAAAGGAAAGCTTCCTCCAGAGGAAACCTTGCATCAGCTTCGCTTCGCCGCCAGCGGTCTGGAGATCATCCCCAATCCGCCGCGTGCTGGTGAAGTGGTCACGATCCGTCTTTGCTTGTGTAACGAAGGTGCGCAGCCGCTCACGGTGCGCAAGATCACGCCCTGGATCTACTCCTTTGGCATAGGCGCCTGTGACCACGAGTGTCTGCCGGAAAAGGGACCCCTGACTCTATCTGTTGATCCGACGCACGTTGAAACGCTTACCTGGCAATGGCTGCCACGGAGCGGTGGTCATCGCTGCCTGCGTGTTTCCCTGGACATAGAGAATGTACCACGGCCCTGGATCATCGGCTGCAATCTACAAGTTATTGAAGCTGCAGCCGATGCCTACCGTTGGCAAGTTCCATTTCACCTGGCTAATCCCACAGAGCAGCTTCAACCTCTACGCTTAGGGCTGCAGACCCAAAGCATGGGCCTGAGAGAAACAGCCCGCCAGGTGTGGATCGAACTGCCAGCAAGAGGAAGGGGCAGCGCTATCTTGTCCCCGGGGCAGACCCTCTGGCTTCAGCCTCATGAGCAGCGCGCAGCACTGCTGGTCGTCCGCATCCACCGCTTTGCGATCGGGGCTTTTGAGCTTGTCAACGATGTCAAGGCCTGGCTAGGCGATCAATTCCTAGATGGCATACGCGTCATAGTCCGTCGTCGCACCCCTGTCGCGCTGCCGGCAACGCCAGGTGAGGGACAAGCGACTAGCCTTTGCCTGGCCAACCTATCTGTGGGGTCTAGGAGCTGAAGAGCCTGGTCCAATCAGTAAGGGGGGAGAGCGGCGCACAGCCAGGCTGCGTTACAATACTGACCGAAGGTGACAGGCAGCCGCCGTCACTAGCAGTGCTCGACCGGTGGCCATCCAACGTATCCAGGCGCTGCCACACCCTGGCCTGTAGGCCACCGGTCCTCTCTTTCTCCTTTGATCTCTGCCTTTATTTTCTTGCTCGCGAGCTAGCTTACTTGTCTTCTCGAAAGGGGAGAGCTGTAAGCGAAAGAGCTAGCTGAGGCGACAAAGAAAGCTACCGGATACGCCAGATACGAAGAGAACGCCACTTCCGGGCAATCTTTCAGGGAGAGGGGCTTATGCAAAGCGAGCTACATGCAACGGCAGTGCCAGTCAAATGGGGGATACTTGGCGCCGCCAGCGTGGCCATCAAGCGCGTGATCCCGGCCATACAGGCAGCCAGCAATGCTCAACTCGTAGCCATTGCCAGCCGAGAACCTGATCGGGTTCGTCTTCTTTCATCTACGCCCCCTGCCGTGCGCATCTATGGTGATTACGAGAGCCTGCTAGCTGATGAAGAAGTCGAAGCGCTCTATCTTCCCCTGCCTAACAGCATGCATGCGGAATGGAGCATTCGGGCCCTGAAAGCCGGAAAGCATGTTCTCTGTGAAAAGCCGCTGGCCCTTACCGTTGAGCAGGGGCTAAGTATGCTTCAAACTGCCCGCGCCCAAGGGCGGCTACTCATGGAAGCCTTCATGTACCGTTTCCATCCACAGATGCTGTGGGTCATGGAACAGATCAGCGAGGGCCTGATCGGCGCAATCAAACTAGTGCGTTCCTCTTTTTATTTCGACCTGCGCAACCGTCCCCAGGACATTCGTCTCCAAGCTACCTTGGGGGGCGGCTCGCTCGTTGATGTAGGCTGCTACTCGCTCAATCTCTGTCGGGCCATCTATGGCCGTGCCCCGCTAGCGGTCGGAGCGCGAGTCTATGCTCCAGCCCGCGGAGAGGTCGAGCGGGCCGTAGTAGCCTTCCTCGACTTTGGAGAGGGGCGCTTTGCCCTCATCGACAGCAGCTTTGAACTACCTACACGCCAGCTTGCCGAGATCGTTGGCGAGAACGGGACGCTACTCCTCAATGGCCCCTTCACGCCCGGTCAAATTGAAACCACCGTCACCCTGACGATCGGCGAACAAATCGTTGTGCGACGCTTTCCTCCTAGCGATCCCTATCGTCTGGAAATTGAGCATTTTGGCAACTGCCTTCGCAGCGGACGTCCACCCCTACTGCAGCTTGAAGAATCACTCGAAAACTTGGCTACGATGGAGGCCATCTATCGCTCTGCTGGCTATCAATGGCCGCTCGGCTAGCCTAGCTCGGGATCACGCAACGCAGCTCGGAGGCGCCCTTCGCCAAGCTGAGCCAAGCAGCGCGGCCCACCCTCTTTCGCTCGCGGGCGCGGGCATGTGATATGATGCTCTTGAGAAAGCAAGCCTGCCTAAGCGTAATCTGATAGAAGGGACGAACAAGCGTGAGTCGTATTGAATTTGGCTTAATGCTCCAGATGATGCAGCGTCCTCCACTGGGGCCAGACGAGCTATGGGACTATAATCAGCGCCTCATTCAAGCAGCAGAAGGTTTCAGTACCATCTGGGTTGAGGACCATTTTGACTGGGGAGAAGCTGCCGTCATGGAATGTTTCTCAACCATGTGTTATGTGGCGGCAAGCTATCCCCATCTAAAAGTCGGCTCACTGGTTCTCGGCCAAGGGTATCGCAATCCAGCTTTACTGGCCAAAATGGCCGCCAACCTGCAACTGATGTCTGGTGGACGGCTCATCCTCGGTCTGGGTGCTGGCTGGCAGGAACATGAATATCGCTCCTATGGCTATCACTTCCCAAGTGTCAAAGAGCGCATGGAGCAGCTAGAAGAGGCGATTCAAATCATACGGCTCTTATGGCAAGGGGGTCCGGCTACCTTTGTCGGGCGACACTATCGCATCGAAGAAGCGCACTGCTTACCGGCTCCGCAGCAGCCAATTCCGCTCCTCATAGGCGGTGGCGGTGAGCAGCGCACCCTGGCTATTACAGCGCGCTATGCCGACCTGTGGAACTTCAATTCTTGCACACTCGACGAATACAGCCGTAAACTGGGCATCCTCCGTGAACATTGCCAGCGTCTCGGACGGAATCCTGCCGAAATCACCCTGACCTACCTTAGCACCGCCAGTGTCGCTGATGACCCCGCCCTTGTCGTGCGCGATCCCAAAAAGCATTTCATCGCGGGCAGCCCTGCGGAAGTCATTCGTGAGCTAGAGCAGTTCATAGAGGTGGGCGTCTCACACTTTATCTTTCGCTTCCTGGACATCCCCTCGCTAGAGCGCTTTGTACGTAGCGTTCTGCCTCACTTCCGTTGAGACCAGGGCCGAGCCACTCCATTCAGAGGACTGCACAGCACCGACAAGCACCAGCCGGCGCCCGCTCTGAGGCAACGCTCACCCACGAGTGTGAGCAACCACAGAGCGGGACCGGCGTCTCACCCTTCCCTTACTTCATGAACCTTGCCCTAAACCCTCCGCTTCTGGGGCCGCTAGCCCACTCAGAGCAGATCCTACCGCCTTACGGCTCAGCCGCCCACTAGCCAAAGCCTAACGTACTAGCTCAGCAGCAGAAGGCTTCAGAACCTCAGCACGGGGTAAAGCCCGCGAAAGAATCACACCCGTATTCAGTCCGACCGTATGCAGGCCGCCGAAGAAGCGCGCATGCTCCATCTTAATGCACTTATTCTGCACGAAGATCAAGCCAGCCTCTTGGGCCAGGCGTCCGGCCTCATCATTGCGGATACCGAGCTGGAGCCAAAGCACCTTTGCCCCAATGCGAATTGCCTCCTCAGCGATCGGTAGCACATCCTCGGGCTTGCGGAAGACATCAACCACCTCGATCGTTTCTCCGGCCTCTTTCGCCTCTGTCAGTGAAGCATAGACCCGCTTCCCAAGGATCGTTTGCCCGGCATAGCGCGGATTCACCAAAATGATGTTATAGCCCTCAGCCTGCAGATAGATGGCTACGAAATGGCTCGGGCGATAGGGGTCAGCCGAGATACCGACAATGGCCACGTGGCGATACGTCTGAAGAAGCTTCAGACGATCGTACATATCAGGAGCAAACTGCTTCATAGAACGCTTGACCTCATCCTTATTGACAAGAGACAGGCAATGACATCGCTGGCCATCTAGATTCGCCCTGCCGTGCCCGAGTGGGGAAGGGCTCCAACAGAGCGCTGACTAGGCATCGCCTTTATTGTACTGCAGAGACAAGGGAGACTGCAGTCGCCTTGTGCTCTCGTGCCAAGACTGCCAGGCGGCACAGCGCATGTGATACCATACTACATAACAATAAATAACCCCGTCAGCCAGCCCCCTGGCGTAGAGAGCAGTGGCCTCAGCGCTCTCAGCCCAGATTGAGCCGGCTTGACTGAGGTCTAAGGGCGAGTTATGACCAATCCAGCAGCTACCATACGAAGAAGAGGGGGATAGAGGATGCCAGAAATTGACGGCGATCATGTCTTCGGCTTCAACACCCTATCGGTCCACGCTGGCCAGCGGCCTGACCCAACCACCGGAGCCAGGGCAGTGCCCATTTATCAGACCACCTCTTTTGTCTTTGATGACACTGATCACGCGGCGCATCTCTTCGCCTTGCAGCGCTTCGGCAACATTTACACACGCATCATGAATCCCACAACGGCGGCGTTCGAAGAGCGCATCGCCGCCCTGGAAGGGGGCACCGGCGCCGTCGCCACTGCCTCAGGCATGGCAGCCCAGATGGTCACCATGCTGACGCTACTGCGGCCCGGCGATGAACTGGTTTCCTCCAGCAGCCTCTACGGAGGCACCCACACCCAGTTTGACATCACCCTGCGCACCTGGGGCATCAACACCATCTTTGTCGACAGCAGCGACCCCGAAAACTATCGGCGCGCAATCACGCCCCGGACGCGCGCCCTCTACGGGGAGACCATCGGCAACCCACGCGGGGACGTACTCGACATCAAAGCCGTTGCCGACATTGCCCATGAGGCCGGCTTGCCCCTCATCGTCGACAATACCTTTGCCACGCCCTATCTCTGCCGGCCCTTCGAGCACGGAGCCGACATCGTAGTACACTCGGCCACCAAGTTCATCGGCGGTCATGGTAACTCCATTGCCGGGGTCCTCGTCGAATCCGGTAAATTCCCGTGGGATAACGGCAAGTTCCCGCACATTGTTGATCCTTCACCGGGCTATCATGGTGTGCGCTTCTACGAGACCTTCGGCGATTTCGCCTTCGTTATGAAGGCTCGCTGTGAGACCTTGCGGGATACTGGCCCCTGCTTGAGTCCCTTCAATGCTTTCTTGTTACTGCAGGGCCTGGAAACACTCTCCTTGCGCATGGAACGTCATTGCCACAATGCTCTCCAGGTGGCGCAGTTTCTCAAGGAACACCCAGCGGTCAGTTGGGTGAACTACCCAGGCCTGCCTGATAGCCCTTACTATGAGCTGGCCAAGCGCTACTTACCACGCGGCGCGGGGGCGATCTTCACCTTCGGCGTCAAAGGAGGCTACGAGGCTGGCAAAGCCGTGATCAACAACGTCCGCCTCTTCTCCCATCTAGCAAACGTTGGCGACACACGCAGCCTGATTATTCACCCAGCCAGCACTACCCATCAGCAGCTCTCTGAAGAAGATCAGTTGGCAAGCGGTGTTACACCGGATATGATCCGCGTCTCTATCGGTATCGAAGATATCGAAGACATCCTGTGGGACCTGGATCGCGCCTTGCATGCCGCCATGAAGGTTGCCTGACATCAGCGCTTCCGGCCCGACTCGCCTTGCGTCTCTGCCAAGCACAGGAGTGCTGAAGAGCTAGCAAGCGCCTTGTTCCCGACAGGTGACGCCTGTTCGCCTGTCGGGACTTTGTCCTCTACTCCTCTCTCGCTCGCCTGGCCCGCTCACCATCCCCAACCACTCCCTCTCCATCTCTTTCTCCTGCATTTATATATTCATATCACTCAACATTACAATGTATTCATAAATTATCACAATGCAGATTCTTTATTGACATCGATAGGAAAGCGTGTTATATTTTTCCACGCTTCGATAGTAGAAGGTACTCGAAGGAGTGCCTTCGGGAGTGTCGTGCAGTCCGTTCGCTGATCAAGGGCGAGAGGGGCTGCACAAATC
>NZ_JADGHT010000367.1 GCF_019683755.1 Thermogemmatispora sp. | reverse complement strand
GGATTTGAGCCGTAGCGAAGATCAGGTTACTATAGATAAAGACATCATATGATCTGAAAATACTTGGTATTATGATGGCGCTGAGAAGATTTAATAAGCCGATTATCACCAGTACCACGCAGAAGAGGCGTAGGCAGGTGTGAAGCATCGCCATGTAGTTTTTCACCTTGAAGACCCCTTCGGACAAGGCTCAGAATGTGTTGCTGTTCCTGTGCTAGGACAACGAAGATGGCCTCTTGCCAATCTCTTAGTTATACTCTTGGATCTGGCCAAACAGAAAAAGCTGTTGCTGTCTGCCTCATCTGCTTGGGCCGTCGAGGAAAGACCTTTTGCTAGCCAGTAGACGCTAGGGTTGCAAGGTGCTCTTGCGAGCTGTATTTTGCGCAAGGAGGATAAATGCTAGCCTATCTGGACTGCTATTCAGGGATAAGCGGCAACATGTTCATAGGAGCGATGCTCGATGCCGGGCTCTCCTGGGACAGCCTCCAGCAAATGCTGGCTCTGTTGCCTGTGAGAGGCTACCAGCTACGAAGAGAAGCGCTGAAGCAGGGAGGAATCCAAGGTCAGCGCTTTGAAGTGGTGCTAGAGGACCCGGATCAGCCGGAGCGCCGTTGGTCCGAGATTCGTCACCTGCTGGAGAGCGCCCCGCTTCCGACTCAGGTACGTGAGCGAGCGCTAGCGATCTTTCGTACACTAGCGGAGGCAGAGGCGAGTGTACACGGCGTCTCTCCTGAAGAGGTACATTTTCATGAAGTGGGGGCTATTGATGCCATCGTTGATATTGTTGGAGCAGCGATCGCCGTCGAGGTGCTTGGGATCAAGCACCTCTATGCCTCGCCGCTACCACTTACCACTGGCATGGTCGAGACAGCACATGGATGGCTGCCAGTTCCTGCGCCAGCCACGCTAGAGATTCTCCGTCGCGTGGCAGCCCCCTGGCGTCCTTGCCCGGTTCAGGGAGAACTAGTGACCCCGACTGGTGCTGCTATTCTCGCTACGCTCGCGCGCTTTGAGATGCCTGCTATGCGCATTGAACGAGTAGGCTATGGCTTTGGCCATCGTCACCTGCCCTGGCCGAATTGTTTGCGCCTCTGCCTGGGTCCGGCTGAGTTTGTAGATGATGCGACTGGAGAAGCTCTCGATCGCGATTGGGTGACGCTGATCGAAACTAACCTGGATAATACAACACCGGAACTATTGGGGGCGCTCATGGATGAGTTGCTGACCGCTGGGGCGCTAGACGTAACTTTCTCGCCGCTGCAGATGAAGAAGAATCGCCCCGGCACTCTGCTGAGTGTCCTGGCCCTACCGGAACAGAGCGAGCAACTAGCGACCCTGATCCTGCGTTCCACGGGAACGCTCGGCCTGCGTTTGCAACAGATGCAGCGCCTCAAAGCTCAACGCTCTCAGGAAGAGCTGCCTACGCCGCTGGGCACGGTGACAGTGAAGGTCAAGCGCCTTGGCGCGCGTATCGTGAGCGCAACGCCCGAATATGAAAGCTGTCGGCGCCTCGCTCAAGAACATGGTGTCTCCCTGAGTGTAGTCTACGATCTTGTGCAGCAATGCCTTGAGGCCGACTTCTATGGTCAGAGCCAGGCAGAAAGACCCTCTAGCGCTACAAGCTCACCCTCAAGGCAAGAGCAGAGCCACTGATAGAATAACAGAACAGTATCGCTAATATGGAGAACAAGAGATCATTTTATCAGCGTAATTCGGAGAAAAAAGAGATAGAGAGCGAAAGCGAGCCAATCAAGCAGGGATATGATGAGCGGCGCTTTCGGGACTATGTAGAGGATAAAATTCGTGATGCCCAGGAGCGGGGCTTGTTTGATCATCTGCCAGGCCTGGGCAAACCCCTGCGCCTGGATGAGAATCCCTATGCCCGTGACAAGGAGCTGGCCTATCACCTGCTCAAGAGCAATGGTTTCGCCCCCCAAGAGGTCGAGCTGGCGAAAGAGATTCGCAGCGAGCTGCAGCAGGCAGATGCCAGACTAGCCAGGCTCCGCGAGAGGCGTCAGCGCTTAGCCAGGCGCCGCGTGCCTCCCTTCCCTAGCGAGAAGCGCGCCTTCAACGCGGCCCTTGCCCAGGCGCTGCGCGACTACGAAGCGACCCTCCGCGAGCTTAATCGCAAGATCCTGACCCTGAGCCTGATGGTGCCTCCGGCGATGCATATGAACATGGTAGACGTCGAGAGCAAAGTCAGAGCTTTCCGCGAAAGCTGCCCACCATTCCCCCTGTGAAGCCTGTCTGACCGTGGCACGTACGACACATATGACAAGTGCCACTGCCCCGACGATCAGCAGGCTAGACCGCCGTCACGAGGTGGGGGGCGTCTTCTCAGCTAGTAGCCTTACGGAGCTGAGAAGGCGTGGCTCCCACCTCTCTTGTGCTGACTTGCTGCCCTGGCGCCTGACGGCTGCGGCGGAGCCAGCGAGCTGCTGACTACCCCACGAGGCTGCCCGTTTGTGCAGATCAACGGCCCCCGGTAAGCAAATACTCCTAGTTGACAAAGCAGCATAGCCGTCCCTCCTAAGACCGAGTAGACTGCCTATCGGAGGGATCACAACCTCGATAGTACTGACGACAGCAAAGCGCAGGAGCAATGGATGTCAGACTATCCGGTTGGTAAGCTAGTCTGATCAAAGGAAGAAGAGATCCCTCACCAGTGAGCCGGCTCACAGCAAAGGTGCGCACGCGGATGGGAGAGCCTGCCGGCAGCTCCCCTATCCAGGAGCGTACCGATCGTTACCAGCGCTGCAATGCTTGGAAACGTCTTCATGGAGGTGTGACCTTGGCGACACAAAATGAGCTGGTACGGAAAGGGCTGCTTGAAGGTGATATAGATGTTGATCAAGCAAACGTTGACAAGCTTCACAAGAACGTCATTAGTCTGCCTGGTGTGCTCTACTTCTGCATCGCCGGCTCAGCTCCTATCTCAGCCATGCTCTTCAACGTACCGGCGATAGCCCAGCAGGCGGGGGCCGCCTCTCCGCTGGTATTCCTCCTTTCGGGGATTGGACTCCTGCTGTTAGGAGTCTCCATCGTTTATCTCTCACGGCGGCTCACCTCCGCAGGTGGGTTTTACACCTGGGTGAGCCATAGCCTTGGGAAAGGCACGGCGTTCCAGGCGGGCTGGCTCATGATGGGGGGCTATGCCCTCTTTGAAGCGGCCCTGATGGGAGCCTTTGGCTCCTACACCAATAGCTCGTTTGCCACCTATCTACATTTCAACCTTCCCGGTGGCTGGGTGAGCTGGGCACTTATTGGAACACTGCTCATCTTTCTCCTCTCCTACTTTGACGTCAAGTGGTCAGTCTTTGCGATGGCCCCTTTCCTGGTCCTGGAAATCAGCGTCCTGGTCATCCTTGACCTGGTCATCTGTCTGCGTGGTGGGGCCAGCGGGCATGACCTGCTACATACCTTCAGTGCTGCAGGAGCAGATCTCAAAGGGGCGGCACCGGGTGGCATGCTCGGGATCGGCATAGGTATGGCCCTGGGCGTCTGGTCCTGGGTGGGCTTCGAAGCTGGGGCCGTCTATGGAGAAGAGGCACGCAATCCCCGCGTGGCTGTGCCAGTAGCCATCTTTAGTGTAGTAGCTTTCCTAATCATCCTTTATGTCTGGACGTCCTACTCAGCTACCATTGGCTACGGCTGGCAGCACGCCATCGATCAATTTGCTGCCCATCCCAACAGTGCCTATTACACCCTGGCCACCGACTATGTTGGCGGCTGGCTACAGGCCCTCATGATCATTGCCATTAGCACCAGTGCCTTGGCCTGTGGCCTGGCCTTTCACAATGGCATGGTTCGTTACCTGTATGCGATGGGGCGAGAAAGCATCCTACCGTCCATCTTTGGCAAGACCCATCCACGCTATCGTAGTCCCCACATTGCCATCGTTGCTCAATCGCTCTTCACCTGTCTCCTCATCGGCTTCTTCGCCCTGGTAACGCAGAAGCCTGGGACGACGGACTACAGCTTTGGCTTGCCGAGCAATGGTTACCAGCAAGTCGACGGCCTGGCTCCTTATGGCTGGCTGGCGACAACAGGAACGATTGCCTTCATTATCGTTTACATTATGGTGAACCTAGCGGCCCCCCTCTTTGCCTGGCGCTTTGATCGCGCCAGCTTTGGAATCGTGCGCCATATCGTAGCCCCACTGCTCAGCTCGCTGGTCCTGCTGATCCCGCTAGCCTCCTTCGTCATGCCTGCTGTTCCAGGACCAATCGGCGCGTTCTTTACCGCCTTGGGTTTTGCCCCCACCGCTTTCCCAACCAATATCTTGCCTCTCTTTGTGCTAGTCTGGATCATCTGGGGCCTGCTTTACGCTAACTATCTGGCGCGTCGCGACCCGGAGCGCTACGAGAAGATGGGGCGCATCGTACGCGGCGATGTTGCTTAGTCTAGAGGCTCCTAGGAGACAGGCATCGCCCTGAGACTCTTGGCTAT
>NZ_JADGHT010000366.1 GCF_019683755.1 Thermogemmatispora sp. | reverse complement strand
GTATTGAAAACGCAGTGGCTGCTGCATGAACTTGATCTGTAGCTGTAACAAAAAATAGAAGGATCAGACGCTCGCCTTCTGACAGTGGTTCTGGGGAGGCGAGCGTCTCTGCTTTGCCTGGACTGTCGGGGAATGCTATACTGCACAATGAACAACATTGAACCTGGGCAGGAGAGACAGACGGTCATGCAAGCCACACGTGTCAAAGAAGGCCGTAAGCCACTGATTCTCATGCGTCTACGCCAGAGTGCGGAGGTACGCAGATTATATGCCACGCGGGTGCCCTGGTGGCGACGCGCTCCCATTGGTTATCTCCTCTCTATCCCTATTGTAGCCTTTGGACTGGGAATCGTCTACCTGGAGCACTTCTTTTCACTTCGTATCTATGTGCCTGACATGCCGCTGGTCCTGCCAGTACTCCTGGTGGCCCTACTGTGGGGGGTAGGGCCGGCCCTTTGTGCTGCTCTGCTCTGTACACTGGCACTCATCTATATTTATGTCCCACCCCAGGGAGCGTTTGCCGTGCTGCCGCGTGTCCAGTGGGCGGCGGACAACATCGACAAGCTGGCCGAGATTATGCCCTTCTTTCTGATCGAAGTGGGCATTGCCATCATCGCGGGTCAGCGCGAAGCGGCGCGGCGTCGTGCCTTGCTGGCCGAGCTAGAGGCCCAGGCCCGGGCTCACGATCTGGAGCAACTCAACGAAGAGCTGAAGCGTGTTGATCAACTCAAAGATCACTTTATCTCAGTCGCCTCGCATGAGCTAAAGACGCCAATCACCACTATTCGCGGTCAGGCGCAGATTGCCCTGCGGCGTCTCACACGTGTGGCTGAGCTACCGCCCGAGCTAGACAGTGTCCGTCTGGCATTGCAGAAGATCGATGAGCAAACCTATCGTCTCAGTGCCCTCATCGATGACATGCTGGCGCTGAGCAGCATCCAAGCCGGCAAACTCAAATTGCGGCCTCGCCCGTGTGATCTGGTAGAGATCTGCCGTGAGGCTGTTGAAGATCAGCGCCTTGTCTCGGGGCGTACCATTACCCTGGCGACGCCTGTAGAGACCCTCATGATCAAGGCAGACGCTGACCGCCTCCATCAAGTACTGACCAACCTCCTTAGCAATGCCATCAAGTACTCGCCTGAGGACACCCCTGTTGAGATCGGTCTGGCCTGCCAGAATGGTCAGGTTGAGATCCGCGTCCGTGATCATGGTCGTGGTATCCCTGCTGATCAGCGGGAGCAGATCTTTCAAGCCTTTTACCGGACGCCCGAAGCTCAGGCTTCGCCAAAGGATGGCTGGGGCCTGGGACTGGCCATCTGCAAGGATATTGTGGAGCGACATGGCGGGCGCATCTGGTGCGAATCTGCACCTGGCGAAGGCACGGTCTTTATTGTAGTCCTACCTATCAATGGAAGCTAGAGGCTAGACCTCTGCGCTCGGAGCTAGCGAGCGCGAGGAGAGAGGGAAGGAAATGCCGCATTCAGTTCACTGCTAACTCTCTCCACCAGGGCCAGGTGCGCATAGGCCTGCCGGCAAGACGGTAAGATGCCTACTGCAGGCGAGCGCCTGGCTCCTGGTTTCTGAGGGGCGAGACAGCCGTGAGGGGATGCTGCTAGCTGGCGGAGATGCCGGAGCTGGCCCGGCGGTAGCGTGCAGCGCCCATCTCACCAAGGCCGATGGCCAGCACGGCGATGAGAAGATGCACAACCTGGATAATCCAGTGTGAGGAGTTCAGCAGCCAGGAATTCTGCATTAATCCAATGATAGGCAAGAGCAGGCCAATAAGGATGGCCAGCACGGCGATCACCGGGCTACCCCCACTCACCAGGGCCTGCCCGATGCCAATCACCCACAGCGAAAGCACCACCAGGAAACCCAGCAGCATATGTAGCGGGATCAACTGGGCGGCATTGCCTGTCCAAAAGAGCACACCGAGGATCAGAGCCAGCAAACCGGCAATACGCAGAACAAAGGAAGCGATCTTAATAGCCATGCAATTCTCCTGCAGACGGCGAAAGTTGCAGATGTGGTCTCCCTTCGGCCTGGCCTCAAGCAGCAGTGCTCGTGCCGGGCTAGGCTGACCAGCCAGATTAGCGCCTTGGGAGAGCACTCTCACCATATTGTGGCGGGGAGTGCCATGCCAGTACTTCCAGCTCAATTTAGGAGGGGCAGATAGCGGCTTGCTCCTCGCCACAACTAGAATCATAGCATTTAGCGGAACGGGGAAGGCAAACCCCCTGGATGGAGCGGTGCCGGGCGCCGAAGGCCGGACGCTGGCCGCCGGACGTGGAGCAGAGACGCGAGCGGTCAGCATTAGTGTGGAATAAAGGCCTGCCAGAAACGGCTCAGGTGTTCGCGCAGAGGCGCATGCTCTGGTCGCTGCAAATAGGGATCGCTCTCCCAAAGACGGATTGCCAGTGTTCGGGCCTCCTCGATCAGGCGGGTATCGTTGAAATCGGCGATGCGCAGCTCTGGCATGCCGCTCTGGCGCACACCGATAAAGTCACCGGGACCGCGTAGGCGCAGATCGTGCTCCGCTAACTTGAAGCCGTCATCGATTTCCTGGAAGATTGCCAGGCGTTCGCGAGCCTGGGGACCTGCATCGGCGCTCAGCACATAGCAATAGGATTGATGGGCACCGCGTCCGACGCGACCGCGAAACTGATGAAGTTGTGAGAGACCGAAGCGATCGGCATCTTCGATCACCATAACGGTCGCATTAGGCACATCAATGCCCACCTCTACCACCGAGGTAGCGACCAGAATATCCAGCTCGTGGTCGCGGAAGCGTCGCATCACCGCATCCTTCTCTGCAGGTTTCATGCCGCCGTGCAGCAGACCCAGCCGTCGATGAGGGAAGACCTCGCGGCTGAGGCGTTCATATTCGGCGGTGACCGCTCTGGCGCTGAGGCTCTCGGACTCATCGACCAGTGGGCAGATGATGAATGCTTGCCGGCCCTCTGCTAGTTGCTGTTCGACCAGGCGATAGGCCTCCTCGCGACGGGCGCCAGTCCGCCAGCGCGTAATCACCTTTTGGCGGCCTGGGGGGAGCTGGTCGATCACCGACAGATCCAGGTCTCCATAGAGCGTCAGCGCCAGTGTACGCGGAATAGGGGTAGCTGTCATAACCAGCATATGAGGATGGTAGCCCTTCTGGCGCAGGGCCTCACGTTGCTCCACACCAAAGCGGTGCTGTTCATCGATGATAACCAGGCCCAGGCGCTGGAAAGTCACATCTTCCTGGATCAGGGCGTGGGTGCCGATGACTACTGCCGCTTCACCGCTCTCGATTGCTGCTCGACCAAGGGCGCGCTCCTTGGGACGTAGGCCACCAGTCAATAAAACAGTGCGGATGCCGAAAGGAGCCAGCATAGTCCCGATGCTGCGGGCATGTTGTTCTGCCAGGATCTCGGTCGGAGCCATAATCGCGCCCTGATAGCCATTGAGGGCAGCCACAAAGAGAGCTGCGGCGGCTACGGCGGTTTTGCCGGAGCCGACATCGCCCTGCAGCAGGCGGCACATTGGTCGGCTGCGGCTCAGATCGCCAAGGATCTCGCAAAGCACGCGGCGCTGAGCTGCGGTAAAGCGGAACGGAAGCGTGGCTTCGAAAGGACGTTGATCGGCTAGTGAGGTCCAGAGCGTTGTACCTGCTGCAGCCTGGGAGCGGAAGCCTTGCACTCCCTGAGCCTCGGCTTCTGGCGTGGCAGCCGCCTGGACCGCCTCACGTTCGGCGGGGGTTGGCTCGATAAAGATGCGCGCCAGATCGACTTTGAAGGCCTGGCCACTGGGTAGCTCGCGCTGCCAGCGTGTTCGGCGCTCCTGCATGCCAAGCTGGATCAGGAATAGTTCATCAAAGGCTAGGCGGCGTCGGGCCGCCGCGAGCATTTCCTCATTGGCAGGGTAATGCATCTGCGCAATCGCCTCTGGCAAAGGCAGGAGGCCTGCCGCCTGGCGGATCGTGGGAGGCAGGTGGTCAGGGACCAGCGCCGCATAGCGATCAACGACCCAGCGCGTCAGGCGCCGCATCGTGCGAGCTGGCAGTCCCTCGGTGAGCGAGTAAACGGGCACAAGAATGCCTGTATTGAGCAGTTCCCCTTTCTCGGGCAGCTCGTGACTGCGCACGGTGAAGGTGACCTTATTGCCGAAACGTTGCTTCACCCCTGTGACCACCAGCCACTCACCACGCGCTTCGGAAAGCTGCTTTTGCAAGTAAGGCTGATTGAACCAGACAGCGCTGAGGCGACCGGTGCTATCGCTTAAGGTGGCAACTGTGCGAGTACGCCCGCTGCTTGTACGGCTCGTCTTGACCTCCCAGATCAGGCCGCGCGTTGTGACCACCTCGTCGAAAGGCAGCTCAGCGATGGTAAGCAGCTTGCTGTAGTCGCGATGCTCGCGAGGGAAGTAGAAGAGCAGATCACCGACCGTGTGGATACCCAGGCTGCGCAGGCGAGCGGCCACCGTCGGACCAAC
>NZ_JADGHT010000365.1 GCF_019683755.1 Thermogemmatispora sp. | reverse complement strand
CCGGGATCAAGCCGGTGGCTTGCCCGCAGCCTTGTCGGCCCGGGCTTCAGGGCTGGTTGACGGCAGCCCACTCAGCCGTAACTGAGTACAGCGATCACGAATATTGCGTGCTGCGTTGATATCGGCATGCTCCTGGGAGCCGCACTGCGGACAGGTGAAGGCATGCCGACGGCGGTTCCCCCGTTGTCCACACAGCGAACAGGTCTGGCTGGTGTAGGCCGGGTTCACCTCCACCACCTGCAGCCCTCGCTCCTGTGCTCGCTGCTCGACCCACCGCCGGATCAGTCCCCGCTGCCACAGCGTGAGCCGGCACCGCAGTGCTCGTCCCCGGATCTGCTCTTGCTGCGGCGGGGGCACCTGCAGTCGTTCGAAGACCAGCACCGCCTGCGGTGGCGCCCACTCCACCAGGCGCTTCGCTACCGTCTGTGCGAAGGTCTGAGTGCGATGCCGTTGCCGGCGACCAAGCCGTTTCAGCACCCGTCGGACACTGCGCGTGTCCCGGTGCTGTGCCTTGTGGGCCGCCAGCTTCCGCTGCAGTCTCGCCCGCGTCTTCGCTGTGCGCCGATTGCGCACCTTCACCGCCTTCCCGCTCACGAACAGCACCCGCTCCTGGCCATCCACCGCCACCAGTGCATTCGTCTCGTTCAGATCGATCCCCACGACGGCCTCGGTCTCTGGGCGGGCCGTCGGAGGATCAGGCACCTCCAGCGTGATCGTCAGTCGCCCCAGTAGCCGCCCATCGCGTTCCAGCACGGTGAGACTGTCTATCGTCTTGGCCTGTGCCAGCCGTGGCAGAAAGGCCTCCGGCACGCGGACGGGAAGTGGCTTGCGTCCGGCGACGGTCCAGATGGCAAAGCAGAGTCAGTTTGAAGCGACGCAGCAAGTCATCGAGATGCAGGAGCTGGCTCCCGCCGCTAGCGGCGCCTCCAGTGCCTGGCGGCTCTGGCGACGTTGGCGCCGCCATGTGATCATACCTTATCTATTCCTGCTGCTCTTCTCGTTCTTTTTACTGGTGCCTTTGCTCTACGCACTCTGGACCAGCTTCTTTGTGGAGCGCCTGATCGGCGGCACCACCTTTGTGGGCCTGGTGAATTATCAAGAGGTGGTACACGATGGCAATTTCTGGGAGGGAGTCCGCAATGTCCTCTTGCTCCTGTTCACCCAGGTACCTCTGATGTCGGGTCTAGCCCTGTTGCTGGCCCTTCTGCGTATGGAAGGTGAGATAGGCCGTATGTGACTTCACAACAACCTCCTGCTGTCTGCCTCTCCGATGAGAGTCGGAGAGACAGGAGTCATGTGGTGCGGTCCGCCAGCGGGACGAATGGATTGGCTGGCGAGTCTCTCCGTTCCAGTATAGTGTCAGGCGGGGCAGCGAACAATCCAGGCATTGTGGCCAGACTCTTCCTTTTGGGATGTGCACTATGGTACGCTCTGAAACAAAGGGGTGCAGTTCTTCAGCAGTGGCAACAGCGAGGAAGTTCGATGTATCAGCGCAAGCGCGGCCTGCTGGTCGGTCTTCTGCTTATCGCCCTGGCGCTCATCCTGACGCTGCTGATGGGTACTGTGCGCGCCCACGCCCCGCTCGGCTTTTTCTGGAGTGGCAGCGATGTCACGCTGCAAGAGCAGAATCAGGCCATTGTGCAGACCCAGCCGCTGCTCAATGGGAGGCTGGCCTCACTTGGCTGGATCGTCGGGCGCGACTGTCAGCGCGGTATCCAGGCCTACTTGCGGACCGCCGACATCAACCCTGATGCAGCCCTCGTCGGCAGCGGCTGGGTCAATCCCCTGACGGGACAGCTCATGAATGGCGAGAGCAATAACTGCCAGGCGGGCACACTCAGCATGGAGAATGTCGTCCGCCTGATCCACAGTAAGGGAGGCAAAGCCTACCTGACGGTCACCATGGAGACCGACGCCAACGGCTGGACCGCCCGTCAGCAATCGGACTACATTAAGACGGCCATCCAGCAGCCGGCCTATATCCAGGCGATCGTCGACGTCGTCAAGCAAGGGGGCTATGACGGGGTGATCATGGATCTGGAGGGGGCGGAGCGCACCTATCCGCAGATCCAGCAGCTCTTTGCGGAGTACAATCGCCTGGTCTGGAAAGCCATGCAGGCACTCAACAAGCCCTACGGCATCGCGCTGATCCATAAGATAGCAGACCGTGACGACTACTACAACCTCAATGGCTTTGAAGACTGGTCCCTGCTGGGTCACTGTGCCGATTTTATCGTGATCATGTCGCTCGACCAGTCATATTTCACGCCGGGGCCAACGGTAAGTGTGCCCTGGCTCAAGCAGATCCTGGCTTACGCCCTGAAGACCATGCCCCAGATGCTGCCTCGCATCGTCTGGGAGTTTCCGCTCTATGGGGCGCGCTGGCATCAGGCCGCCGATGGGCACTGGATCTTTGACGGCGGTCTCAACTACGCCGACGCTGTAGCGCTGGTCAAGAGCATTCCGGCCAGCCAGATCGACCAGCAGGCCAGCAATCTGAACGATCCTTATGCCGCCCACCTGGTCTACACCGATAGCACCGGGGTCACGCATGCCATCTGGTACCATACCGCCGAGAATCTACTGCGCATCATCCGCGAGTTCCGCGATCTCCTGCGACAAACGCCGCAGTTTAGCCGTGCCCATGCCTTTTTACAGATTGCCGTCTGGTACCGGGCGACCTGGGAACCAGACACGCTCTGGCGCCCACTGCTGACGGTGTTGCCCAATGAAGCGATCTGAGCCAGGCAAGCGAAATTCACTCTTGCCAGGGCAGCTCGATCCCATACTCGGGCACCAACTGAACCGCCCGTACGGTCACTGGTAGCGTGCCATCGCTGGCCGGCAGAGGAAGTCGCTCCCTGGTGAAGTAACGCAAGACCGGCGCATTGGCTTGCAACGGCGTAAAGCGTAGAATCAGTTCAAGCTCGCGCCCCGGCTGGGCAAAGCGCTTCAGTCCAATAATCCAGGGCAGGTCGGAGCCAAAGTAGTCAGCCACCAGGTGCCCATCGAGGAAGGCCTGTCCCACATCGGCTACACAATCCACGCGCAGGAAGAGATCGCGCACCCCCTCCAGAGCCTCGGCGGCCAGGCGCAGGCGCACCACCTGCGGCTCAGGTTGCTCCAGCGACCAGCGTGCTTTCCAGGGAGGACACTGCAGACGGTAGCGCCAGAAGACACCAGCCGTCCCCCTGTCTTCCAAGAGGCCCGTAGCCGGTAGCGAGCTGGGCAGGCGAGGATAACTCAACAGATCGAGCTGGGCTTCGCCCTGCCAGCAGACCGTCAGCCGCTCCTCTCCAGCATCCACCCAGGCAGCGCCTTCGCTTTCCGTGAGCAGCAAATACTCAGTGCCAGCCAGCCTGACTTTCCAGCAGCGCAGCGCCTGCTCCTGAGACAAAACCAGCAGCTCCACGCCTCTCCCCGAAAGCCCTGTCGCCTCCAGGCGTGTCCCCAGGCCAGGCAGCGGCCAGGCATAGAGGGTCTCGCCTTCTTCCGCACTGCTCCCACCCTGGACCGTCAGAGCACGGCAGCCCTGGCGTGCCAGGGCAAACTCAGGCTGAAGGCCGTCAGGAGCAAAAAAGACCACGCACCTCCGCTCGCGAGCATGCAAAACCGTGAGCGGCTGGGCCGTAGCATAGCGCAGGCGCAGACCATCGCCAAGCTCCAAGCCCACGGGTAAGATCGCACTCATCCCCCGAAGCAATCTCAAGCTGCCTTCATGGGGCAAACGCAGCCGTTCCTGGGGGAGCAAGACCTCAAGCGCAATCCCCTCCAGATCAGCCGTCTCGGCATGATCTTGATAGACACTGAGGAAGAGAAAGCCTTGATCCTGATGCGCACGGGCTGCATAGCGCAGCACGTTGGTCACCTGTGGTTTTAACGTGCTTGCACCAGGCGGGAGCACCACGGGCAGAGGAGCGAGTCGATCGCCAAATTCAGCCAAAAAGAGATGAATGAGACGCAGACGATGATAGGAGGCGTGGAGTTGACCATACTCTCCCAGCGGCGCCTGAAAATCATAGGAGAGACGAGGCACCGTAAATTCATTGAGGAAGCCGCGACGGCCCGGCGGGTTCGACCCCCCGTGATACATGTAATAGCCAAGCCAGTTGCAGCCACTGCCTAGAGCGACCACAGCCAAGGCCTGCGTACACTCGGGAGGCACCAGCGGACGATGAAGATAGGTCATCTGGATACCGGCCCCTAGCTCACAGTAGGCATAAGGATAGCGCTCGATCGGATAGCGAAAAGCGCCGGCTTGCCACCAGTCAGCGGCAGGCTGCTGCGGGGAACGGAAGAGGAATTCGCGGCTCGGGACTGGCTCAAAGGAAGGATCAGGCTCCCAGGGCGTGAAAGGATAAGCAGCATGCATCGGTAAAAACCCTTCGGCGGGCACGGCAGCCCCTCCCCAGGCCGTACAGGTATAGAGTGGCGCCTCCAGCCCCACCTCACGAGCCAGAGCACGCAGGCGCTCCAGATG
>NZ_JADGHT010000364.1 GCF_019683755.1 Thermogemmatispora sp. | reverse complement strand
TTATTGGCCCTCACAGTGACATTCCGGCGCCTGATGTTAACACCAATCCCCAGATCATGGCCTGGATTATGGACACCTATTCGATGCACGAGGGCTTTTCTATCCCCGCCGTTGTCACTGGCAAGCCGCTCTCTATCGGGGGCAGCGAGGGGCGCAACGATGCTACGGCAATGGGGGTACTCTTTGTTACTCGTCAGGCGGCGCGCCGGATCGGCATGCCGCTACGCGGCGCGCGTGTTAGCATCCAGGGATTCGGCAACGCCGGCTCGATTGCTGCGCGCCTCTTCCACCAGGAGGGCTGTAAGATCGTGGCGGTCAGTGATACGCGGGGAGGAATCTACAATGAGGCTGGGCTAGACCCTGCTGCGGTGTTGCGACACAAGCAAGAGAGAGGCAGCGTAGTGGGCTTCCCAGCGGCCCAGCAGATCAGCCCTCAGGAGGTCCTGGAAGTCCCTTGCGATATTCTGATTCCAGCGGCGACCGAGGGAGTTATCACTGAGGCCAATGCCGGCCGTATCCAGGCGCGCATCATTGCCGAGGCAGCCAACGGCCCAACTACGCCCCAGGCAGACAAGATTCTTGGACGCAAGGGCGTGATTGTGATACCGGATATCCTGGCCAATGCTGGAGGCGTCACGGTCAGCTACTTCGAGTGGGTGCAGGACCTACAAAGCTTCTTCTGGGGCGTTGAAGAAATTACCCAGAAGCTGGAACTCATCATGAATCGGGCCTTTGCGGCAGTAGTTGAGAAGGCCGAACAATATCATTGTGATCTGCGACTGGCTGCGAACATGCTGGCCATCTCTCGCGTTGCTGAGGCTACGCAAATTCGCGGCATCTACCCCTGACCTGACAAGAGAAAGCAGGCACAAGCTCTGACGGGATCTGTGGCCGGCTGCCAGCTTACTGGAGATAAGCCGGCAGGCCAGCATCCCCAGAACAAAAAGGCCAGGAGCCAATTGCTGACTCCTGGCCTTTTTCTCTCTGGAGCAAACTGAGGCAGTAGCAGAGAAACCATCTGCAAGCAAGAACCAGCCAATGCCGCCGGCATCTCCTTTAGTTGTCGCATCAGCCCTGTCTGCTAGCCGCCAGCCCTGAGAGCGCAGCGCTATCTAATAGCCGCGACGCGTATCCCGTCGTGGACGCTTCGAGGCCTTGGTTTGGCGACTGGGCTTCACATGCTTTTTCTTCCCCTTACCGCCAGGCCAGAGGTCTTCATCCTCCTCATCCTCAAAGAACTCTTCATCTTCCTCCTCCTCCTCCTCATCCTCGTAGCCTAGCTCAGGCTCCTCCTCTTCATCTGGTTCAGATTCTAGAGCCTCCTCTAACAGCTCCTCATCTTCAGCAGCCTCGACCTCGCTCTCCTCATCCTCGCTAGTAGAGACCTCTTCTTCTGGAACGGTAGTGGCCGCTTGAGCTGCTGGCGCAGTCACCTCAGGCTCTGGCTGCTGGGCCTTAGCTGTGACCGTTTCCGCCAGGGGAGTGCGAGACTCCTCGCGGTCGCGGCTTTCACTGCTGGACGTATGGCTGCCGCGGGCCGACTTTCGAGCTGCCCCTGACTCCTGGGAGTCGCGTTCGCCCCGCTCACCCGTCTCGCTCTCCTCAGTGGTCTTGGGGCTGCCGATCACCCGGCGTCCGGCGGCGACATCGAGCCAGAACTGCGAATAGTAGTGCGGACGTTCGGTGTCCTTTTCGCTCTCTTTCCTCGTCATTGGACCTGCGGCGCACCAATCCCCACCCGAAAGCTGGTGGAAAAGCGCCGCCTCCTTTCCCTAAACAGTATCAGAAAATGACGACAAAAGCGCCGTAATGTCCGTTCAGACGGCAAGCCGCCTGGGCACTACTGCCGGTGCCCCTCTCCCCGGACCGGGCGTGCTGCTCGTCTCCCTGACGACCCTGTCAGCGTTGCTGTTCTGCGGGGCGGTTTCAGCCGTGATGCTTGCCTTGTTGCTGGCTGCCTGGCTGGTTCGCTTTAGCTCGACGCGCTTACTCACAGGCTGAAAGGGGATATTCACCATTCCCACGATACGGACAGAGTTGCGGGAGACGAAACACAGAAGGGATGTAGGAGAGCCGCCTCCACCCCAGTGTGATCAGTATACCGGCAGGAAAGGGCAACGTCAAGCGGTCCATTGGGCCACGCCTGCCATCATTTCAGCGCGTAAACAGACCTCTCCTTGCGGGGGAGCGTCGGTCTTCTGGAAACGCTCTCACCCCACCCGGATGTCCCAGATGCTTTTTCCGAAAGGCCATGATAAGAAGAAAGTGGGAGCATGTCAAGAGTCTACCGGCTCTACTCTGACAGACCCTACCGCCAGGTTCTCTGCAGAGAGCAATCGATATCGGCAGGCTGGCGGCAGTTCGTCGCGTCTTCGCTGTTCGCCTGAACCGCAGTTGTTGTCCTGTCAAGGCTTTGGGTGCATGCCTCTATCACATCGCGACCTTTCTTTCGCTGTCTCTACCGCCCTATAATACGGGATAAGCTTTCCTGTGGGAGGACTGCCTTGGCAAGGATACTGGATCGCATTGATAGCCCGGCGCAGCTTCGCTCGCTTAGTATAGCTGAGATGCGTTTGCTGGCCGAAGAGATTCGCCAAGAAATTATCGAGACGGTCTCGTCCAGAGGGGGTCATCTTGCTCCTAACCTGGGGGTCGTCGAACTGACCATTGCTTTACATACTGTCTTCAATACCCCTCACGATCTGCTCGTTTGGGATATTGGCCATCAGGCCTATGTACATAAATTGCTGACAGGACGCCGCGAGCGCTTCCGCACGATTCGCCAGTTTGGAGGCCTGTCGGGATATCTCCGCCGTGAGGAGAGCCCCTATGATGTCTTTGGCGCCAGCCATGCCAGTACCTCCATCTCTGCTGCTCTGGGACTGGCCGTGGCGCGTGATCTCCTGGGCCAGAACTTCAAGGTAGTAGCCGTCATTGGGGATGGAGCCTTGACCGGCGGTATGGCCTTGGAAGCGCTCAATAACGCTGGCAGTTTAAAAAAGAATCTCATTATTATCCTCAACGATAACGAGAAGTCCATCTCTGATAATGTAGGGGCCATTGCCGCAGTACTCGCCAGAGCGAGGCGCATGCAGACCTCACCTGGCTACCAGCGCCTGAGAGAAATGACCAAAGGCTCTATCGAGCGTCTCCCCGTGGTTGGCGACGTCGCTCTGGAAGCTGCAGCGCGTGCTGAGACCAGCTTCAAACAGTTTATCTTGCATAGCAAAAGTGGCACCATCTTCGAGGAGCTGGGTTTCAAGTTCTTCGGCCCCTTTGATGGGCATGATCTCCCTCTGCTCATCGATGTCTTGGAAAATATTAAGCGCATTGACGGGCCGATTGTGGTCCAGGTAGTTACCAAGAAAGGCAAGGGCTGGGCCTTTGCTGAAGAAGATGCTACCAAGTGGCACGGACCCGGAGCCTTCGACTACCGTACCGGTGTCATCAAGAAGAATCCTAATGATCCCCCAACTTATACTGAGGTCTTTGCTAACACGCTGGTTGAGCTGGCCGAGCGCGACCCATCCATTGTCGGTATTACGGCCGCGATGGCCGAAGGCACAGGTCTGAAGAAGTTGCATCAGCGCTTCCCCGAACGCTATTTTGACGTTGGGATTGCCGAGCAGCATGCTGTGACCTTTGCCGGCGGTCTGGCTGTAGGGGGACTGCGCCCTGTCGTCGCCATTTATTCCACCTTCATGCAGCGGGCCTTTGACCAGGTTATCCATGACATCTGCATGCAGAACTTGCACGTTGTTTTTGCAATGGATCGCGCCGGGGTCGTCGGCGAGGATGGCCCCACGCAGCATGGCCTCTTTGACATCGCCTTTATGCGAATGATCCCTAATATGCGAGTCATGGCTCCGCGTGACGAAAACGAGTTGCGTCACATGCTCTACACGGCTCTGTACATGGATGGGCCAGTCTGCCTGCGCTATCCGCGTGGCAAGGCGCGCGGTGTGTCTCTAGATAAAGAGCTGCGCCCGTTGGAGATTGGTAAAGCTGAGCTTCTTCAACCGGCAACTCTTGAAGAGGCCGAGCGCTGCCAGGGCGCCTTACTCGCTTATGGCACGACCGTCGAGCTGGCTGAGCAGGCAGCCAAGGAACTGAAAGCGGACGGCATCAATGTCGCTGTTGTGAACGCACGCTGGGCCAAGCCACTGGATGAAGCTCTCATTCTGGCTCTGGCACGAGCCACCAGGCGCCTGATCACCATTGAGGACCATATGGTAGCAGGAGGCTTCGGCAGCGCTGTTCTTGAGCTGCTCGCTCGCGAAGGATACCATAACGTGCAGGTTAAGCTCATTGGCTTCCCAGATCGCCTTGTCGAGCATGGCGCCCCGGCTATTCTCAAAGAGCTATATGGCCTATCCTCTTCTCATATTAAAGAAGTTGTACGCGAACTGCTCGCCGTTGCCAATCCAGCCGAACAGAGTAGCCCGGCTTCAGCGTGAAGCTCAATCCGCTCAGCGAAGGCTGAGAGCAGGAGCAGGCAGGTCACCTGCTC
>NZ_JADGHT010000363.1 GCF_019683755.1 Thermogemmatispora sp. | reverse complement strand
TGAAGACTATCAGGAGTACGCCCGCCAGGCTGGTGCCACGGTAGCCCAATATGGAGGCAGATATCTGGCCCGTGGGAGTCAGATCGAGACAATCGAGGGCGATTGGAAGCCTGGTCGCATCGCTCTGCTGGAGTTCCCGACGGCTGAACAAGCCTGGGCCTGGTACAATTCACCCGAGTACAGCACAATCCGGGGCATTCGCCAGCGCGCCTCTCACTCTCGCTTGATTCTCGTTCACGGCCTTCCCGAGCAGCCGGCCTGAGAGGGTCGAGATCTGGCAACCGGCGCCGGGCAGTTCTTTCCCTCAGCGGACAATGCCAGCCTCATGAGCGAGAGGGATAGCGCTGACCACTCTGCTCATGAGGTCTTTTGCTGCTCGTGAGACCTATGCTCATCGGCGTGAGGGCCGGGCGATAGCTCGCCCGGGGACTGGTTCATCATGGCAAGCATGGTCAGGCCACCGGTGCGCAAAAAGCGCATGACGAGCACGGCGGCGAGGAAGAGAGCCAGCAAGTTGAGCACGGTGGTGTAGTTCCAGTGGAGACCTTCGCTAATAGCGGCCACTGTCCGCTGTGTTGGGATCAGGCCCAGGAGGCTAAAGAGGAGCTCCACCAGATAGCCGGCCAGCGCCATCGTGATATAGAAGGTCAGCAGCAAATAGCCAGCCATCTGCCAGCCGTAATATTTGCGATAGATGTCGAGGATAGGGAGAACGATCAGGTCGGCAAAGATGAAGCTGACGAGGCCACCGAAGCTGATACCGCCATGCCAGAGGACCGCCGCTAAGGGGACATTGCCTACGGAGCAGACAAAGCTGATGATGGCTACTAATGGACCCAGTAGCGGCCCTTCGATGGCCGCCAGCGTCGGATTGCCGCTGAGGAAGAAGACACGCCAGAAGCTATCGGGCACCCAGGCCGCCAAGGCGCCGGCAATAAGCAGGCCCAGGAGCACATCGGTCCAGACCGCCGCCCAGTCCATGACAAAATAATGGCTGATTGCCGTGAAGGCGCGCCCGCTCCAGAGACGGCGCCAGAACGGGCCATTTTCCTCAAGGCTCATATCCATCGCCGCATGGCCCTCCATTCTTCCGCTGAGACCACGCTCTGCTTGCTCTTGGGCACGGGCTACCAGCGCGCGCGTCAGCGTGAGGCGGAAGATGAGCGCCAGGAGGACGATCATGAGGAGGCCGCCGAGATACTGGGCCAGCATGAAGGGCCAGCCCAGCAGAACCAGTAAGATCAGGCCCAGCTCAATGACCAGGTTGGTCGACGCCAGCTCAAAGACCATTGCTGCAGTGAAGCTGGCTCCCTTGCGGAAGAGCGAGCGCGCCAGAGCAACCGCCGCATAAGAGCAAGAGCTAGAGGCGATGCCGAAGAGCGTCGCCAGCGCCAGATGCCGCGGTCCTGTGCCACCTAGTAGGCGCGCCAGCGTTCTCCGCGATACCAGGGCCTGGACAAGCGCCGAGAGCGCAAAGCCGAAGATGAGCGGCCAGAGAATTTCCCAGAGCATGTAGAAGGCACTGAGCAGCGCCTTGACGATGAACATGGCAGCTTTCTCTCCCTCACTCCGCTCAAGGCCGACCTGTTCCCGCCTGCTGTTGCCTGTTATCCATAATGAGTCTGACATCTTCTAGCCCAGCGAGAGCGGACGGCAGCAACACTTGCTAGATAACATAGGCCGCTCAGGCTTCACCGTCAAGCTCAGGCAAGGGCTCAGCCCCCATGCCGCGGAGCGCTCTCCCTAAGCGGCAGGCTAGAAGGAGGAAGCCGGGGCATCACTCGGTGCTTGTGGTTCTGTTTCGCTTTCCAGCGTCAGCAACCAACTGCGGTGCAGTTGCGGATGAATCAGATTGGCACGGACCAGCAGCGCGCGATCGCGTAAGATCTCTTCCGGCTGACCATCGGCCAGAATGCGCCGCTCCTCCCCGAGCACGAGTACGCGACGGGCAATCAAGGGCACAATCTCCAATTCATGCGTGGCCGTCACAATGGTCTTGCCTTGTTCGCCCAGGCGCCGGATCAGATTGACCAGTACCCACTTAGTGCGCGGGTCAAGCGAGGCTGTCGGCTCGTCGAGCAGAATGACCTCCGGCTGCAGCGAGAGCACTGAAGCGATGGCCGCGCGTTTCTTCTCGCCTCCTGACAGTTCGAAGGGAGCACGGTCGGCCAGATGGGTGATCTCCATCAGCTCCAGCGCCTCCTGAGAGCGCCGTTTGACCTCCTCACGTGGGAGGCCGAGCTGCAGCGGCCCGAAGGCGACATCATCAAAGACCGTGGCGCTGAAGAGCTGCACGTCAGGATCTTGAAAGACCAGCCCAACCTGCCGATGGAAGGTAAACGTTTCCTGGCCCGCCGCCACCGCTTTAATATCGCGGCCTAGCGCCCGCATATAGCCCTCTTCGGGCGCTAGCAGGCCGTCGAGCAGCTTCAGCAAGGTCGACTTGCCGCTCCCGTTGGCGCCCAAGAGCGCAATTTGCTCGCCGTGGCTAATCTCCAGATCGATGCCATCAAGCGCCAAATGCCGACCATGATAGCGATAGCGCACTCCACGCAGCTGATAGATCACTTGACCCGGCTGGAGCGCCGAGACCTGCATCACACTCATACGATGACCCTCCCCAAGAAAAAAAGGCCAATCGCCAACAGAGCTGTGCCCAAGAATGCTAACACATCCCCAGTTCGCAGACGATAATCGCTATAGGTGCGAATTGTGCCAGTGAAGCCGCGCGCGCACATGGCAGCATAGACCTCATTGCTCATCTGGAAGGAGCGATTCATCAAGGTCACCAGGGCGGCCACGATCCAGGTCCGCTGCTCACTCCCACTCGTCAGTCCCACCGTACGACTCTTGCGCGCCTCAAAGAAGCCGTTGACAGTATGCAAAAAGAGGAAAATATAGCGGTAAGTCATCGAGAGCAGCAAGATGAAGATCTGCGGCACACGCAGGACCTGCAGGCTCTTGAGTAGATCCGCCCAGCGCGTTGTAAGAATCAGGAGGACAGCCAGCGAGACGGCATCTCCCACCCGCATTACGAAGACCGCAGCCCCCAGCAGACTGGCCGGCGTCGGCCCCAGGTGCAGCGGCCCGATGACCAGCTCAAAGAGGCGCGGCCCGCCACTGGTGAAAAAGATCGAGGGCAGAATGACGATGCCCGCGAAAAAGGGGATGCCCAGCCAGACCCGGCGTACAAAAAAATCGAAGGGGAGCAGACTGGCACGCGCTGCCAACAAGAGCGCTCCGTACAAGAGCAGCAGCGCCAGCAGCGAGTGCGAAAGGCTGGCGGCCAGTACCGTCACCACGAACATACCCAGCTTGACGCGTGGATCAAGACCCTGCAGCCAACCTGGACTACGCGCATGCTCCTCAGTAAAGACAGCTCGCTCAATGGCCTCCGTTACCCCCGCCAGCGTCTGTTCGACCCAGCCGAGCTGGTGACGCAACTGCCGGCGCTCCTGTCGCGAGAGCGCCAGGCGCTCGGGGCTGTCGCCGGCCCGGGTCGGCTCCCCTAGCTGGTCACCCGCTCTCAAACTCATAGCGCCTCCTCACGCGGCTGCACAGGCTTGCTGCTAACTTCTGTTTCACCTCCGCCACGACCAGTCAGCCGGCGTATCAGCAGCATTAAGCCCGAAACCACCAGTACCAGCAGGAGAATCCCGATGATGCCGCTGATCTCGTAGCCCAACGCCGCATGCCAGAGAGGAGCATTCGGCGCCGTAAAGAAGTCAGCATTGATAGTGTAGCCACTCAAGGGCGCGTTCCAGAGGCCATTGAGATCGCGCAGCCCCTGGGGAATATATCCAAAAGCCTTCTGCACATCCTCGGGGCTGCCCTCCCCAAAGGCAAAGCCTGGCGCAATCAGGCCCAACGGCGCGAAAATGGCCAGGGCCATGAAGAAGGTTCCCACCCGTTTCAGGCGCGCCGGCAAGACGAACCAGGTCAGAGGTAAGAGGACCACTGCAATGCCCAGGACAATGAGTAGCATAATGCCGACATCCGACCAGCTCACCTGCGACCAATCTGCCCCAAAGAGATGATCAAGGCGTCCCCCTCCCGTAATTAGACCAGCAATAAAGAGCAGAACCAGCGCCAACGGGATGGCGAGGGCGAAGATGCGCCATAGCGGCAGCGCCTGGGCGTCGCCAGTCGGGACGGCGTCACCACTTACCACCTCGCGCAACGTTGTCAGCAAGGCCGGATGGTGCTTCTGGATGTAGGCAAAGCCCAGCGCCGTGATCAGCGCTTCCACCACTGAGGCCCCAAAGGCATGCGAAAGGAGCATGGCCGGCACGGCTACGTCGAGCGGATAGGGGCTATAAAGAGCATGCCCGTTTTGCTGGAAGAGCAGCGGCTGTAGACCCAGCTCGATACCAACCGCCAGCGCCGCCGCAGTGATGCCCAGATAGGCACCGATGGCCGCGGCCCAGATGCGCCGCGTCGAGAGCACCGCTGAGCTTCCCGCCAACAGCCGATAGCTATAATAGCCGACAAACGGTAAAATTACCCCCATATT
>NZ_JADGHT010000362.1 GCF_019683755.1 Thermogemmatispora sp. | reverse complement strand
GGGCCATTGCTATGGTTGAGTTATGGAGACAATCCGCCGCCGGGGGCACATTTCAATCCGGTGTTGGCGGCAGAGCGGATCTGGGCCTGGTGGTGGCAGCGCCAACCTATTGGGGAGAATGCCGGCTATTACCCAATGGCTTTGCTCATCCGTAAGGGCCTTGGGGTAGCACCCTGAGCGATTGCTACCGCTCAGCCGGGTCTGAAAGCCATACTGGCGGAGCTCCTGCTCTGCCAGTATGGTGAGGAAAAGAGATTCTCTCCGCTGAGCCTAGCGGACAAGGTTAGCGAGCACAGAGGTGAGTCTTTCAAACGAAGCCGCGCTCCTTCAGAAAGCGCACCAGCTCGCGCGCCAGCTCTTCTGGCGAGCCTTCGACCAAGCGAGCCTGCCGCCGGGCGGTGCCTCCGGTAATAATCTCCCCAATGCGCTCGAAAGGACTGAGCTGACTATCAGGAATAGGAATGCGATGAGGACGTGGACGCGGCGTGCGCACCTCTACAACAGTTGTCTCTTCCGCCTCCTGGACAGCCGCAAACCCTGGCAGGCTCAGCGGATCGCACACGGCGATCCTAGCCTGCAGGGCTGCCAGATGAGCTGGCAGAGAAGGATAACGCGGCTCATTGAGCGTCTCATGAACGGTCAGCAGCAGAGGTGGCTCAGCGAGCAGCCGCTCACGGTAGCCGCGTTCTAAACGGCGAGTCACCTGTAAAACGGGTCGTCCGGCCTCTTGACCTGCTTTCAGCCCTATCACCCCGGTGATCTGGGGCAAGCCTAAGTAAACCGCCAGGGCGGGACCTACCGTACCAGAAGCCCAATCGCTGCTCTGCTCCCCGCAGAAGATCAAATCGGGCAAGGCAGAATCAGCGCGCAGGCGAGCTGCCAAAGCGGCAGCAATTGTCATCGGCCCCCAATTGACTGCACTCGGATGCCAGATGCGCTCAACAGTGTCAGCCCCCATTGCCAACGCGACGCGCAGTGCCTCCTCGCTCTCGTCTGGTCCCAGCGTGAGAGCAAAAACCGAACCTCCTAGCTGCTCCTTCAAACGTAAGGCTGCCTCCAACGCACAAGCATCAGCAGCATTCAGGGTCTGAACGAAGCGTTCAGTATCGACCTCTCCACTGATAGGATCGACATAGACTGAACTGCTATCGGGAGCCTGCTTCAGACAGACAGCAAAGCGCATTGTCTCTCCTTTGTTGTTGAACCGTCCTTGTGATCAGACCTGCCCCGGCTAGAAAACCAGCGTAGCTTACGAAGCCCGGAAGCTGACGCCCCAGCCGCCACGCGGATAGTCCCATTCGATAGCTTTCCGTTCACAGGCAACGTAGCAGGTGCCGCACTCCAAACAATGCTCATAGGAAAAGTGCATCTCGCCGCCGAGGATCTCAAACAGTCCTGCCGGGCAGACATAGACACAAGGAGTTAAGTCACATCCTTGACAGGCTGCTGTATTGACGCGGATATGTGGCGTCTTGTCGACCTTAAAGCGCACAAGCTCCAGCCGCTCTTCAATGGGTTGCATTGCCACAGGTTCAGATGCGATCGATTGCATAGTAGCGTATACTCCTACTCCTATCTCCCTAAAACGCGCTAATGGGAGCGAGAAGAGTCAATTCTCTATCTTTTGATAGAAGACTCAAAAGAAGAGAGCGCGTCCGGCCTGCCATCCATCGCGCAGGAGGGTCCAAAGAGAGACCTTACGGCGCAGCGTCGTCAGGATCGTTGGCCCCAGCTTCTTACGTGGCTTGCCTTCCGAGCGGAAGACCTGCTCAGCGGCCTCGCAGAACAGTTCAGGATAAAGATTCTGCAATCGCTCGTTATTCACGAAAGCAGGTGTTAGTCTGAAGCGTCGTAGATCCTGTAACACAAACGACTGCTCCAGACGCTTCTGATAGCCTGCCAGGCCTGTGGCAGAGAAATCACCTTTCTGATGAGCCTCTAGCACTGTCTCAGCGGCAGCCAAACCGGAAGCCACGGCGAAGTTCATACCTTCCAGAAAGATGCCGGTGGCAAAGACCAAGGCAGCAGCATCTCCGGCCACCAGCAAGCCAGAGCGCACCAAGCGGGGCACAAGCTGCCATCCCCCTTCAGGGATCATATGAGCCGAGTACTCCAGCGTCACCCCGTCGCGCACCAGCGGAGCAACCGATGGATGCTGCTTGAAACGGTCGAGCAGCTCATAGGGTTTGACCCGTTGCCGGGCAAGGGAAGCGATCTGGACAATGATACCGAGCGAGAGCGTCTCACGATTGGTGTACAGAAAGGCTCCGCCTTTGACAGGGCCTGTAGCTTCGCCCACGTACTCGCTGGCCATCCCCTCATCGCCGGTCAGGTTAAAACGCTCCTCGATTGTACGTGCACTGAGGCGCAGCACCTCTTTGACGCCCAAGCTCATTTCTTCTGGAGAGAACTCGCGCTGTAAGCCAGCCTTTTTGGCCAGGAACGAGTTAGCGCCATCGGCTGCAATGACCACGGGAGCATAGAGAGCGCCAGCCTCACGTCGGCACTGCACACCTATGACTCGCTCTCCCTCATAGAGCAGATCATCGACTACGGTCGAAGTAATGAGCAAAGCGCCAGCCTCAACCGCCTTACTGGCCAGCCAGCGGTCAAATTTGGGGCGCAGGAGCGTTACTCCATTGTAGGGGGGAGTGGCAAAATGACGGGTGCGAAAGTCAAGCGAGAGCGCCGCATCCTTCCCCAAGAAAGTCAGGACCCGGCGTGTGATATAGCGTTCAAAAGGGGCATCTTCCCAAAAAGAAGGGAGCAATTCGGCCAGCAGGCCAGGGGCATAGAAAACAGCTCCAGAGACATTTTTGGCACCTGGATACTCACCGCGCTCGATCAAGGCTACACGCAAACCAGCGCGCGCCAGCCTCAACGCCGCGCTACTTCCCGCTGGCCCAGCGCCTACGACGATTACATCAAACTGCTGCTGCGCATGCATCGCTGTGTCTCAGCTTTCATTGTCATACAATACCGCTGCTCTGTGAACACCTGGTGCCAGTGGAGCGCGGGAGCACGCTCCGCCTGCGCAGTGCACAACTCATCACAACCTTGCTGATTCCTGCCGAGGAGAGTCCGAGATAGCGAGGGAGAGCTGGTCTGGTTCAGATCAGGCGGGACAGTGCTGGAAGCTGATCTCTGCCTGCCCTTGCCCGGTCCAGCTTCCCTCTCATCTCCTGCTCATGGCAGTAGCTTAGGAGTGCAAGAGAACGATCTTCCCTGTGACCGCGCCTGCTGCCAAGAGTCGGTGAGCCTCAGCCACCTCACTGATCGGCATGACACGGGCGATGATGGGCGTCACTGCCTTCTCGGCAATAAGCTGCAGAATGCGCTGCTCATTAGCAGGTGAGGTACGTAGAGTACCACCGCCGATGACTGTCACCCGTTTGAGGCGCCAGGACTGCGTATCAACGGTAGACTGTTGACCGCCCAGGTTGCCAATCAGCACCACTCGCCCATCATTCACGCAGGCGTCGAGGCTATCCTGAAGGGTGGTGCCGACGAGTTCAATGACTAGGTTAACACCGTGGGCGTTACGCACCACCTGACCGACCTTCTCCTCACGGTAGTTCACAATCATATCTGCCCCAAGGCGGCGCAGGGCCTCCGATTTCTCCGCGTTACTGGCGGTGGTGGTGACCCAAGCACCGACGTGTCTGGCGAACTGAATAGCCCAGGTGCCGACACCGCTCGCTCCCGCCCACACAAGCACACGCTCGCCTGCCTTCAGATTACCGAGATCGAACAGTGCAGCCCAGGCCGTCGAGGCTGCCAGACCGGCAGCAGCTGCTTGCTCAAAGGAGACATCGGCAGGAATGCGCACAAGATGGGAGGCGGGTACCGCAATGCGGCTGGCATAGCCACCACCGCCACGGGCCTCCGGTGCCCGCGTGGTCAGCACACGTTCACCCGCCTTGAAGCCATTGCTGTCTGCAACTACCACGCCCGCGGCCTCCAAACCTGGCGTATAAGGCAAGTTCGGCACGGGCCTGCTCCCTGCCCGCTGAAAAAGATCAAGACGGTTGACGGTCGTCGCCTTCACATCAATCAGCACTTCATCCGCGGCGGGAACGGGGTCTGGGACCTCGCGCAATTCCAGAACTTCAGGTCCACCGTAACGAGCAAATTGCACAGCTTTCATGGCGATGTCTCTTGCTCCTCGCTTCTCGTGAATCGTCAGGATATGTTGCTCCTGGCAGATATCATTGTATCCATTCTCTATGGCGGCTGGCAAAGCCAGAGAAGAGAGTGTCAGCCGGCGATCAGCAGGTACATACAGGCAGCTATGTAGAAAGAAGAGCATCGGCAGAGCCGTTCAGGCACCTACTGGCTCTTCTTCCAGGAGCTGGATAGCCCGACGCAGAATCTCTCTGGCATCCCCCAGGAGCCCAAGATCCGCCAACGCAAAAATCGGCGCGTTGCGATCAGGGTTAATAGCAATAATGGTCTGAGCCTCCCGGATGCCACTGGTGTGTTGAGCCGCGCCTGAAATACCGCAGGCAATGTAGAGTCTTGGACTGACACT
>NZ_JADGHT010000361.1 GCF_019683755.1 Thermogemmatispora sp. | reverse complement strand
GGCGAAGGGTCTCTCTCCCCTGCGTGTGGTCTTTGCGTATGCAGCGCGCAACGCGGTGCTACCCAGTATCACGAGTTTCTCGATTTCGCTGGGCCTGGTGGTCAGCGGCTCTTTGCTGACGGAGATTGTCTTTAACTACCCCGGCATCGGTTATCATCTGTTCCGCGGTGCCTCGGAAAGCGATTATGCGCTGATCGAAGGCGGTTTTCTGGTGTTGGCTTTGACGGTGCTGGCGGCCAATTTCCTGGCTGAGCTGGTCTATAGCGTGCTTGATCCGCGCATTCGACACGGGAGGGCTTAACAATGCAAGTCAGCAACATGAGTGAGACCCCTATCGAGACGGCGGCTTTGGTAGAGCAGACTGATCGACGTCAGCGCGGACCGTTGTTGAGCGCTCTGCGTCTGCTGTATCGCAATCCCAAGATCGCGGCTGGCCTGGCTATCTTGCTGTTCTTTGTGCTGGTAGCCTTGGCCGCTCCTCTGTTGACGCCCTACCCGCCGGATGGTCCTAACAGTCAGGTGGCTCACGGCGCTCAGCCACCCAGTCGTGAACATATTCTGGGGACGAGCAGCCTGGGGCAGGACATGTTTTCGCAGATTGTCTATGGGGCCCGGGTCTCGCTGTTGATTGGCTTTGTGGCCGCTACCGGCTCAACAGCGCTGCAGGTGATTTTCGGGCTTAGCTCCGCCTACTTCGGCGGCCTGATCGATGAGGTGCTTTCGCTGCTGATCAATATTTTCTTGGTGCTGCCTGGCTTGCCGCTGGCCATCGTGCTGGCGTCCCTGGCCAGTGTCAGCGGAGCCGGGAAGAATGAGTTTGTGATCGCGATGGTGCTGCTCTTCACGTCCTGGGCCTATGGGGCGCGGGTGCTACGCTCGCAGACGCTTTCGTTAAAGGAGCGTGAGTTTGTGACGGCAGCGCGTTCGATGGGAGAGGTGACCTGGCGCATGATTTTCATGGAGATTCTGCCCAATGAGATCGCCCTGGTTGCTTCAACCTATGTCGGCACCTTTGTCTATGCCCTCGGCGCGGAGGTAGCCTTGGAGTTTCTTGGTCTGGGCGATGTCTCACGCGCGAGCTGGGGTTCGATTCTCTTCTGGGCTCAGTTGAATGGAGCCTTGATCACTGGTCAATGGTGGCTGTTCGTCCCTGCTGGTCTTTGTGTCGCCCTGGTGTGTGGCGCCTTGACACTGGTGAACTTCGGTATTGATGAACTGGCTAATCCCAGCCTGCGCCAGGCTATGCCGCGTAAGCTGCGTAAGCTGCTTAAGGCCAGGGCTGTGGTTGCCTAATGGCCATCGTCGATCAATCCTGCAGGCCATCCTTTTCATAGCGGGTGACTTCTTGCTGAGTTGTGAAAATAAATGCGTTTTTTATCCATTCTCTGCTCATTCAGGCATGAATGGATGCACTGCTACATCCAGGGACGAAGCAGATAGATTTAGGCGGCAGGCAAGGCGGGAGAGAGGCACGGCTCCCGCCGGCTGCTGCCTCTACTGAAGGAGGATCAATGAGCATTACTGGTCGTCCACAGGACCATCGTAGTCTCCCCGCCTCGCTGGCAGGGGGCAGTGACCTGGCTGGCGGCTTCCCTCCTGGCTTTCTCTGGGGAGCCGCCACATCGGCTTATCAGATCGAGGGCGCGGTGCGTGAGGATGGTCGCGCGCCTTCTATCTGGGACCGCTTTGTGATCCGGCCTGGAGCGATCTTCCAGGGCCAGACTGGTGATGTGGCCGCTGACCACTATCACCATATGGAGGAAGATGTGGCACTGATGGCCCGCCTTAATTTGCGCGCTTACCGCTTTTCGATCGCCTGGCCCCGGGTCCTGCCCCAGGGAACTGGCCCCGTGAATGAGCGGGGCCTTGCTTTCTACGAGCGTCTGGTGGATACCTTGCTCGCTCGTGGCATTGAACCGCTGGTTACCCTTTATCACTGGGATTTGCCAGCCGCCCTTGAGGATCGCGGCGGTTGGCTGGTGCGCGATACCGCTCAGGCCTTCGCTGAGTATGCCGAGGTGGTAGCGCGCCGCTTGGGCGATCGCGTCCGCTGGTGGATTACGCAGAATGAGCCGTGGTGCAGCTCGTATTTGGGCTACGCGCTGGGCATTCATGCCCCTGGTATGCACGATAAACAGCTCGCTGTCACGGTCGGTCACCATATTCTGCTCTCCCACGGCCTTGCCACTCAGCGCTTGCGTTCTGTCCTGCCTCACGGAGCCCAGATCGGTATCGCTCTGGATTTCTACCCAGTTTATGCAGCGGATGAGCGGCCTGAAACGCTGCAGGCAGTGGAACAGGCGGATACTTTTCGTAATCGCTGGTTCCTTGATCCGTTATTTCGCGCTGAGTACCCGACATCGCTCTTCAGTGTTTTGGGTGTGGCTCCGCCGCCGGTTCATGCTGATGATCTGGCTGTGATCGCTACGCCGCTGGACTTCTTGGGCGTCAATTACTACAGTCGGATGCTTGTGCGTGGCGTCATCGCCTCCTCTGCTGCCTCTTCTCCAGGAAGCCCTGGTTATGAGGTGATTGAGCGGATTCCTGGGGCAGCCTATACCGATATGGGTTGGGAGATCTTTCCAGAAGGGCTAGAGGTAATCTTGACTCGTCTCCACCGCGAGTATCGACCCAAGGCCTTGCTGGTGACGGAAAATGGCGCGGCCTTTGAGGATCACTGGCATGGTGGGGATAGTGTTCATGACTGGCAGCGTATCCATTATCTTCAGACGCATATCGAGGCGCTGAGCCGCGCGCTCGCTCAGCAGGTGCCGCTCAAGGGCTATATGGTCTGGTCCTTGCTCGACAATTTTGAGTGGGCTTTCGGCTATAGTAAGCGCTTCGGTCTGGTCTATGTCGATTATTCTACCCAGCGGCGCATTGTTAAAGATAGCGGTCGTTGGTACGCTTCGTTTATCGCTGCCCAGCGTCGCTAGTGCCCTGCTGCGCTGCGTCGGTAGATGCTCCCGCCCCGGCGCTGATGCGTGACGTAACTCGTCAGCAGTTTGCCGCTGAGTGGCGGGTGGAGCGATGCTGTCGGCTTCCTCATCGCTGATATCCTGGCTGACAGCGAAGTTAGAGAGACAGGCTCGCTAGTAGCGTAAGTGCTGACTGAGCTGGTGCCTGGCTGAGGCCAGGGATCAAACTGATGGGTGCGCTTGCTCTGCTCTTTTCTCCCCTTCGTCCGCTTTGAGAGGAGCTACGTTTGTTCCCTCTTCCAGCCCAGGCTTGCTTGCTTTTTGCTGGATCGCTGCCCGCTTGAAGGTTGCCTTCTGAGGCGAAATAGATTATCCTTTCAAGCGGGCAGTTGTTGTTTTCGCAGCACGGCTGTCTTCAGTGCTGGCGCGGGCAGGCAGACAGCCACGAGAGTCAGGCTGGTAGCTTGTCGCGCTGGGTGCCTCTTTACCCCTTATATCAGGAGGTTAGACTTGGAGCCAGAGACAAGCGGTCTTCGCCGTGAATTGTCGTTTTTGGAGAGCATCGCGCTCTCCATTGGTATTATGGCGCCCACTGCGGCGATGGCGCTTAATGGCTCACTGGCCGCAGGGATTACTGGGAGCACTGTGCCACTGGCCTTCTTGCTCGCCACACTTGCCGTCGGTCTGGCCAGCTTCTCGTTTATCCAGTTTAGCCGTTATTTCGCTCATAGTGGCTCGGTCTATGCTTTTAATGGCATTGCTCTCGGGCCACGCGTTGGCTTTTTTTCTGGCTGGGCCTTGCTTGGCACCTATCTTGCTTTCACTTGCGCCTCGACGGCTGAGGTGGGCAACTTTGCCCAGGCGTTCTTGGCCAGCCTGGGCCTGAATGTGAGCTGGCTTCCACTCGCATTGCTGGCGGGTTTGTTGATCTGGTTGTTTGCTTACAGCCGTATTACGCTCTCGACGCGTCTGACGCTGGCAATGGAGGGTATTTCGGTGCTGCTGATCGTGGCCCTGGTGGTAGTGATTTTGGTCCGCCTGGATAACCTGGGGCAGCTTTCGCTCACGCCCTTTACTCCCTCATCTGAGCCGCTCAATGCCGTGGCGCTGGCGGCGGTCTTCGGTTTTCTCTCCTTTGCCGGCTTCGAAGGCGCTGCCACCCTCGGTGAGGAGACCCGTAATCCGCGCCGCAATATCCCCCTGGCTATTCTGGCAGCGGTCTTTGGGACTGGCCTCTTTTATGTTGTGGTGACTTATGCGCAGACCCTGGGCTTTGGTTTGAGTCGCACGGGAATCGCCAGCTTCGCTCAGTCAGCGGCACCTCTCGATGATCTGGCGCACCGCTACGTTGGTCGCTGGATGGCCGTGCTGCTTGACTTTGGTGCGACGATCAGTGCTTTCGCCAGCGCTCTGGGTACAGCTAACGCTGGGGCACGCATCCTTTACGCGTTGGGACGCGATGGGTTCATTACGGAGCGCTTGGGCACAACCAGCCGACGTAGCGGCTCCCCAGCTCTGGCGGTGAGTGTGATCATGCTCCTCGACTTTGTGGTGGTGAGCATCTGGGGTCTGGTTCCCAACATGACCGGAGCAACGCTTTTCGGCTATCTGGGGA
>NZ_JADGHT010000360.1 GCF_019683755.1 Thermogemmatispora sp. | reverse complement strand
CCTTTGATTTCCTGCATCGTTAGAGTATAGGCCAGGGAAGTGCTCAGCAATGGCCCCGGAGCATCAGGCAAGATCGCCACCGCCATGTTATTATCATCATTGTTAATGATATGATAAGCCCCGTTCTTGAAAATGAAGAGGCGAGAGCCGCTGGTGGTCACGGGCCAGTTATGAATATTCTGATCCAGTGGGTCCTCCATCACGACCGCCGGCGTTGGCGTCCCCTTAACTACCGCCGTTCCCGTAGCTACCGCTGCGGTTACAGCCCCTTTCCTCGCCTGGGGTGCCGGATTTGCATGCAAGCGGGCAAACACAAGCAACCCTGAACCGGTAAGCACCACGAGCAAGACACACAGCAAGAGTAAGAGATTTCTTCTCTGCTTCCAGAGAGAGGTCGGCGAGAGGCTGACTCGCGCCGTCTCTGCTTGGGAGGGAGAAGACTGGGTTGGCTCAGTCAAGACTGGCAGCATACTGGTCACGTAGCGTCCTGGCTGACCAGCGACAGGGATCTGCACCAGGCGCAGAGCGCCTGTCAGCGTTGCCGTATTCTTGCTTCCACCTGCCTCAACGAAGGGTGAGGCCCCCAGGGCACCGGTAGTTGTGCGAGGCAGGGTGCTTGTTACGCCGCCTGGGAGCGGGCCTGTTAATGGTGAGAGGACACGAGTGACATTAGGCGAGAAGCCAGCAAAGGAGGTAGGAGCCGTCGAAGGGAAAGGCAGTTGGATATCTGCTGCCGCTCCCGAACCAGCCGTGGAGAGTCCCTGCATCGTTCCTGATTGAGGCACAGCCGTTTGAGCGCCTTCATCAGGGAGAGAGTTACTAGCTGCTATCTGTTGTCCTGGAAAGAGAGCAGTCCTCTCCAAGGCTATTGTTGGTGCCTCAGTCTCTGCATCCGTCACAGAGCCTGTGGTCGTTGAGGGCGAGAATGTTGCCGGTCCAAAGGAAGAAGGAGCTGTTAGGCTCGCACTAGGCATCGGAGGCTGAAACGGCTGGTTTGTGCCTGGGAAAGGCATTTGAGATACCTGGGTCTCGCCCGCCGCGGAGCCAGCAGGCAGACCGGTCTCACTCTGGAGGCGAGCGGCGCTCAACAGGCCAAGCTTGCGCACGGGACGGGGACTAGGCGTTCCAACGTCGGCGGGAGTCTCTTCCCGACCAGACACGACGTTGTTTCCTGCCGCCTCTTTTGGAAGCACCTGCTGTGACGCTGTCTGAGCAGCAGGCAAGTCAGCAGCGCCCTGTACGCCCTGCTGTTGCCAGAAAGGGTCGAAGAGGCTCCGTCTTGGGCGTGGCTGATCTTGACTCTGCGATGATTGCATCCCCGGCTGTCCTCCCTCTCTTGAGAAAGTACCTGCTCGTCTTGCTTCAACTCTGGCGCAGAGAAGCGGCTCTTGAGCGGCGTCTACACGAACGCTCATTCTGACCTTTGCAGAACGCCTCTCGCAAGTGGCGCCAGTATGGCTGGTAACCGACAGCAAGCCTGCAACAGATTACTCATAACAAGGCTCACGCCAACCACAGCCGCGCATCCCTCGTCTAGTTGCGCGTAATCAACAGATCTTTAAAAGCGACCTCCGTCCCATTGAGATTCACCAGCATGCCGACTGTACCCGAGGGAAGCGAGCTATCTTTGGTCTGGCCCACAACCTTCCCATTGACGATAAAGGTAAAGCTAGAACCATTGGCAAAGACCTTCAAGGTATTAACATTTTTCGGCCCCTGCCCCTGGTGGAACTCGCTGCCGAACTTCTTGCGCCAGATCGGAGTACCCCAAGCATTATTGGGGCCACGACTATCGTCATACTTATAGAAGCGGTACTCTCCGCCTTTGATATTCTGAACCTCGAAGCTATAGAAAGTCGTCACCGTCTTGCCACTACGCGTCTGCTGGCTAAAGCGCAGAATCAGGCCGAACGAGTTATTGACATTGGTATCGTCGCCCTTCACCTCCTGCATCGTCAGGCTATAGCCAATTGGACCGGTGAACGGCGCGGACTGCAGGACAACGGCGATGCCCTTCTGGCTATGGTTGGTAATATGGTAAGCACCATCCTTAAAGGCATAGGTGTCTGCAGGCGTTGTCGGCCAATCATGGATATTCTGTGACAGCGGATCGGAGAAGAGTACATCACTCGCACCGGCAGCCGTGGCCATCGGCGAGGCGGTGGTCTGGAGGCCAGGGGTCGCAGTGACCTGTGGCTCAGTCTTCTGAGCACTATGCAAATGACCCCACAGCAGGAGACCAGAGCCAACGACCAGGATGAGCGCCGCCACAATCAGAGTTACGACCATGCGGGCTCGACGACGCTCGCCTCTCGACGCGCTTTTCGCTTGACCTGTACTAGCGGCAGTCAATGGCAGCAGACCGGTGACATAGCGGCCCGGCTGACCGGCCACAGGGACCTTGACCACCTTGACCGGACCAGTCAATTTTACCAGAGGTGACGTGGCTGTTTGCTGAGCCACGGGGGCAAGTGCCCCCGTCGTCGCGGAGCGCGCAGATGAAAGCTGCTGACCGCTCTGAGCATCCGCAGATTGCTGCTCTCGCTCCCCAGCCAGACCAGAGCTGGGCACAGCCGCAGCCAGGGATGGCAGCGGATCAGTGAAATTATGCGGTTGCCGCTCCTCAGCTTGCCAGAGAACGGCAGGCTGCTCATTGGTGACCGGACCAACCTGGCCAGCTACGGTCTCTGGCATAACACCGGTACCCACGCGGGGGAACATACCGGTGCGAGAGAGCAGGCCACCACGACGGCTAGAGCTGTTGGTTACCGGTAGCTTCGCGGTCGGCAGAGCAGGCTCAGCCGTAGGAAGCTTCAGCGAAGGAGCTGGGAAAGACGGTATCGGCTGCTCTCCTGCTACTCTCGTCTGCATCTGAGACGCCGCTTCTGCAGCGGGAGCTTGCGGCATAGCAGCAGCATCCAGGACCGGCTGCGGCGCACTGGCTTTCGTCCAGCGCGGATCAAACAGTCCCCCGGCGTTGCCTGGAACAGCAAACTTCCCCGAGAGACCCAAAGCCGCAATCGCTGGATTCTGTCCCGTATCGACACTGATGCCAGCCGAAGTCAAAGCCAGACGGAAGGCCAAGGCCATCTCCTGTCCAGTGAAGTAGCGATCTGCAGGATTTTTCGCAAGTGCGCGCAAAATCACCTGCTCGGCAGCGACCGGCAGATCAGGACGAAAAACTCGCGGCGACGTGGGAGGAGTCTGCAGATGCTGAGCCGCGATCTGCATCGGGGCCTCACCTCTGAAAGGAGCCACACCCGTCACCATCTGGTAGAGAATGACTCCAAGCGAGTAGAGATCGGCGCGGCCATCGACCGGCTGCCCAAGCACCTGCTCGGGCGACATATAGTCAGGAGTGCCCACCGGAGCCCCCGGCCCAGTCAAACGCACCTGGTTCGCTCGCTCCTCCGAGATAATCTTGACCAGGCCGAAATCAGTCAGCAACAAGCGTCCCTCAGGGGTCTTCAGAATATTGGCCGGCTTGACATCACGGTGAATCACACCCCGCTCGTGGGCAAAATCAAGGGCAGCGGCCAACTGCTCAAGATAATTGAGCACCTTGGGCAGGGCCATTGCGCCCTCGCGCTCCATCTCATCGCGCAGTGTCCCCCCGCTGATATAGGGCATGACCAGATAGGCCAGGCCATGCTGTTCTCCGTACTCATAGACCGGCATAATATTGGGATGCTCCAGCGAAGCGGCCGCATCCGTCTCACGTCGAAAACGCTCCAGAAAGGCTGCCAGCTGATGGGGCGTCAGTGAGGCCATCGGAAAGAGTACTTTGACAGCCACCTGACGGCGCGGTCGCGACTGCTGCGCCAGGAACACCGCGCCCATACCACCCTGCCCGATCAAGCGCTGGAGCGTGCAGGTCCCCAGCCTCATTCCAATCAAAGCTTCAGGATTCATGCACCATCCTCTTTTGTTTCAATCGCCCAGCCGCGATTGTTCTTCGGCAACGACGTGCAACCCAGTCTTCATCGCGCAGGCACGTCGGGGGGGGTACACCACAGTGTATCGTGAAATATTTTTTCGTTTGTACATCTTAGTTAATTTACACAGCGCTGACAATGAATCCGCCTGGCAGGCATGACCAAAGTAATGGTCGCGGGTGATGGTCTTTCACGATCTGGGGAAAGCCTTCGGGGGACTCTAGGCGTCACAGCGTGTTCCAGCTTGCAGCTCTTCCAACAAGCGTGCGGAGCTTAGATGAGGAAAGGGCGCGACACCGTCAGGCCTTCAAGTAAGGAGATTGCACGGATTGATCAGGTACAACGAGCAGGCTTGCTTTAAGAAAAGCAAGCCTGCTCAGCTAGTGTGTGCACGCAAGTCTATCCGGCAGCCGCCTCACGCTTAAGCCAGCGGCCTTGAGGCTCACCAATGATCTGGCCATCGCGATAGACGAGCTGACCACGCAAAAAGGTCGCTATCGGGCGACCAATCAATTCCTGGCCTTCATAGACTGACCATTGGTTTTTGGTATAGAGATCCTCCTTTCTCACTCTCCAGGGCCGCTCAGTATCGATAACCACAATGTCGG
>NZ_JADGHT010000359.1 GCF_019683755.1 Thermogemmatispora sp. | reverse complement strand
TTAATTTGCTACTAAGCGACCAGCGTCGGCAGCTATCCCGGGGGTCCTATTGGGGGGACAACCAGCGGCCTCAGTGGTACCAGTCAAAGTAGCAGCTCAAGCGCAGGGACGACGGGGGCAGTCTCCAGCCCTGCTACAACGGCCTTTATTCAGCTCGTCGATCTCTCCAGTCTTCAGATCACCGCCAATGTCAATGAGGCTGATATTGGGGCTGTGAATACCGGCCAGCAAGTCCACTTTACGGTCAGCGCCTATGGCAATCGTCAATTTAGTGGTACCATTCGCGCCATCTCCCCACTTGGTCAAAGTGTCTCCAATGTCGTAACCTATCCGGTCACCATCAATGTTGATCTCGGCAGTGCGCGCGGCGCGCATTTGCTTCCTGGAATGACTGCCAATCTCACAATTACAACGCTTCAACATGAAGATGTCCTACTCGTCCCCACTGATGCTATCAATTTTGCGCGCAATGCCGCCACTCTTAGCGAGCGCAACGGGTCCCCTGTTATTGATCCGGCTCAGGTCAAAACCGCTCTCGCTCAGGCGCATCAGTTGCTGCAGGACCTGCATAATCTGCCTCCTGGCGAGCAACCGACGCCAGGTTACGTGCTAGAGCGCTCTGGTGAGCGCTGGGTCGTCAAGCCGGTAGTGCTCGGACTGACTGATGGCAATACTTATGAGGTCTTGGCTGGTTTGGAGCTCGGTGAAAGCATTGTGACCGGAGCTCAGGGCGGGCCGTTCACCGCTCTGACTCAGGCGGGCAGCTAAAGCTCTGTTGTGATCTAATAAATGCGGGGACTGCAGCAAGGATGCTGAGCCAGCGCCAAGCTGCAGGATCAGCGGAGCGAGAACTCTTCAACTAGGAGGAAGGCACAAAGACGCTCATCGCCCGCCAGCGGCCCTAGGTGGCAAAGCCGCGACGAACTACGGTATAGAAGGAGCTGATGCTCAAGCCTAGAGAGAAGAGCAGTATGGACGAGAGAGAAGCACGCCTGGTACAGGGAGATCAGCAACGCTCGCCTGTGACTCAGCAGCGCCCACCGATTGTAGTGGTGCGCAACCTCACCAAGACCTACCGTCTCGGAGAAACGACTGTTCCGGCGCTGCGCGGTGTCTCACTGACCGTCAGGGCTGGCGAGTTTGTGGCTATTATGGGGCCTTCCGGCTCAGGCAAAACGACTTTTATGAATGTACTTGGCTGCCTGGATCGCCCAAGCAGTGGTGACTATTGGCTGGTAGGACGCAAAGTCAGCCAGATGACCCCGGACGAGCTGGCTGAGGTGCGCAATCGGCGCATCGGCTTCGTCTTTCAAAGCTTTCATTTGCTCGCCCGTGCCACAGCCCTTCAGAATGTTGCCCTTCCCTTGATGTATGCCGGGCTATCGCGCGCTGAACAGGAGCGGCGGGCACGGCGTGCCCTGGAGCTAGTCGGTCTAGGCAGTCGCTTGCATCATCGACCCTCACAGCTATCTGGGGGGCAGCAGCAGCGCGTCGCCATCGCGCGCGCCCTGGTCAATAATCCGGCCCTCTTGCTGGCCGATGAGCCAACCGGCAATCTTGATAGTCGCACCAGCGTCGAGATTATGGCTATTTTGCAAACGCTCAACGCCCGCGGTCTTACCATTGTTCTGGTGACACATGAGGCTGATATCGCCGCCTATGCACACCGGCGCATTCTCTTCCGTGATGGGCAAATAGTCAGCGATGAACCAGTCACAGCGGTGCGCTCGGCTCACAGCGAGCTGCTCCAACTGCACCAGATCAGCAGCGATGGCTATCGAGCGCTTCCAGCGGAGGGAGAGCAATGAGCGATCCGGTTGAGCAGAAACGTCAGACGCAAACAACTGTCAGCACGGACGCACAGGCTGGGCGCGTCCGCGGGCGCAGCGATTCCCAGAGGACCGCTCAGGCTCTGCCTGTCAAAAGTGGGAAGCAAGTGCGCAAGCGTCGAGAGCGGCGCCGAGGCGGCCTCTTCATCGCCAACCTGACAAGCGCCTTTGAAGCCCTGTGGGCCAATCGCCTGCGCTCACTCCTGACCACCCTGGGGGTCGTCATCGGCGTAGCCGCTGTGATCGCTGCCATGACCCTGACCCAAGGAGCCAGCGTACTGATTCAGGCCCGCCTAAATGTCTTGGGGACTAACACCCTACTGATTATCCCTGGCGCCGCCACTAGCAGCGGGGCGTTCAGCTCGCTGGGCACGCAGCAGAGCCTGACCCAAGGGGATGCCGATGCCTTAGCTTCCATCGCGCATGTCGTCCAGGTTTCGCCGGTTCTCTCGACTGCTGCGCAAGTGGTCTATGGCAGCCAGAACTGGAATACGCGTATCCAGGGCGTCTACCCAGGCTATCAGCAGATCCAGGGCTGGGAAATTGCCCGTGGACGCTGGCTCAACGCTCACGATGAACTGGCAGGCTTACCTGTAGCAGTGCTCGGCCAAGTAGTGGCCAACAGTCTCTTTGCCCCGTCTGGTACCGATCCCGTTGGCCAAATGATCCGCATTGGCTCCCAGATGTTTCGCGTCGTGGGCGTCTTGCAGCCGAAAGGCTCCTTTGGAGCCTTTACACAGGATGATGTCATTTTTGTCCCCTTTTCCTCGGCCTCAATGCGTCTCAAAAACACCGGCTACGTCGATCAGATTCAGGTCTTGGTCGATAAAGCTGAACATGTCGATGAAGTACAAAAGGCCGTCAATTCCACGCTCTTAAAACGCCACCGCATCAGCGCCGGTAATCCTGCTGACTTCCAGATTCGTAATGCCAACCAGTTACTTCAGACGGCGCGCCAGGCAACACAGACCCTGACTCTGCTCCTCGTGGGAATCGCTGGTATCTCTCTGACTGTCGGAGGGATCGGCATCATGAATATCATGCTGGTCTCAGTCACAGAACGAACGCGTGAGATTGGCATTCGGATGGCGGTCGGAGCGAGAAGGAGAGATATTCGCAATCAGTTCCTGATCGAGGCGCTAGCGCTTAGTTCACTAGGGGGTATCCTAGGGATTATCCTCGGCCTGCTCGTGGGATGGCTGATGACGACCAATTTCGGCGTGCCCTTTGTGCCGCAGCTGCTGTCGATCATCCTGGCTTTTGGGGTCTCGGCCCTGGTTGGGGTAACATTTGGCTTTTACCCGGCAGTGCGTGCGGCGCGACTTGACCCGATTATTGCTCTGCGCACTGAGTAGACGAGCATAGGCGCCAGCTTCAGCCAACAGAGCAGGGCTGCTCTCTGGAGGCTAGATCGAGAGCTAGCCTCTGCTCATGTGCCTTGCTGGCCCGAGCCTGCTCCCGCTGTGCTCACAGGCACAGCGGGTAGAGCCGACTGCTCAGCGCTGCCCAACAAAGGTAGCGGAAAGGTAACGGCCCCGCAGGCTGACGACTACGATTGCTTCGGGACCCAGTCCTCCCCTTCGGAGGGGGCTTTCGTCTCGGTCTTGTCAGTCAGACTGGCCAGCCAGGGAGGCAAGGCTGATGTGCCAGGTTCTGTCTGACGCTCGCGGGCCGATCCTTCAGCGGGAAGCCCTGGCTGCCCCGGTTGCGGCGAGAGTTGCTGAGGAGGCAGCTCAGGGAGGCCACCGCTGGACGAAAGCGGCAACCCTTCGGCTGGAACCAGACTGGTCGTAGGAAAGAGGAAGTTCCCATTGAAGGGGCTGGTTCCATGGGGCGGAAAGGCAAGATTGGAGGCGACCGGTAGCTCGCCTGTAGTTGGCATCAGACTGGTCGTAGGAAAGAGGAAGTTACGCTTGAGGCGGCTGGAGGAGCGAGAGCCTCCACCGGCGGCTGAGGGGGGAACAGTAGGGCGTCGCGCCGTATCTTCCAGCGAGCCAGATGATAGACCATTCTGCCTGTGCTGGGCTGAGGAAGAACTGCCTGGTGTCACGGTCAGCCCAGTAGGCACAAGAGGCAGGTCATGGCCAGGCAAGGGTGAAGGCGTAGTCAGCGCCGGCGTCGGAGCCGCAGAAGCTGATGGGCCTGGCGCTGAGCTGGGAACTGCCGGCTGCATTTGGGTTGGCGCGGCAGCAAAAGATTCGCTAGATACGTTCATAGTGCCTAGACGGAGCGGCGGCTGTTGGGGGGAAGTCGCTCCGGTGGCAGAAGACTGCCAGCCATTAGTAAGCATGGTGCTGCTGGGACTGCCCTCGATAGGCAGGGGGAGAGGATTGCCCGCCAGATCGCGATCTCCAGCCAGACTCTCGGGGCTGCGTGTGCGGCGCCAGGGACGCGCTCCAGAGGCCAGGCGTGGACGCGGCAATGGCTCGGGCGCAATATAGTGGCGCAAGAGCAGCACGCCCACTAAAATCAGAGCCAGCAGGAGCAGGACCGCAGCCGTAATCACAGGAAGGAAGCTCAGATTATTGCGCTGAGCGATACGTGTCGTGGCAGTCGTATTATTATCGTTGTTCTGCTGATTAGCGGTTGTATCGTTTGACAGAGCGGGCGCCGTGGTCGGCGAGGCTGTCACCTGACTAGTGGCAGTTGGTTTAGCGGTCGCCGTGGGGGTCACGGTGGCCGCAGCGGTCGCAGTAGCAGTCGGGACGGGGGCCACGGTTGGCGAGGCACTCCGCGTTGGGG
>NZ_JADGHT010000358.1 GCF_019683755.1 Thermogemmatispora sp. | reverse complement strand
GAGCTATCAAGTACGGGAGAGAAGTGCTTTGGCCAAACAACTCCGTCTCGACGTTGCACAGCTAACAGACGTTGGCCGCAAGCGTGAGCACAATGAAGATAATATGGCCTATGTCATCCCCAAGGACCCCCAGGTGATGGCGACCAAAGGCTCACTGTTCATTGTGGCCGATGGCATGGGCGGTCATGCGGCGGGGGAAGTGGCAAGCGAGATTGCCGTAGACACTGTAAGCACGGCTTACTATCAGGACGACAGTGATGATGTTCCAGTCGCCCTGATCCGTGCTATCAAGCGCGCCAATGCCGCCATCCATCAGCGTGCAGCAGAGAACATGCTGCGCAGCGGCATGGGCACTACCTGCGTGGCAGCGGTGCTGCGCGGGAATATGGCCTATATTGCCAATGTGGGCGATAGCCGCGCTTATCTGATCCGTGGTAAGACGGTCAAGCAGATCTCTCAGGATCATTCCTGGGTAGCCGAGCAGGTACGCGCAGGCTTGCTGACTGAGGATCAGGCCCGTACTCACGCGCAGCGCAATGTGATTACTCGCTCGCTGGGCACCCAACCCGATGTCGAGATCGATATTTTCACCGAGCCACTGCAGGAAGGCGATTCGCTGGTTCTCTGTACCGATGGCCTCTCTGGGCTGATTACTGAAGATGAGCTACAAGAAATCGTCAATCGCTTTGTCCCTCAGGAGAGTGTCTATCATCTGGTGGAGCGTGCTAACGAGCATGGGGGACCCGACAATATTACCGCAATTGTGATCCGTGTCAACGAGGTAGGAGTGGAGCCTCCACCTCGCCAGAAACGCCCGGTGGCGGTCGGCGGCCCCGAGGAGGATACAGCGATTCTGGAAACGGCGGCTTCTTCTGGGGGTCAAGGTGGGGCTCGCTATGGTAATGGTCACAGCGGTACCTTCTCTTTCTCTGCTCGCTCAATACCAGCTCTAGCCGAGCCTGCGCTGGCTGCTCCTGCTTTGTCTCACCCCAAGGGGCGGCGGCGTGGACGCATTTTCGCTCTCACTGTCGCGCTGATCACGGTCGTCCTGCTGGTACTGGCTGTTGGCTCTCTCTACTATCTGGTGCTGCGTCAGGGCCCCGATCCTGATCAGGTGCTGGCTCAGGTCACTACTCTGCTCGATCGCGCGGCTGGCGAGCTCAGTAGCGATCCGGCGCGTGCTTTGCAGGATCTGGCCAGTGCCCAGCAATCTCTACGCTCGCTCCAAGGGGTGGCGCTCTCAGATGCTCAGCGCAGTCAGTTAACCAGCCTTCAGCGTGCGCTCGCAAGTCGCACACAGGCGGCCCTGGTAGCGTACAATAAGCATTTTGGCATTACTTCCCTTCCTTGCTCTAATACTGGTGTCAGTCCGATCAATACCGGTAGTATCGCTACTCATGCGCGCAGCCTAGCGATCTTGCAGCAGAAGGGGAAGGCGCTCTTGTACGCCCTAGGAGAAGACAATCAGCTCTACCCGCTGATGCAGGTCAATCAGCAGTATAGTCTGCAGAGCCATCTTGATCTTGATGGACGAAAAGTTCTCAGTATGGCCAGCGCGAATGATGGCTCGCAGCTCTATCTGCTCCTGGCTCATGCTGTACAGAGCCAGGGGGCGACAACAACCAGCTATGAGCTGGCGGTCCTACAGGCGGGTCAGACGAAGGCCAAAACAGTCCCCATTGATGAAGCTCTCCTTTCTAATGGCCAGATTCCTTCGTTAATGGCTGTCTGGGATAGTGATATCTATGTGGTTTTCTCCTCCAAGCAGGCCCCGAACAGCGCCCAGATCGTTGATTTCGATCGCACCAAGCTAGCAGCCAAACAGGCTCCGCTTCCGATCTCAGCCAACGTGGTAAGCATTGCTGCGTTTCCCAACAATCAGCTCTTCCTCCTGTTAGGTGATGGTAGCGTCCAGAGCTTGCAATACAGCTCGGGCAAAGCCCAAGAGCCGGTACCAGTTCCTGTGCAGGTGCAACGTCCTATTCCGAGCGCTCTCCCTATCAGTGATCAGGGTTTCACTGCTGCCACTCCTGTACCTACCGTCGCCGTTCCGGCGCAGCAGGGTCCTGTTCCACTCTTGACCTCTAGCAAAGCGAGCCTTGCATCTGGTCTTGTGAATCATATTCCTCATCTCTATGTGGCGGATAGCGCTACTCATCGTCTGCTTGCCTTGACGCCGCTTGGTGGAGGGGCAGCCGGAGGGACATCAGGGTCGAATAGTATCTTACTGCAGCTAACGGGACAGTATGCCTCGCCGAGCCTATTCGCCTCCTTGCGCAGTGTTCAGCCTGATCCGGCCAGTGCTGGTCAACTCTACACGCTGGCTCAAAATACTGCCTCCCTGCTCACGGTGGTCACCGTTAACACCAGCTCGTCGGGGAGTTGTGCCTGACCAGGAGATGGTGTACACTTGATGAAAAACTTTTAGGCAGAGAGTGGTTGGTGGGGACTGCTGACAGGGAGGCTTTCTTTCTTTTTCTAACCGGCTAGCCTGAGTTCGGACCCGTGGCGGTTCCCCTCTCTCAAGTCTCTCATGTGTGCGAACGGCAATGAGGAAGGAGTTCTGAGCAATCGTGAGTTTCGCCGTACATCATCGTACCCATACTTGTGGAGAGCTACGTCGAGAGCATTGTGGTCAACAGGTGCGTCTGGCGGGCTGGGTCAATCGCCGACGTGATCATGGCGGTCTCATCTTTCTAGATCTGCGCGATCGCTATGGGATCACACAAATTGTCTGTGATCCTTCGCGCTCAGCAGAAGCGCATCGTGTTGCTAGCGAAGTGCGTGCGGAGTATGTCATCGAGGTCACTGGGACAGTGACCCCGCGCTTGCCAGGTACGGAGAACCCCCATTTAGCGACCGGCGAGATTGAGGTAGCGGCGGCGACAATCCAGGTGCTGAATCCCTCGCGCGTGCCGCCTTTTCCGATTGCCGATGAGAGCCGGGCGGATGAGATCCTGCGCTTAAAGTACCGCTATCTGGATCTGCGCCGCCCCAAGATGCGTGATAACATGATCCTGCGCCATCGCCTGATCAAGGCCATGCGCGATTACCTCGATGAACGCGGCTTTCTGGAGATTGAGACCCCGATTCTGATTAAGAGTACGCCTGAAGGTGCGCGCGATTACTTGGTGCCGAGCCGGCTCTATCCTGGGCACTTCTATGCCTTGCCGCAGTCGCCGCAGCAACTCAAGCAATTGCTCATGGTGGCTGGACTAGACCGCTACTTTCAGATTGCGCGTTGTTTCCGCGATGAAGACCAGCGGGCGGATCGGCAGCCGGAGTTTACGCAGCTTGATATTGAGATGGCTTTTGTCGATGAGAATGATGTGATGAACCTCATCGAGGGGCTGCTGATCTTCTTGGTTGAGCGGGTGGCACAGAAGCGTATCAAGCAGAAACCTTTCCCTCGCCTCTCGTATCGGGAAGCCCTGGAACGCTATGGAACCGATCGCCCCGATCTGCGCTTCGAGCTGCCGCTAGTGACGATCTCTGATCTGGCCTCTGGCACTTTCGGAGTGTTTCAGCAGGCGCTGGCTGCCGGCGGTGCGGTCAAGGGCATCCGCGTGCCCGGAGCAGCAGGCTACAGTCGCCGCGAGGTCGAGGAGCTAACCGACTTTGCCCGCAGTCATGGGGCAAAAGGTCTGGTCTCGTTAGCTATTAGCCCAACGGGCGAGCTGAAGTCACCGCTGACGAAGTTTCTCAGCTCCGAGCAGGTGCAGGCGATTGTTGCACGCATGCAGGCTGGTCCAGGCGACCTGTTGCTGTTCGTTGCTGATCGCGTCGAGGTGTGCAATGAGGTCCTCTCTCGCTTGCGCTTGCATCTGGCTGAGCGTCTGCAGCTGGTCGATCCTCAGGAGTTGGCTTTCTGCTGGGTGGTCGACTTCCCGCTGCTAAGCTACAACGCAGAAGAGGGACGCTACGAGGCCGAGCATAATCCGTTCTCTGGGATGGCGGAGGAAGATGTGCCGCTGCTGGAGACGGAACCTCTCAAGGTGCGTTCACGCCAGTATGATATCATTTGCAATGGCACCGAGATCGGTGGGGGAAGCATCCGTATTAATGTTGCTCCGCTGCTCCATAAGGTCTTTTCTTTGATGCGCTATAGCGATGAGGAGATTCGCGAGCGCTTTGGCCATATGTTGGAGGCCTTTGAGTACGGTGCCCCCCCGCATGGAGGTATCGCGCTGGGCCTGGATCGCCTGGTGATGATTCTTGCCGGTGAACAGACGATCCGCGAGGTAATTGCCTTCCCCAAAACCCAGAGCGCTCAAGATGTTTTGCTCAATGCGCCTTCGCCAGTGGATGAACAGCAGCTTCGCGAGCTGCATCTACAGGTGCGCACCGGCGACCAGTCTCCTCAGCCTTCCGTTCACAACTGAGGAACAAGCACCGTCTCCAGGCTTCATCTGAGTCTCACCTTGAGCAGACTTCAGCTCTGTCCCGGACCCGGCTTTGGCTCGTGAGCTTGCCCGCAGCCGAGCTGGCCCTGGCTATACTGACGCCGCCACCGCTGCGGGCGCCGTTCCTCACAAGCGTCTACCGCTTTTTCTCTATAGATAATTAATTGAAGGTTAATAT
>NZ_JADGHT010000357.1 GCF_019683755.1 Thermogemmatispora sp. | reverse complement strand
CGCCTGCCGTGAGGATGATCAGCCCCTGCTGCCGGTGCGCGCCCATTTCCTCTTTCGCGGCCTGCCGACGCTCTACGCCTGCGTCAATCCACGCTGTAGTGCCCGTCTGCACCAGACCGATGGGCCGTCGACGCTGGGCAGGCTCTGGCTGACCCCTCGCCTGCATTGCGACTGCGGCGCGCGCGTCTACGAGCTGTATGCGCACCGAAACTGCGGGGCTCTCTTCCTGCACGTTTTCACGACGACAGGCAGCGCTGGCCCCCAGACTCTGTTTCTCTGGCACGAGCCGGGCGAGGACCGTAACCAGGCCCATGAAGAGCTGCTCCTGATCGGCTCTCCCCATCCCCGGCAGCATTCCACCCAGCCGCATCTGCAGGAGCTGCGCCTGCACATTCAAACCGGCAATGCCTATGTGGTCGGGAAAGGGCCACAATCGACGTGGGCCTGGGGTCGCAAGGAAGAGTTTATCACTCTCTATCGCCCTGCTCCTGAGAACAAGAGCAAAACAAGTCCTAATGACAGAAATGGAGGAGATCAGCCAACAGCCGGCAATGGCTGGAAGAGCTGCCCGGTCTGCCTCAAGCGGCTGACCACACCTGGCGCCCTGGCCAGTCTGGCAACGCGCGGCGAGCAGCCCTTTGTCAACCTGGTGCGGCGCCAGTTTGAGCTGCAGCCGCCACGTACACCAGCGCGAGAGGCGGCCCCCAACATGGGACGCAAGGTCCTGCTCTTTTCGGATGGCCGTCAGCGTGCGGCGCGCCTGGCCCGCGATCTACCACGCGAGGTCGAGCTAGACACCTTCCGCGAGGCTCTGATCCTGGCCGCGGATCGCCTGCGCCGACGCCACGGTCAGGAGCTGGTGCCGCTCGATGAGAAGCTGCAGCGGGAGTTTATCATTGTCTGTTCTCAATATGATCTCTACTTCTTCGATGGCGACTCTCAAAAGGAGCTACTCAGGCGCATCCACGAGTTCCGCCAGGATTATCAGGGGAATGAAGACCTGGCCATTGCTGAAGATTGGAAGCCGGCCCTGATCCCTGGCTATCGCCGCGCTCTCCTACGTCAGGTTGCCGACCACTTCTATTCCCTGCCGCGCATGTGCATCGCCATTATTGAGCCGGCGCCAGTCGCGTTCAACTCCTTGCGCCGTAAATTCTCCACTAGCAGGCTGAGCGATGAGGAGCTGCGGGCCCTGGCGATCCAGTGGATCGCCGAACTGCTTGAATTGAGCGCTTTCGACGATGGCATCGCCTTCTCTGATCGACAGATGACCGTCCCTGGCGAGGGTCTCCGGGAGGACAAGCCGCCGCTTGAGGCAGAAAAAATGGCCAGTGAGCTGCTCGAGGTTGGCAACGAAAAAGAGTTTCGCCGGGCCATGAGTGATGTGCTCTGCAGCTCTCCCTCCAACGGGCAGCGTTTTCTCCGCCCAGAACAGCTAGCCCTGCGTCTGACTCTTGACGATGACTGGTATCAGTGCCGCGACTGCACACAGCTCGTCTGGCAGCCGCTGCGCGGACGCTGCCCGGCCAGGAGCTGCCGGAGCGAGAATCTGCAGCGTCTCCCTACCGAGGACATCAGTTTACAGGCCCGCACGGCCTTCTATCGCGAGCCACTGCGCCAGGTGCTGGCCGGGCAGCGCCGTCCCATGCACCTGACCGCCGAGGAGCACACTGCCCAGCTCTCCCACCGCGACAGCCAGGCGGTCTCGTCGACCACCGAGGAGTACGAGCTGCGCTTCCAGGAGATCGGTATCTCAGCGGAGAAGCCGGCCATCGACGTGCTGAGCTGTACCACCACGATGGAGGTCGGCGTCGATATTGGCCAGTTGCTGGGGGTGGGCCTGCGCAACATCCCGCCGACGCGCGCCAGCTACCAGCAGCGCGCCGGACGGGCCGGACGACGCGGGGCCGCTCTCTCAACGGTGCTGGCCTACAGCGAGAACGGCAGCCATGACGGTCACTACTTCGACCACCCCGACGAGATGATTAGCGATCCGGTACCTTGCCCGCGTCTCTCCCCCGTTAACAAGCGCCTGCTCACGCGCCACATTCAGGCCGCCCTTCTGCAGACCTTTTTCCGCGAATATGTGGAGGGCAAGACGGAGGCCGCTTTACAGCGCAGTTCGCTTCCCGAGGCCCTGGGTCGCGCCTGCGATTTCTTTAACGAGAAAGGAGCCGCCACTTTGAGCCGCTTCGCCGCCTGGCTGCAGCAGATGCTCAGGGAGCGCCCCTCTGACTTCACGCGCCACGTTATCGCCTGGCTGCCGGATGAGATCGAGGGCCAGCGCTGCGATCTCGAGCGCAAGTTTGCCATCGTTGGCGAGATTGGGGCCAGTCTCTGCACGCGTCTGGAGGAGCTGCAGCGGGAGTTTGAGGAGCAGCGCCTGCTACCGTCGATGGGCTGGATGAGCGCTAGCAACGCCGCTGATTTGAAAGAGGTCCTCTTACTTGACCTGCTCTTTGATGAGGGCCTGCTGCCACAGTATGCTTTTCCGCGCGAGCTGCGCAGCTTTGTCATCGAGAAGAAGCATCATCAGCAGCTTGGCATTCAGGAGCGTCCGCAGCAGAGCGTCGACATTGCCCTTACGGAGTACGCGCCCGGGCGTGAGTTGGTGGTGAATAAGGAGACCTACCGGAGCGGCGGCATCTACGTGGCTCTTTTTCCTGGCCTGGCGCCCGGCCACGGCCCGTCGCCGGTGGAGCGCTTCTTTGAGCAGCCACGACGGCGTTTTCTGCTCTGTCTGATCTGTAGCTACCTCACCGAGGTCACCGGCCAGGGTGAGCGCAGCAGTGCTAGCACTGAAGCCCAGGAACGACCTTGTCCCCAGTGCGGTTGGCCTCTATTAGAGCAGGAGATTCTTGATCCGCCGGCCTTCGCGCCCTGGGGGGCTAGCTCGATCTCGTCTGGCCACGATCCTCAGCAAGAGCCGGGGATCATCTACACGGCAACTCATCAGGTGATGCCCCTGAGCATTCGCGACTCTCTGGCCTGGCGGATGCCGAACGGGGGTGTGGCCTGGGAGTACAAAGAGCATCAGGAGCTGCTCATCATTAATGCCGGCCCCGGGGGCACTGGCTTCACTATTTGCCGGAGCTGTGGCGCCGCTGTAGTTGGGAGAAAGGTAGCAGCGCTGGAAGGTTCCTCTTATCATGGTCATCCGCGCCCTTTTCTAAGCACCCAGGGCAAGCAATGGTGTAAAAGCCGCTCATACTGGTATGGCTACCTGGGGCATGTTTTTCGAAGTGACTTGCTTTTGTTGCGCCTGACACTGCCTGGGGGGACACGCTATGAGGTGGGACAGAGTTGGCTGGCGGATGCCGCCCATACGTTGGCCCAGGCCCTGCAACTGGCGGCCACACGTCTGCTGGATATCCAACCCGGTGAGCTGCGTATCGGTTGGAACTACACTCCTACCTTCGAGGGCGAGGCAGCGGGGAGTAGCATCGACTTTTTCCTGTTTGATGCATTGGCCGGTGGGGCGGGCTATGCCACCCAGGTAGGTCAGGAGATCGAGCAGTTGCTCGGGATGACGCTACAGATTCTCAAGGAGTGCCCAGAGCACTGTGAGCAGTCCTGTTATCGTTGTCTGCGCAACTATGGCAATCGCGTGCTGCACTATCGCCTTGATCGTCATCTTGGCCAGCGCCTGCTGCAGGCGATTGTCGAGCAGCGAGCGCCGGCGGCCTTCTCCCTGGAGGAGCAGAAGCGACAGCTTGGGGACCTGGCTCAGTTTTTGAGACTGCAGGGCTACCGTTGTCATCAGCCGGGACGGCTGGCAGGTCAGTTGGTGCCGCTGCTCGTTGAAGGCGAGTATGGCGATGTGCTCGCTGTCGGTACTTATCCTGTTGAGCAAGACTATAAGCAAACCGGACATCCCTTGCAGGAGCTGGGGCCAAGGGTTTGTCTGGTGAGTGATTATGCGCTACGCCATAATCTGCCAGGGGTGGCAGGGGAGATTCGTAGTGCTATCTCCGGCTCCAGGTAGGCTGTGACTGCTAACGGCGCCTGTGGAATTTACCTGCGGGCGCCGCTTTTTTCACGCTTTCAGTATCCTCGTGCGGATCTACTCCCTTGCAACTCCATGCCGCTTCGTGAGAATAATGCTCGCTTTGCCGCCTTTCAGTATGCCTCATGCGGATCGACTCCCCTGCCACGGTGCTGGCCATCGCGCGCGCCATTGGACGGTCGCAGCCTTTCAGTATCCTCGTGCGGATCGACTCCCCTGCCACGTCTCTATGCACGGCAATCCAACAAAGAGCAGCTAGTGCTTTCAGTATCCTCGTGCGGATCTACTCCCCTGTCACATCCATTGGACGGAGCCAGGTGCTGGCCCGCTCCCGTCACTTTCAGTATCCTCGAGCGGATCGACTCCCCTGCCACTCGGCGTGTTCTTGCTGGCTTTAGTGTTGATTGGTGTCTTTCAGTATCCTCGAGCGGATCGACTCCCCTGCCACCGAGTGGACTGAGCCAGGACGCCGGGACATGCGTAACTTTCAGTATCCTCGTGCGGATCGACTCCCCTGCCACGGTGCGTATCCGCATCGCTCCGCCCGACAACTAAGCCCTTTCAGTATCCTCGTGCGGATCGACTCCCCTGCCACCTC
>NZ_JADGHT010000356.1 GCF_019683755.1 Thermogemmatispora sp. | reverse complement strand
GGCATCACGCTACTAGTCGGTCTAGCGTTCTGGGTAGTGCTCCTGGCCGTACTTAGGGTTATTGACCTGTTGCGTGGGGTCGCCCATGTACTGGCGACCGTCGAGCAGCTCCAGCGAGAATTGGGTGGCTTGAGCGCTGATCATCCCTCCCATGCCAGCGAAGGCCCACAGCGAGATGAGCAGCGCGTCGTCGAAGGTACCATCGTTTACCTGGATGAGAAACGGCGCGAGCGAGGTCGTTAGCGAGCAATTGACCAGTCTTTCTGGCCTCACGCGAGCGACGCCACTAGGCTTTGACTGGGCCTTGAGCAACCCCGGCCAGCCTGAGCAGCCTCAGACAAGCCAAACGACACGTGGCCTTTGCCTGTCTGCCTGTATCTCTGCAGACTCAGGCCAGCTCAGGATTGGCGCCTTTCCAGGTCAGCCAGGCGAAGTCTGTCGGAGCTGGCACGTAGGAGCGTAGCAGCACTCCTTGACCTTCCAGGCGATAGGGGCCAAGCGCCGCGGGCAAGACCACGCTCTGCCCCCGTCCAAAGCTCAACCGATGCTGCTGCGCGGGACCGTAGTGAATCGTTACCTCGGCTCCCAATGATGACAAAATCTGGCAACTTCCTGCCGGCTGATCGTGCACCTCTCCCCTCAGCGTTAATTCACGCAGCACAAAATAGCGACAGGCGACTAGACAGCGCTCTTCATAACCTGGCCCACTGGGGAGGGGTACCGCCCGAACCTTGATGCGCGCTGAAGGCCCATAATGAGCCACAGCTAAAGCGCTTTCAATATGCAACTCGCGCGGCTTCCCTTCGGCTGTCAAGCGACCGTAGTCGTACATGCGATAAGTAATATCAGAATATTCTTGAAGCTCATAGAGTAAAATACCCGCGCCGATTGCATGCACCGTACCGGCAGGAACAAAGATTACATCTCCTGGGTTGACTGGTTCTTCGTGGAGAAGTCGCTCAAGCTGTACATTTTCGATGGCAGCGGCTACTTCGGAGCGGCTCGTAGGAGCGGCAAAACCGTGAATGATTGTGGCCCCTGGCTCCGCGGCCAGAATATACCAGCATTCGGTTTTGCCGAGCTTACCCCCCTCATGCTGGGCGGCGTAAGCGTCATCAGGGTGCACCTGCACAGACAATTTCTGATGAGCATCAATGAACTTAGCCAGGAGGGGAAAGCGCGAACCGAACAGCGCTGCGGTTTGTGGGCCGAGAAGAGAGGGCCCCAACTCTGTTGTCAGCTGACCCAGGGTTTTCCCGACGTAAGGTGGATTCTGAGCCAGCGTATTCACCTCAGTCTCCCAGGCTTCACCGATCAGCTTCGCCGGAGGCAGCTTTTTCCAGCCGTCCTCTTCCAGGCGTCTTCCTCCCCAAATCGTTTCATGGAGCGAAGCTTCAAGAAGGATCGGATGAAGGCTCTCCACAGGGCTAACTCCTCTACTGTTTCGTGTCATCAACGGGTAAACAAACGGCAAGAAACACTGAACCAACTACCCACGGATAGGCTGGGCAGCGTCTTCCATCAAGCTTGCCGGAACTACTGCTCGGCGGCAGAGGGCGCCACGAGCTTCTCTAGCGCCATGCCATGCAGAAGCAGCATTGGTCGGTGTCGGCGCTGAGATCGCGCTAAGGCAAGCCTGTGCGGTTGTCAAAAAGACTTGACCTCTAGCTGCTGATCGCTCTCAAAGAGCCAATACACGCGTTGTCAAGGGTAACATCGCCGCAGAGTGCTGTCAAGGTCAAGATGAAAGCCCTCGAAGCGAACTGTACCCGCAGGAAACTGGCGAGCCAGGCTGCGCTGGTAGCTGCTCCTTCAGATTTCACTATACCAAATGTGGCGAGTATGATCAGTGAGTGCAGGGACACTCGAGCTAGCCTCAATAGCTGGCTCTCTCGCTGCCAGAAATGGCAGGACAGTAGCGCTCAGCGATAGCATTGCCACCGCCTGGCTCTGCTTAGATATCGGGCATCTCGGCCCAGCGTTTCAAATAGCGCGTGATCGCCTCAATGGCTGGCTCCTCATAACCGCGCATCAAGTGGCGGGCGCCAGTGATGACCTTAATACCCTTGGGCCCTTTCTGCTGTTCGACAAACGGCTCTAGCTTATAGAGCGGACACACCTCGTCGAACTCGCCAGTGACGAACAGCTTCGGACGCTCGAACTGGCGGGGTAGGCCGCCAATGGCTCGAAAGAGCGGCAGGCTAATCGCAACCACTGTGCGGATGCGCGGGTCATAAGGAGCGTACTGGAGAGCAATATAGGCGCCAAAGGCATGGCCAATGACACAGAGCTTGGCGGGATTGACACCGGGCTGGGCCAGAATAAAGTCAACAGCCCCAGCCAAATCCAGCGGCTCCAGACGGCCATCAGTCTGTTGCCCCTGGCTGCGACCAACGCCGCGGAAATTGAAGCGGAGGGCAATCATACCCTGCTCGGCCAGACGGCGTGCCAGGAGCAAAGTCAATATGTCCTGCATATCGCTACTGGCCGGCTGAGGATGGCAGAGCACAGCGGCGGGGGCCTGACGAGCCTGGCCGGGATAATGAAGAATACCCTCGAGCATAAAAGAGGGCTGTCCCTTACTGGGGAAAATCACGCTGCGCTCAGTCGGTGCGGAGGATATGGCCATAGGCTCCCCTTCAAGACTCGCTAGAAGTTTCTCGCGCCTGGATGGGCGCTTTTATCTTAGCGCAGGCTACGCGGCACGTCAACTGCAAAACCTGGAAACCCTCTCACTTGGCACACCTTGCCGCTCTTCCCACTGGGCTATGATCCGCAAGGGACTGGCTGGACTGGTCAGCCGCTCCCCATTGGGGACGGACCGGAAAAATCAGATCGCTTGTTCAAGAGAGAGAAGGCCATGCTGAGCCATCCATATGAGCACCATGAAACTTGTTGGATGAAGAGATAGTTTTCCATCTGCTTCTGTGCAACATGGCAAGAACATTTGTTAGTACTTTCTTTGCCAATCCATCCAGGGATATTACACTGGATCGTACAGACAAATGTTGAACTTTCTCGTGCTCAGGTGGATGATGAAAAATTCATCTCTGATGTGTTGACACTGCTTGCTTTATGTGCTAGCGTTTAATATGATGGGGCAAGCAGGTATGGCGCTGTTGCCAGGACCCGTAGAAGGCAGCCTGGGTCCAGCTCCACAGAGCTTCAGGATTGGCAATGCTGACCGGGGGACAAGAAGCCGCCGGAGGGGCGCGCGGAAACTTCTGTCTGTGCCCGCGGTCAATAGCCTGGCTGACTCAAAGGGCAGTGGAATAGTGGAAAGAAGACACTCACAACTCTACATTTATTTGTTGCTCTGTTTTGCTCTGTGCTCTTGCTCATGCGCGCTGCCTTATCTTTAGAGGGGAGCAGAGATAGGGGTGGCGGTGCATGAGTCCTCGCCCTGTGCTCGGGGAGCTGCTCGTTTGCCCTATCGTCAGGGGTCGTTAGTGGCCAGGGTCTACGATCTATGATAACTGATCCTGCCTGGTGAAAAAGGGTGGTGGGCAGGCTTGCAGGCCTATGCGCACGCTGGTGCTCACCCCGGGCAGCGAACCTGGAGGTCTCTTAACACAGATACCTCTGCACCTCTATCACACCGCGTCACATGGGGCTGTTTTTGTTCCTGTGAAGATCTGGTGTGGAAGGTAAAATGTGCTTTCGTTGTGCTAGTGAAGCGTAGAGGCAGGAGCACTTATGGGCAATGTATTAGTCGTCGAGGACAACAGTCTGATCTCTCGCATCCTGCAAAAACGTCTGGAAAGTGATGGAGATCATACGGTCACTGTCCTTCACGGCGAGGATGCTGTCCAGTTTGCGCTGCGCAAGATGCCTCAGCTCATCGTCATTAACATGGCGAGTGCTGGAGGAGATGGTGAGCAGTTCATTCAGCGCCTGCGCACGCATGCCCGGACGATGTATATCCCCATCATTGTCGTCAGTGCCGCAAACGACCCCGGCGCTAAGGTGCGTGCTTTCCGTATGGGGGCAGATGACTATATCGTCATCCCCTTCGATGTTGAGGAATTGCTGGAGCGTGTCCGCACACAGCTACGGCATGTACAGCAAGTGATGCTATCGAGGCTAATTGACCTTCCGGGGGCGCTCCAGGTGGAGATGACTATCAAGTGTAAGCTTACGAGTCAGGAGCCCTGGAGCCTTCTCTATCTTGACCTCGATAATTTTAAAGCCTTTAACGATACCTACGGTTTCCTTGCTGGCAATGAGATGATTCGTCTGGTGGGACGCATCTGCCGCCGTGTCGTCTGTGAATACGGGAACGTGGAGGATTTCGTCGGCCACGTCGGGGGTGACGACTTTGTGGTGGTCACCACACCTGATCGAGCCCGGCTGCTCAGTTGCCGTATCATTGCCGCTTACAAGGAGCTGAGTCAGCCTTTCTATCGACCTGAAGACCTTAAGCGCGGCACGATCAGCGGAGTCGATCGGAAAGGGCGCCCCTATCAGTTCCCGCTAGTCTCTCTCTCAATTGGTATTGTCAATAACCTCCCTTATCTCGCTCACAGCCTGCAGGAAATCAGCTATCTCGTTGCTGAGGCCAAGCGCAACGCGAAACGCTCCAGTGATAATATTTACTATATTTCATCCCGTGGCATCGCTGATTG
>NZ_JADGHT010000355.1 GCF_019683755.1 Thermogemmatispora sp. | reverse complement strand
GGCAAATAGGGAGACGGACAGGGAGTGATGGGGGTTGTTGGCTGGGGAGGGGAGCACCAAGCCCTTGTCGTTGAGCGTGCGCTCGGAACGGCAGGGAACAACTGGGAATGACTGGAGCGGTTGAGGAAGGTGGGTGAGGATGGTATCCTGGAGACAGGAGCAGATGAGAGAGCAAACAGGAAGCAGAAAAAGAGGAAGAGCAGTGCTATGGCGGTAGTTGCAGTTATTGGCGCCCAGTGGGGGGATGAAGGGAAAGGGAAGATCGTCGATGAACTGGCAGCGCGGGCGCACTTCGTGGTTCGCTACCAGGGAGGGAGCAACGCGGGCCATCGCGTTGTCCATGAAAAAGGAGAATTCGTCTTCCGTCTCATTCCCTCGGGAATTCTCTACCCACAAACCTCCTGTATTATCGGCAACGGCGTAGTCGTTGATCCGCGAGGTCTGCTGGAGGAAATGGAGGAGCTAGAGAGGCAGGGAGTCGACATCTCGCGGCTCTATATCAGCGAGCGGGCTCATGTCGTGATGCCTTACCATTTCCTGCTGGACCGGCTGGAAGAGGAAGCGCGTGGTGAGGAGAAGATCGGCAGCACGCAGCGTGGCATCTCACCGGCCTATGTCGATAAGCACGCCCGCAGCGGTATTCGGATGGCGGACCTACTCGATGTGGATACCTTCCGCAGCAAGCTTGCGACGATTCTGCAGCAGAAGAATCGCATGATCACGCAGATCTATGGGCAGCCCCCGCTCTCGCTCGAGGAGATCCACGGGGAGTACTTCCAGTATGGCCAGCGACTGCGCCCCTATATCACCGATACTCAGGCGATGTTGCACGAGGCGCTTTTCGAGCGCAAGACCATTCTGCTTGAGGGGGCACAGGGAGCATTGCTAGACATCGACTTTGGTACCTATCCCTTTGTCACCGCCTCCTCGACGCTGGCGGCGAATGCGGCGAGTGGGGCAGGCCTGCCGCCGCGCTCGATCGATCGCGTGATAGGCGTCTACAAGGCCTATATCACGCGCGTAGGCAGTGGGCCGATGCCAACCGAGCTGTTTGACGAAGTAGGGGAAGAGATGCGCCGCCGTGGTCATGAATATGGGACCAACACAGGGAGACCGAGGCGCTGCGGCTGGTTCGATGCAGTGGCCGGGCGTTTTGTGGCCCAACTCAACGGCCTGGATGCGATGGTGATCACCAAGCTCGACGTGCTAGATACCTTCCCCACCATCAAGATCTGCACCGCCTATCGCCTCTATGGCAAGACCATCCACAGCCTGCCGGCCAATCTCAACGACCTGGCGGCCTGCGAGCCTGTCTACGAAGAGGTCGAAGGCTGGCAATGTAGCACCAGTGGCATCAGCGACTATGATGATCTCCCGCGAGCAGCCAAGCACTACCTGAAGCGTCTAGAAGAGCTGCTAGAGACCCCCATCGCCATGATCTCGGTCAGCCCGCAGCGCGGGCGTACTATTCAGCTTCAGGACGTGCTGGCCTAGGCCGGAGGCCGAGTGACAACAGCTCTCAGCTACTGGTCGACGGGAAGGCCAAACCAAGCAAGAAGGAGAGAGGACGCGATGTCTACTGAGCCATTTGCGCACCTGAGTCCGGCGGCGCGTCGAGTGCAAGAGGCGCTGGTGGCGGGGGGGTTTCACTGCGAAGTGATCGAGCTAGCGACCTCGACGCGCACGGCAAGCGAGGCGGCGCGCGCCGTTGGCTGTGAACTTGGGCAGATAGTCAAGTCGCTGGTTTTCCGTGGGCGGGAGAGTGGGCGTCCGATTCTCGTCGAGGCTAGTGGAGCCAATCGCGTGGATGAACAACGGTTAGCGGAGCTAGTCGGCGAAGCGGTTGAGCGAGCCGATGCCGATTTCGTGAAGGAGCGGACGGGCTTTGCTATCGGTGGAGTGCCGCCGGTGGGGCATAAGGAGCCACTGGAAACCTTTATCGATGAGGATCTTCTGCGTTATGAGCGCATTTGGGCGGCGGCAGGTACCCCCTCAGCGCTCTTCGCCTTAACTCCTGCCGAGCTGCAGGCGATGACGGGAGGGCGCGTCGCTGCCATCAAGCAGCAAGCGTAACATGGTTGCCGACCATCCAAGAGAAGACAAGTGAGATGGAGCCGAAGGAAGAAGAAGGAGAGGAGCGCGCTGCTCTATGGATCTGGCTGCCAAAAAGCATGTTCTGCGCTTATTTACCTATGGCCTCTACGCTGTTTCCTGCGCTGATGGAGGGGAGGTCAACGCCTTCACCGCGAACTGGCTGACGCAGGTCTCCTTTGAGCCGCCGCTCATTGCCGTCTCGGTGGAGAATGATTCGCGCTCACTGCCGATGATCCTGCGCAGCCGGACTTTTGTCGTCAATGTGCTGCCGTCGGGCGCACGTGAGCTGGCGGGCAAGCTGGGCAAATCGGCCGTGCGTGACCCGCACAAGCTGGAAGGAGTAGCCTTTCACAAAGGACCAGGGGGCTGCCCGATTCTCGATGAAGCCCTAGGATGGCTTGCCTGTGAAGTGCGGCACACCGTGCCTGCTGGCGACTCGACAGTACTCGTTGCCGAGGTGGTTGAAGCCGGAGTCCAGCGTGAAGGAGCGCCCCTGACGATGGCCGAGACCGGTTTTCGTCATGCCGGCTAATCCCGACCTCGGGCCGACCGACCTTCGTCAGAGGCCCACGTGAATCGAATGTCAGGCGATAGAGAGGCGGATAGTGAGGCGGATAGTGAGGCGCTTCCCTGCCCAAGCGCAGCGCAGCGCAGCGGGGTGGGGGCGCCCACACTTTTCTCCTACGCGGAAGCGAGGCAGAAGGCAAGCGGCCCTGTCGGCCTGCAGGGGCCAGACCCGCCTGTCTGTCTGCCTGGCCGGTCTGCTCAAGGAGCGGGGCCCCGTTCGGCCCGCCCGCCGCCCAGACGAACGAGGAGGGGGCGGTCGGCCCCAGGGCGGGGCGGGTGTGGCGGGGCCCCGACGACGAAGAGGAAGGAGAAGGAGCCGTTTGATGTCATTTCCAGATGCGGATCAGCAGTGCCGCGATGTCCTGCAGAGGGGAACCGGTGTTTCTCTCCCGTCCTCAGGGCCGTCCTGGGAACAGGGGCAGGCCCGTCCTGATCCCCCCTGTGTCTTTTGTGAGCGCTCGGCGCTCACCACGATTCTGCAGGAGACGCCAGCTTTCCTGCTCGTGGCTGATCATGCTCCCCTCGTTGAAGGGCATCTCCTGATCATTCCCAAGCACCATTATGCCTGCTATGGTGCCGTGCCAGCGGCGCTTGACCGCGACCTCTTGGCACTCAGGCGCCTGGTGAGCCGTTTTGCGGCTCGCTGGTATGCCCCCCTGCTCTTCTGGGAACATGGAGTCTTCGGTCAAACAGTCTTCCATGCACACCTGCACTGTATCCCCTTTGGCGTCACCAGCTACTGGCCACGTCTGGAGCGGATGGCCCCTCTCGCCATACTGGTCCAAGAGCAAGAAGAGATCCGCCGCTGGTATCGTGAGCGAGGGCACTACTTCTATGTCGAAGATAGCCAGCGCGCCCTACTTTTCCCTCCAGACCCCGATTGCTACCGGCAGGTCATCTACGAAGTCCTCTGGAAGAGCCTCAGCCCTGAGCAGCAGCGGCGAGGCTGGCAGCGGAAAGAGGTCCGGCAGCGGGAAGGGGCTTCCTGGTTAGCGGCCACAGCGCGTAAGTGGCAGGAATTCTGTCGAGAGGAGGGCATCCATGTCTCCCCTGGTCGAACCTGTGCGGGATGAGTTGGTCCTCGCGGGGCAGCTCCGGCTCCATGTTGTCCAGTGGGGAGTAGCGGGGCCGCCAGTCGTCTGTCTTCATGGGCTCACAGCGAACGCCTTCTGCTTCCAAGCCTTTGCTGACGTGTTGGCAACAGACTACCGGGTTATCGCCTACGACCTGCGCGGACGAGGCAGAAGCGAGCGACCAGAGCAAGGTTACAGCGTACCGATCCATGCTGCAGACCTTGATCATCTGCTCACAGCCCTGGGGCTGGAGCGTCCCGCCCTGCTGGGTCATTCGCTCGGGGCCTTGATCGCTCTCTTCTATGCCGCTTGGCGCCCCGAGCGTATCAGCAAGCTCATACTGGTAGACGCCGGGGCACCTTTGCCCTGGAGCAGGCCGGAGGAGCAGCCAGCCTGGTTAAGTGCCTCCATTGCGCGACTGGGGACGCCAGTGGCTTCCTTCGAGGCCTATCGCCAACGCCTCCAGGGATTGCCCTTTCTCGGTCCCTGGTGGAATGCCTATCTCGACCGTTACCTTGAACATGATGTTGAGCGGCTGCCCGACGGGAGCGTGCGCTCACGCGTCTACCGTGAAGGAGTGCTTGAGGAGGGGAGGAGAGCAAATGAAGCGCGTCCAGCGGAGCAGTGGAAGCGCGTGCAGGCCCCGACACTGATCTTACGAGCGGGGGCAGGCATGTTGGCCCCAGATGATCAGCTCCTCAGTGAGGAGGCAGTCCGGGAGATGGTTGCGCAGATCCCGCGCGCACAGCTGAGAGAGTTCCCCATGCTCAACCACTATACCATCCTCTTTGGAGTCACTCCCGAGCCAGCGCAAGCGATCCGTGCCTTTCTTGCCGAAGGAGAGGAGGTCCCAGCGGAAGCCCAGAGCTAGCGAGGGGGTCCCACCCGCCGGAGGGGGCCGGAGGGTGGGACGACAGGAAGGTG
>NZ_JADGHT010000354.1 GCF_019683755.1 Thermogemmatispora sp. | reverse complement strand
CATCGGATACCGGGCCGATGCTGTTGTTGTACCGCCTGGACCTGGCCGGTTGCAAGCACAGCTATGGGATAGCCCCATAGTAAAGACGCAACCAGCCGGCAAGAAAATTGGCTAGGTCGCGTCTTTCTGTGGCATCTGACCGTGTGACCGGCGCGGCGTCAGATCTTCTTGGATTGGCCTGAGCAGAGGCGCATAAGGCGCTGTTTCGCTGGATGGTGTGCGCTTTCTGGCAATCAACTCAGAGCATAGATCGCAAGGTTGCTATAGACCACATTGGCGTCGTTGTCGCCCGCTACGCCGAGAAAGCCGATATTGCCTTCGGTATAGCTGCTATCGTTGATCGTCGTCAGGTAAACGTTGTTAGCATAGAAGGAAAGGCTGCTCCCATCAGCAATGATCTGCAGGGTATTCTGTACACCTGTTCCTGCTTGCAGAGCGGGAGCAGTCGTCCAATCAGTAAAAGGCTGCTCAAGTCCTCCATTAAACTTAGCAATGCGGTAGCGTCCCTGGCTGTCGACCTCAAAGAGGTAGCCCGACGGGAGATTGAAAAGATTGGTGCCTAGGCGAATGAGGACGCCCCCCGAGGCGCCGCTAAGAATCTTCATCTGCACGCTGAGAGCTATATTCCCGTAGCTATAGTTTACTTCATGGCAAATGCGCTGGGAAGTGGTCAGACTCATAGCCTGAACAACGTGATAGCCATCGCCTCCGAAGAGACAATGATTGCTACGGTCCCAGTTGGCCTGTCTGGTCGCAGGATTCTCAGCATTGGTCAAGGCATCGCTATAGACCAACCTGCCAGCGGTAGCGGTCTGCCAGACCGCGGCGGTGGCGGAGGCCTGAGCCTGGACGGTCGCAGTCGCTCCGGCGATTGCCGTTTGCGTGGCCTGGGCCTGGGCCTGGGCGGTAGCGCTGGCCTGAGCTTGGGCGGTGGCGGTCAGATTGGGCGTGGCTGTGGGCGTCTGCTGCTGTTGTCCGCTGGGCTGGCCGCTAGAGACAGTGGGGCTGCCGTTTGTACCCTGGTGTGGCGAAGAAAAGATAGCCAGTGCCAGGGGAAGAGAGATGGCGAGCAATAGAACAAGGGCCAAGCTGGCAAGCAGCAGACCGCGCCGTGTGGAGGCTGTGCTTGAGGGCGGCTGTCCGTAGCCGGCATAGCCCGTACCTGTTGGGGAGAGCACAGGCGCAGGACTATAGACCTGCCCTGTCAGAGGATAAGAGGTCGGTTGCGGCGGAGCCGGGGTATGGACGCTACCTACGCTGCGCAAGACCAGCGGCTGCGGTGTCCCGGCAGCGCCTGCGCTCTGACTGCTGACCTGGGCCCAGTCCTGATAGGGTTGGTGCGTGGCGCCTGTGACCAGGGCCCGGCTGCCACTAGTCACCGCCTGACAGAAGGCCTCGGCCAGCTCGCTGGCGCTGCTATAGCGCCGTTCGGGCCGTTTCTCTAATCCCTTGAGAATCACGTGTTCGACCGCGGGACTGATGTGGGGAACATAGAGATGCGGTGGCGGTGGCGGCTTGCTGATGTGCATTGTAACGACCGCGATCGGATTCTCTGCCGTAAAGGGCAGACGCCCGGTGACCATCTCAAAGAGCAAGACACCGAGCGAGTAGAGGTCACTGCGCACGTTGGCTCGGTTATCTCCTTCGAATAACTCCGGCGCAACGTATTCGACAGTCCCAAGCACGTTGCCAGTGCTGGTGAGCTGGGTGGCGTCGCTGGTGGTGCGGGCGATCCCAAAATCAGAGAGATAGCAATGCCCTTCGGCGTCGAGCAGTACGTTAGAGGACTTGATATCACGGTGAATGATCCCCTGACGATGGATGTAGTCCAGGGCGGCTGCAATCTCACGCAGGCTGCGGCAGGCTTCGCTCAGCGGAAGCGGTCCTTGCCGGATGCGCGCCCGCAGTGTTCCCCCCTCCATGAAGGGCATTACAATGTAGTACCAGGTGAGGCCATCAATCTGACCCGAGCCGGTGTCGTAAATCGGTACTAGATGCTCGTGCTTGAGCGCGGCCATCAGGCGAGCCTCGCGGATAAAGCGGCGCAGTAGCTCCTCATCTTCGCGCTTAAAAACCTTAACCGCTACAGTCCGCTCGACCGCCAGGTCGTAGCCCTCATAAACGTCGGCCATGCCGCCTTTGCCAATCAGCCGACGCAGTTCATAGCGTTCGAGGGTCTTTCCCTCCAGACCTGCCATGCATCTTCTCCCAAGTTAAGTCTCATGATCTCGAAGGATATTATCCTGCTCGCAGCCAGATGGCATCTCCTTATAGATACAACGGTTGACTTCCCCGTTCGTTACTTGACCCAACCTCGCTTAATGAGAAAGAGCAAGAGCGGGGCCATGATCGCGCGGTAGATTATGATCAATCCATAGGGAGTAATGATAATGCCGAGGCACATGAGAATCATCGAGATATTCAATAGTTGCGCGTTGTGGCTTTTGACCCCGAGGTTGAAGATTGCTTCTACGAAGTGGAGAAAGAGCCTACCAATGATGAGAATGAAAAGCGAGGCAGCGCAGCCCATGCCAAATTTCAGAGCTTGTGGAGCCTGTTGTCGATAGGCTTGGTAAGCTGTGATAGGCCGATAGAGTGGGTGAGCTGCGCGAATAGCCTTCAACAGCAGTTTCTGGGTCTGTTTATCGTTGGGGTCAAGGCGGATGGCCTCTTTGAGAACTTGCAGCGCCTGCTGTGGCTGTACCTGCCGGTTGAGCAGGAAGTCCCCATACTCTCTGAGAATGAAAGGGTTCTGTGGCTCGAGGGTCAGGGCGCGGTAATAGGCTGCTCTTGCCAGAGTCAGGTGACCGTCAGCATTGGCCTGTTTCGCAAAGAGCATCTGGATAGGTGCCTCATCAGGAGCCAGCTCGATGGCCTTGAAAGTGTAAGGGCGAGCCTCGTCTGCTAGAGGCACTGGCAGAAAGAGATAGAGCGCCCCCAAAAAGAAGTAAGGCCAGGGGTCTATTGGGTTAAGCCTCAGCGCCTCGTTCAGCTCGGCTTTGGCCAATTTGATTTGCCTTTTTTGGAAGAGGATCAGGCCATAGAGCACATGCAGGCTACTGGACTGTGGCTCAAGCCGTAGCGCCTCCCTCACGGCCTGCTCGGCCTGAGTCAGATCCCTGCTTTCAAGGCTAGCCAGGGCCATAAGCCTATGGGCCCTGACGTGCTCAGGCTGCTCTCGCAGGACCTTACGCAGAAGCTCTATCGCCATCTGCGGTCGATCAAGCTTCAGAGCGATGACGGCTTTCCTATAGTTTTCTAGGCTCTCAGGGGTGGGGACAGTATTTCTCTCTTGTTCTGGCATGGCTACCACTTGGTCTTTTGCAGGAACTGGACTACGTCATCGTAGAGGCCACCCTCATTACTGTAGGTGGCGTAGTTTTTGGCAGTGGCGAACCATTCGAGGGTTGAGGGTCGAACTTGTTTGAGAGCAGCTAATAGATCACTCATACGCAAGGGCCGCGGGCGTCCAGTCCTAAGGGCTTCGCTGAGGACCGCGTCAGTGGCTCGCTCGCAGGTAGCTCGAATATCGGCGCCGGAGAACTTCTCCATCTGCCTGGCGAGCTGCTGGTAGTCAATAGCCTCGGTAGGCTTGTCGCGGAGGTGGAGGCGCAGAATCTCACAGCGGGCCTCGAGATCGGGGGGTGGGACGAAGAGAACGCGGTCGAAGCGTCCAGGCCGTCGCAATGAGCTATCGACAAACCAGGGGCTATTCGTGGCACCCACGACAAAAATCTCTCTGTTGTCTGCAGCGATGCTATCCAGTTCCAGCAGGAGCTGATTGGTCAAGGTGCGCAGGTCGTAAGAGCGCCATTGCTGCCGACTCCTGCCCAGGGCATCTAGCTCGTCGATGAAGACAAGCGCCGGACGATTGCGCCGTGCCAGCTCGAAGATCCTGTGAAGATTCTTCTCGCTGCTCCCAATGTACATGTCCAGAATATCGTGAATGGTGATGTTGATAAAGAGACACTGGCTCTCGCCCGCCGCTGCCCTGATAAGAAAGGTCTTCCCGCAGCCAGGAGGGCCATAGAGTAGAATACCGCCACCAAGGCGTCGCCCAAAACGACGGAAAAGGTCAGGATGTTGAAGTGGATAGATAATCTGAAGGCGGATCTGTTCTTTGACCTCTTCCAGTCCTCCGATATCCTGGAAAGTCACAGTTGGCTGCTCGACTTGCTCCTGTCCGCTTTCCGCCTGCTCTCCTGCACCAGCAAAGCGTAGCAGGCGCAGCTTGCCCCTGATCACTATGCCCTGCCTGGCCAGCTCCTCTTCGTAGGCGCTATCTCGTAGCTCCTCGTTGGCGCTGAGAGCCTGCTCATAGTAGTCGGCGGCACGCTGGTATTCCTTGCGCGCAAAGGCGTTTTTGGAGAGTAGCAGATAAATTTCTGGACTGGCCTGCTGGGCCAATGCCACCTGCAAAAACTGCTCCGCACGTTCGAAATCGCCGCGCTGATAGTAGGCACGTCCGAGGCCGACTCGGCTGGCCTGGTCGTTACTGCGCTCTAACACGGCCTGGAACTGCTCGATAGCCTCCTCGAGCCGGCCCTGGCTCAGGAGCAGCTCGGCCAGATATCTGCGCAGAGGCACATTCTCAGGGCTGGCTGCTAGTGCCTCTTTTAATGCGGAAATTGTTCGATCTTCATCCTGATATTCCATAATAT
>NZ_JADGHT010000353.1 GCF_019683755.1 Thermogemmatispora sp. | reverse complement strand
GCCCTCCCCCGCCCTCGTTCAGAAGGCCCGCCAGCACCCGGACGTGACGGTCTCTGGCCCCGGTTCGGGCGCCTTTGTCACCTTTGACACAGCACGCGCCAACGTCGTCACCGTGCGCGTTGGCATCTCTTTTGTCAGTGTCGACAACGCTCGTCTCAACGTCAATAGCGAAGATCCCGACGGCAACTTCGATCAGGTACGTCAGCAGGCACAGGCAACCTGGAACCGCTGGTTGAGCGAGATCCAGATCAGCGGCGGGACCGCTACCCAGCTTACCACCTTCTATACGGCCCTCTACCATGTGCTACTGCAGCCGAACGTTTTTTCTGACGTCAACGGAGAGTACATCGGCTTCGATGGCCGGGTACACACGATGCCGCGCGGTCATGCCTTCTATGCCAACTACTCGGGCTGGGACATCTATCGTTCGGAAATCCAGCTCCTGGCCCTGTTAGCGCCCCAGGAGACCAGCGACATCGTTCAATCGATGGTGCTGGCCTACCAGCAAAGCGGCCAGTTGCCAAAGTGGAGTCTAGCCAACGGCGAAACCTACGTCATGGTCGGAGATCCGGCTGATCCAATCATTGCCGGTGCCTACGCCTTTGGCGCGCACGACTTCGACACGCAGGCCGCCCTGGCGGCCATGATCCACGAGGCGACGCAACCGAATAACATTCGGCCCGGTCTGCGCTACCTGGATGAGCTAGGCTACTTGCCCCAGGACGGTGGCTACGGCTGCTGTAACTTCTATGGGCCGGCAGCAACCCAGCTTGAATACGACAGCGCTGATTTCGCCATTGGGGCCTTTGCTCAGGCCCTGGGTGATCAGAGCACGGCACAGAAATTCATAGGCCGCGCCCAGGACTGGGAGAACCTGCTCAATCCCGCCGATGCTTATCTGGAGCCGCGCAATGCCGATGGCTCTTTCCCCTCAGCCTACAATCCTGCCAGTCAAGCAGGCTGGGTCGAGGGCAACGGCGCGCAATATAACTGGATGGTACCGTTTAATCTGCGTGGCCTCTTTGACGCCCTCGGCGGCAATGCCAAAGTGCTGCCACGTCTGGACACCTTCTTCACGCAGCTCAATGCCGGCCCAGACCAGCCCTACGCTTTTCTCGGCAATGAGCCGACGCTTGAAACGCCCTGGGAGTACGACTACGCCGGCGCTCCCTACAAGACCCAGCAGGTGGTACGCCAGGTTGTCAATACGCTCTATGCGCCCGGACCAGGCGGCCTGGCTGGCAATGACGATCTTGGCGAAATGTCCTCCTGGTATGTTTTTGCCGCACTAGGCTTCTTCCCCATCGTGCCCGGTACCGCTGATCTGGTCCTGGCCAGTCCCCTCTTTCCGGGCATCAAGCTGACGCGCCCCAGCGGGCAGGTCATCCAGATCAACGCTCCCCAGGCTGCCGAGAATGCTCCCTATGTGCAGAGCCTGCGAGTCAACGGGCAGACCACAACGCGCCCCTGGTTGCCGCCTTCTTTCATTGCCCAGGGCGGAACCCTCGATTTTGCGCTGAGCACTGTGCCTGATACCACCTGGGGCAGTGATCCCGCTGATGCCCCACCTTCCTACACCACCGGCCAAATGGCGGCGCGTATCAGCTTCTCACCTGCTCGTCCCAGCGTCGTCCCTGGCGCCAGCACCCAGGTCAGCTTGCTGGCGCGTGACTTGCTGGGGAACACGCGCGCCGTGAGCTGGAGCGCCAGCCCCTCAGCCGGCCTGACGGTCTCTCCCTCCAACGGCGGCTTCAGCGTCCCGGCCTACGGTTCGGCTGGCCAGACGCTGACAGTCAGCGCCGCAGGGGATCAGCCCGAAGGGTATGCAACGGTGACCTTTAAGGTGCAGACTGCCGATGGCTCGACCTTGCCTGCGGTGACCTTGCCGGTGCTGGTGGCGCCCACAGGGAGCCTGCTGCCGCTGGTCAATAACATCGGCATCTCGGATGACAATACTCCAACAATCGCCGACTTCGATGGCTCGCACTTTAGCTACTCGGCCCAGCTTCTGGCCAGCCTTGGCTACACGCCCGGCGCTACCGTCACGGTCAATGGCGTCAGCTATCGCTGGCCCAATGTGCCGGTTGAGACCCAGGATAATGTCCAGTGCAGCGGGCAGACACTGCAGGTTCCCCCTAAGGCCGGCGCCACTCAGCTCACCTTCCTGGGCAGCGCTACGAATGGTCCCTCGGTTGGCACGCTGACCATCACCTATACCGATGGCAGTACCCAGACGGCCCAGCTTGGTTTCAGCGACTGGACCCTCAATGCGGGCGCCAGCTCGCCCGCCTATGGCAATGTGATCGCTGCCCAGATGCCGTATCGCAATAGTGGCTCAGGCACCCCCCAGCAGGTCGAAACCTACGTCTTCGCCAGTGCCCCCATCGCTTTGGAGGCTGGCAAGACCGTGGCGCGCATTACTTTGCCGGCGAGTGTCAGCCAGGGCCACCTGCACATTTTCGCCTACGCCCTGAGCTAGCTCCCTCCGCCTCTCTCCGTCAGCTTAAGTTCAAGGAGCGTGCTGGTGACGGCCCCTGAGCCACCGCCTGCACGCTCCCCGCTTCCCTCCCTCTCCCTCCAGCTTAGTTACGACGCTTGACAAACTAAGTGGTCAGATGCTACAATGCTCATATTAGAGCGAGTAGAACCCCTTGCTTGCTTATCTCAAGCGACAGTGAGGAGGTCAGCGGCAGGTGGGGAGGAGCTGAGGAAACGCTGACCAGAGGCCAGAAGGATGGAGCGAGCGATTCATTCTCTGTTAGCCGAAATGCGCGCCAGGGAGGGACGTCAGGAGGAGGCTGCCAGCGCGTCGGCGCTGCGCGGGGCTGATTTACATCGCATTCGTCAATTTAATCGCTTGCTCGTGCTCAACTATATTCGCGAGCACGGGCCACTAGCGCGCGTCATGTTGGCTCAGCGCCTTGGGCTATCGCGTACCACTGTGAGCAGCATCGTCGATGCGCTGCTGCGCGAAGGGTTGGTACGTGAGGGGCATCTGCTGGATGCCACGCCCCGCGGGGGCCGGCGCGCTATCTTAGTGCATTTTAATACCGACGCGGGCCGCATACTCGGCCTCGATGTAGGCCGCACCCATCTGAAGATGGTGCTGACCAACCTGGCGCCTGAAATTGTTGCTCAGCGCTCGCTTCCTCTCGATACCGAGCGCGGGCCGGAGGAATGTCTGGCGCTACTGGTGAATGAAGTGCGGCAGTTTCTGGCGGAGCAGGGAGTGAGCTGGGAGTCGCTGCTGGGGATTGGGCTGGGCATTCCAGGGCCGCTCTCGCCGGACCTGCGCCGTCTCAGTTCGCCGCCGCATATGCCCGGCTGGGATGACGTGGATCTCTGGCAGCGACTGCAGGCCGAGTTTCCCTGTCCGCTTTATATCGACAATGATGCCAACATGGGCGCCCTGGGAGAGAGCCGCTGTGGAGCCGGGCGCGGCGTCGGCCAGATGGCCTATATCAAGGTGGGCACCGGCATCGGCGGCGGCCTGATCATCGATGGGCGCATCTATCGCGGTCACCAGGGAAGTGCTGGCGAGCTGGGGCATCTGAGCATTGATGAGAACGGTCCGCCCTGTGTCTGTGGCAATCGTGGCTGTCTGGAGACGCTGGCGGGCGCGCGTGCGATCGTGGCTGATGCTTGCCGCGGTGAGTCCTTACGGCGCAAGCTGGCGCAAGAAGGCCGCGAGGCCGAGCTACCGACGCCGGCTCTGGCGGCGCGGGCGCAGGCGGGCACGGTAGACATTGGTCATGTCATTGAGGCGGCTCGCCAGGGGGACGCGGCCAGTATTGCAGCCATTGAGCGTGCCGGTGAGCGCATTGGTCTGGCTCTGGCTGGTCTGGTCAACCTGCTCAATCCTGCGGTGATCGTTCTAGATGGAGGGGTGGCGCGTGCCGGTGAGCTGTTGCTGAAGCCGCTGAGGCGCGTCACCGCGGCGGCCAGCCTGCCCGCTGCCTGGAAGGGCACGCAGATCTTACCGAGCGCCCTGGGGGGGAATGCCATTGCCCTCGGTGCCGTGCTCACTGTCCTGGATGCCGCCTTTTCGTTGCCTGCCTCGGCCCTCTTCGCTTCAGTCAGCGCTGTGCCTGCCGCGGCGCCGGGGTCAACGGCAGGCGCCGACGCGGCTCCATCATCTCCGGCCTAGTCGCCAGGCTTCGGTCCGCCATAGATATACGAGCAGTGGCCTCCCGGACCGTCACAGTGGTGTGCCGTCCGCGTGTTGGCGGAGGCTGGAGGCCGGACAGGATGCGCTGGGTCGGAGCGCCTACAGAGCTATGGATCGTGCTCGTTCGTTTGTCCGTCCATTGGGCTGTCATCATCTCTCAGTGTTCTTGAGGGAGTATCGCAGCGGCGGCATGCTGACAGCCCTGCCCGCAAAGGAGCAAAACCTTATGCGTGACTTCACGGCACAGCAGTATCGCCTGAGTCGGCGAGCTTTCTTGAGCGCTAGCCTGGCCGCGGCTGGTGGGCTGGCGCTAGCAGCCTGCGGTGGCAGTACCGCGACCAGCGCAGGCGGCAACCAGTATACAGTGGCGCTCATCCTGGGCGTCAAAGGTGATCCCTTCTACATTACCATGCAGAAGGGAGCTGAAGCCAAAGCCAAAGAGTTGGGTGTGACTCTGCTGGTTGACGGCCCCGCACAGTCAACTGCCGCCCGTACCAGCAGGC
>NZ_JADGHT010000352.1 GCF_019683755.1 Thermogemmatispora sp. | reverse complement strand
ACACGGATCAGCCCAGCTTGACGGTGACAGAGTGACAGCTCTGGTGAGAGGAAGAGGAGAGAGAGGGCGCCAGGGAGGGCCGGGCCGCTACGGCTGGCGAGGGGACAGGACAGGAGCCGGACTAGAGGGCGAGACGCTCGCTGAGGAGGCGCCGCGCCAGGGTCATGCTGAGCGGGCGATAGATGTATTCGTAACCCCCAATGAAGCGCACTACCTCTCCTCCCCAGCCGCGCTTGAAGCGGTAGACCCCTGCTAATGGCTCATGCTCGTCCTCCGTCTCTGGGATGCCCCATAGGTCGTAGCGGATCGCTCCGGCGGCGCGTGCGCGACACATCGCCTCCCATTGCAGCAAATAGTTGGGCATGAGCTGACGTAACTCGTTACTGGAAGCCCCATACAGATAGAGCGCCTCACGTCCCATCCGTCCGACAAAGATCCCGGCCAGAAGCCGCCCTTCATACTCAGCGAGCAGCAGATCTAGCTGATTGCGGGGGGCAAGAATCAGCCAGGCGTGCTCGTAGTACTCATAGCGATGGATACCAAAGCCATCGCGAGCAGCAGTAATCTTCAACAGCTCATACCAGGCGCGCACGTCCTCAAGTGTCTGAGCCTCACGCACCTTGACACCGCGTCGAGCCGCCAAACGGAGATTATAGCGCCATTTCTCCTTCATTCGGGAGAGCAGTGTGGTTTCATCCGCACGGAGATCAACCATGATCGTACGCAGCGGCTGGATCGTGCGCACAGGGCGGAAGCCAGAGGCCAGCAGGAAGCGTGCGGCGGCTTCGCCCTCCGCAGTATCGGCAAGTAAGGGCGGCTCCAGGCGGAGAGCCAAGGCGCCCCGCGGGCGCAGCCAGCGATGGAGAGCCATCCAGAAGGCCTTGCAGCACTCCTCATGCGACCAGTCAAGCACAGGACCGCGTGGAATGTAGGCCAGGTGTCCGCACCAGTGTGGTAAGCGGGCCGCACCACGACAGAGTACCTGAGCGGCGGCAACGATGCGCCCAGATGAGCACTCGCAGAGCGCCAAGCGTAGTGGCCTCCATCCCGCTTCAGCCTTCAACTCTCCCCATCCCCAGCTCTGCAGTAAGTGACCATCGTGCTGTTCCAGGAAGTCATCCCAGATCCGACGCTCGCTAATCACTCTTAAGACATAGCCTTGCCTCATGGGCCTTATTGTATCATGTCTGGATCAGCCCTCACAAAGAGGAACTAGAGGAGAAGGAAGGTAGCTGCCTTGCCGGTTGGCAGGTCTAGACCCGCCCCCCAGCCGCGCCTGTCAGCCGAGTGTCGCATCTCCTCGTACCTGCTACCTAGCTTGGGAGCACAACCGGGAGCATGTGCGCTGGCACAGCAATGATATAATATCGTCTGGTGGGTTTCCACGCCTGCCCACCCGTCGAGAGATGGGCAGGTGCTCAACAATAAGCAGCAAAAGAAGCGATCCACGGCTGGTACTACTGGCGGGAGGGTAGCCCTCGCCGCAGATCAGGAGGCAACAGGTGAGAATAGTGATCCTCGGTTGTGGCCGCGTCGGCGCAACGCTGGCCAATATGATGGATCGCGCGGGTCACCAGGTCTCGGTCATCGACTATAGCAGCGAAGCCTTTCAGCGCCTTGACCCCGACTTCAAGGGCGAGACCATCCTGGGCAACGGAGTCGATGAGGATATCTTGATCCGCGCTGGCATCAGGGAAGCCGACGCCTTCGCGGCGGTCACTAACGGCGATAACCGCAACATTATGGCGAGTCAGATCGCCAAGGAAATTTTCCATGTAAAGAAGGTCGTTTGTCGTATCTACGACCCGATTCGGGAACGCACCTATCATGAGCTGGGGCTGGAAACCTTCTGTCCCACCACGATAGGGGCTCAGATGCTCGCCGAGGCGCTTCTCGGTGAGCCTGCAGCGGCAAAAGCAGCGCAACAAGACGAGAAACAATAGAGGATAGCTCTATGTATATCATCATCGGAGGCGGTGGCGACATTGGCTACTACCTCACCAAAACGCTCCTGAGCCAGGGACATGAGGTCCTGCTTCTCGAGAAAGATGCAGCGCGCTACCAGGCGCTGAGCGAAGAGCTGGGAGAGGCCGTCGTGCGCGGCGATGCCTGCGAAGCACGCGTTATGGAGGATGCCGGCGCTAAGCGTGCGGATGTGGTCATCGCCGTCACCGGCGAAGACGATGATAATCTGGTCATCTGTCAGATGGCAAAGCGGCGTTTTAATGTCAACCGCACCATCGCCCGGCTCAACAACCCCAAGCATGAGAAGATCTTCCAGAAGCTTGGCATCGATATCACTGTCAGCCCAACCAAGGCCATTCTCTCCCTTATTGAGGCGGAGATCCCAACTACGCGCTTTGTGCCGCTCATGAAGCTACGCAGGGCAGGCCTTGACTTTGTCGAACTGCGCATCCCCGCCGAGTCGCCCACGATCGGTAAAACCCTGCGAGAAATCAATCTGCCGCGCAATAGTAACCTGGCCCTGATCGTGCGGAATAACCAGCCTATCATCCCCAACGCTGACACTGTAATCCAGGAAGATGATGAGATCTTCGCACTGGTGAGTCCAGAAGGCGAGGACGCCATCCGCAAGGCTTTTGGGGCACTTGGCTAAGCAAGCTTCCCTTAGCGTTCGACGGGTTCATCCTGCTCCTGTTGCTTGTCCTGAACAACCGTGTGGCGCTGTTCCTGCGGCTCAGGGAAGGGGCGCAGAAGATCGAGTTGTTCGATCTTCCCTTCCAGGTCGATCCCTTTCTTGATAGCCGGAGCGGCGCTGACACGGTTTATCCCCTGACCAAATAATCCCCTAGGTATACGCAGGCTGCGAGTCGTGCTGTGTTCAGCGGCCAGCGTTGGCTGCGACTGAGCGCGGCGGCGGCGCAGCACCCAAGGCTGGCGGCGTGGCGTCAGAATCTGCTCAGCGCTTTCGCCTCTCACCAGGGAGCGGTAGATGCTAGCGACCACTACCCAGGCGGCGGCCACAATTGGAGTAGCGATTAAAGCACCGAAAGCTCCGAAGAGCTGGGCGCCAATGATCAAAGCCAGGATCGAAGCGACCGGATGCAGCCCCACCGCATGGCCGACAATGCGCGGTCCCAGCACATTGCTTTCGACAATCTGGATGATGATGAAGTAGCCGATGACCACAAAGGTGCGGGGAAAGGGCTCGGGCAAGAGGAGGGAGATCGCCACCGCCGGCAGCGAGGCCAGGGCCGGCCCGACCATCGGGATAGTCTCGAAGAGAAAAGCCAAGGCTCCCACAATCAGGGCATAGTCCTTCAGTCCCAGCCAGGGAGTAGCACACCCTACACCCGCCAGCACTCCAATGATGACCGCCAACGTCAGCTGACCACGGATATAGTTGCCTACCACGCGATTGAGCGCGTCTTCGAAGAGCAGAAAATGCGGCAGTGAGCGGCGAGGTACTACCTGGAATAGGCTATCGCGGATACGCTTGCCGTCGAGAGTCAGGTAGAAGCTGAGGACGGTCACCAGGACAACATTGACGATGAGATCGGTGAGGGTGAAGACAAATCCTACGATGTTGTTGACAAGCGAACGCGCAAAGTCGGTCGCTTGCATCTCAATCTGCGTCAGGACGCTGTCGATCTTTTCTTGGGGAATACCCTGGTCAACAAGGAATTTCTGTAGCTTGGCCGAGAGTTCTGGGAGCTGGTAGGCATAATTCTGAATGGTCACCGAGAAGGTCTGAGCCTGACGTATCAAGGCAAACAATAAGGCGTAGAAGAGGCTCGCCACCACTACCAGGACCACAGCATAGACGAGCAGCGTTGCAAGCGAGCGTGGTAGGCCATAGCGTTGTAGCCTGTCGACAAGCGGTGAAACCAGAAAGGCAATGGCCATTGCAAGTAGGAGCAAGACCAGCGCATGGAGAAACAGCCCAGAAATGCTCCATCCTAACCAGCCCAGAATGCAGATGCAGACAATGCTGATGAGAATATCACGTACACGTTGCCAGTTGACACGCTCCATGCACTCCCTCCTTGCCAAGCTCAGCCAGTTCTAAGCCCAAGCGGGTGACCTTAGCCGAAAAGATCCGCTTCTATTATGCTCCTCTCTCGGTGGGAAGACAAGCAGGAGAGGGAGATTCGAGCATGGTCCTTGGGGCGCCTGGCCGTGCTTTTCGCCAGGGCTATGGTACTAAAGAGATTAACAATGAGGTGGCGGTCCAACGATGCCCTCAGAGCATCTTTTCTGGTCCAGCAGGTGACCTGGCCGGAGGTCGACCTTGGCCGCTTTCTTGTGCGGCTGCTGCCAGGGCGGCTACGGGACGAGAATGGCTGGCCTGGTCACCACTTTCGTCGATTGGGGGGAGAAAAAGGCTCTCCCCTAACGTAACTTTTTAGAGCAGGATACGTTTGTAAACCTTGGGGAGTCTGTACGGTCGGTTGCTTCTTCACAGGCTATCAACCAGAAGGGAGACGAAGTCACACCAGTAGGCAGAGAGAGGTCTGTGTATCTCTCTCCTTCAGCTTGAGACCCTCAACCAGGGGAGCCAACACTTACGGCGGTACCTTGGTCCAGCCATCGTTAACCTGTCGTCTGGTTATCGTCTACGACATTGCCAGCATATATAAATTTGTAAGGGAAGTGCCCATGAGCGGTCTCGCTATTGCTCTAAGTCAGACTATTATATATTGGACACTTTTT
>NZ_JADGHT010000351.1 GCF_019683755.1 Thermogemmatispora sp. | reverse complement strand
GAGAACGACGATGCGGACAGAGGTGCGTCGGCGGTTGTTGCGAGAGCAGGTGATACCACAGTGTCTGGCAAAAGACCTGGATCTGCCACCGCGACGCTTGGGAACGCATCCGAGCATTTGGCGGCGGTGGTTGACGGCGCGAATGCAGGGGCGCGACAGCGTTGCTCAGGGAGAGCAAAGTCAACAGAGGGTCAAGGAGAGAGGGCAAGGTGATGGGTAAGAGGGAAGACGATGGGGGGCCAAAAGAAGTGAGGTAAAAGGAAGACACAAGTGTGACAGAAGTGAAGCGGTGTGGCTTGGGGACACTGGAGAGCAGGGATGCGAGGAGGGAGAGAGTGGCCCATTTTTTTCCGGAAAGAAAGGGGTTGCACTTTTGGGGAGGGAGTGCTCATGTGGGAGAAGGGAAGGTCAACGGAGGCAGTGGGGTGATGAGGAACAGCATTCCACTGGGAGTGAAATGAAGGGTAAGGAAAAGGGACTGATGAGAGCAGGGTCAACAAGTTAAAGCGAGTGAATGCGCATGAGCAGGGGGTAGGAAAGCTAGACGACAAAGCGGGTTCCCTGTGGAGAGGGCTTCAGAGCAGGGTTGAGCAGTCAGGTTATATCACCTTTTTAAGCGGGGGTTAAACCCCTTTAAGGGCGAGTTAAAGTTTGCCGAAAGGATAGGAAGGCTCTGTTAAGGGGGAGGATGCTGATTAGCTGATAGTGGCTGGGAATGTTGCCTGGCTTGTTGGCAGGCAGACGGACAGGCTAAGCAGTGCCCGCTGTGGGGCGAGACACCTCAGACAGAGCATTTACGACGCGGCTTTGAGAGCGGCCAGTATGTGCTGTCATGTGCTGTTCGTCGGAGAGATCTTCCCACAGCGGGCTACTGAGGATAGGCGAGAAGGGCGGACACTCAGCCCGGCTTGCTTGGTTTGAAGGTCAGTCAGGCTGCATTAGGACCCGGAATCTCTGACCATGCTTGGACTGCTGAATCGCGCGCGCTGTCTGTTCGGGTCAAGGTGGTAGGCCCTGACCCGTGCCGTTGGATCCCAGATTGATCTATTCGTTCCAGGTACAGGCTGGTGCTCGCATGACTAGCTACTAGCCGAAGGGCATCGCCGCGCCTGATCTCGCCACGCAGTAAAGCCTCACTGAGGCGATCTTCGATTTCGCCCCGAACGAGCTGCCGCAGAGGACGTGCACCTGCGCTGGCTAGCTGGTCCTGCCCTCGGCTGAGGAGGTAGTCACGTGCACTGGGGCTGATCTCCAGACTGAGACCGAGTCTGGCCAGGTTCTGGCAGCTTGCAGTCAGCAGTTGATCAAGAATGAGTCCCAGATGCGCTTGCTGGAGCGGATGGAATGCCACAATCGCATCGAGTCGGTTCAGCAGCTCGGGGCGAAAGGTATGCTGGAGTCGGGCTAGGAGCTGATGCTGCCACTGTTGTTCCTGCTGCTGCTGCTTGCTCTGCGGCCGGCTGGCGCCAAAGCCTACGCTAACAACTTCTGGACTGCTGGGTAGGCCTGTAGTGAGGATGATGATCGCCTCGCGAAAATTGAGCAGGTGGCCCTGCCCATCGCTCAGATGCCCATCCTCCAAAACCTGGAGCAAGAGGTCATGCAAGAACGGATGAGCTTTCTCGATCCCTTCGAAAAGGACGATGCTCGCTGGCCGCTGGCGAAGGGCTTCGCTCAACAGTCCCGATTCACCATAGCCCTGATAGCCCGGTGGACTGCCAAGGAGACGTTGCACCTGCTGGCGCTCCGAGAAAGCTGCCATATCTAGTCTGATCAAGGCTCTCTCATCCCCTGTCAGAACCTCGGCTAGTACGGCTGCCAGATGACTTTTGCCGACGCCACTGGGACCGATGAAAAGAAACGAGGCGGCGGGACGTCGCGGGTCGCGTAGATTGCTGCGCGCTCGCCGCACCGCTCGGGCGACGGTGCTGATCGCCTCCTCCTGCCCGGCGATACGTTGCCGGAGCAATTGTTCTAGGGAGAGCAGATGGCGAGCTTCTTCGCCCCCGGGAAAGGTCACGCGCAGCCCTGTCCATTGGGACACGATCGCTGCAACAGCTTCCTCGTTCACAAGCGGACGCTTGGGGGTAGCAAGGGCACTCTCATCAGAGAGTGGAAGCAGCTTCTGTGTCAGCCACTCGCTCTCGATGGCCAGAGTACGACGTAGGAGCTGCTGCTCCTGTCGGCGCAGTTCGAGGGCCGTAGGGAAGCGCTGCTGACGAATGGCCAGCTCGCGCTGTGCTCGCAGATAAGCTATCTGCTCGTGAAGCTGACGCAAGGCCATTGGCGGCAAAGCCTGACGCATCCGTAGCGCCGCTGCCGCTTCGTCGATCAAATCGATGGCTTTATCTGGCTGTGCGCGCCCGGCAAGATAGCGTCCAGAGAGGCGTATTGCCGCTTGCAACGCCTGATCGCTGATGACCACACGGTGAAAGGCCTCATAGTGCGGACGCAATGCCTGTAAGATCGCTAGTGTCTCGGCAGCATCTGGTTCGGCAATCAAAACAGGCTGGAAGCGCCTTGCTAAAGCTGCGTCGTGCTCAAAGTAGCGGGCATACTCTTCAAAGGTAGTGGCTCCTATGCATTGAAGATGCCCACGCGCCAGCAAGGGCTTGAGCAGGTTAGCCACATTGGGGGCACTTGCTGGCCCACCAGCGCCGATGAGCATATGAATCTCATCGATAAAGAGGAGAATATCGCCAGCCTCCTTGATCTCCGCCAAAACTCCTTGTACCCGCTCTTCTAGGTCGCCGCGGTAGCGGGTACCGGCCACTAACAGGCCGATGTCAAGGGCTACGACCCGTTTACCGCGCAAACTTTCTGGAACAGCGCCCGCAGCGATGCGTGCGGCGAGGCCTTCTACGATGGCGGTTTTGCCCGTGCCTGCCGCTCCAAGTAACAACGGGTTATGCTTGGTATAACGCAGCAGGATCTGCATCGTGCGCATCAATTCGGCCTCGCGTCCGATCAAGGGGTCCAGACGTCCCTCCAGCGCTGCCAGCGTCAGATCATGGCTTACGCTATTGAGCTCTGGGGTGCGCTCATAACGCTCGCGATAGGCTGCTTGTAAATCGCTGACTACTTGGTTGGATACACTATCCAGCATAGTGCTGTCTTGTGCACCAGACTCGCTTGCTTTCGGAAAAGCGACGACTGCCTGATCTGGCCCTGGCGTGGAGGTGATCAGGGTCTGCAGCCGCGCGCGTACGCTAGAGCAGGTGAGGCCAAAGCCCTCGAGCAGGCCCAGGAGCAGCGCATCTTGGCGATCCTGAACGCTGAGCAGGCCCAAAAGCAGATGTTCTGGACCAATAGAGGTGGCTCCCAGTCTCCGAGCGTGGAGTGTAGCGGCCCGTAAGGCCGCTCGCGTCGCCGGGGAGAGTGTCTGATAGCGGCTCGTGGACGCGCGCTTGTGTTGCCTCTCCAGGACCTCAATGATGCGGCGAAGCAGCGCCGGTCGCAACATGAACGAAGTCAGTAACTGACTGATGAGTGGATCGTTAAGGCGCAGAATGCCGAGCAAGAGCTGTTCATTGCCAATCAGCCTACGATGCCGCTTGCTGGCCTCCTCTCGGGCGTAGTGCAGAGCCAGCCGGGCGGCGGGTGTATAGGTCTCATAAACTTCTTTCATCGATTGAGCCTTGTTCGTCATGTTCTGTCAACATAAGTCCACCAGGTGGAAGAGACCCACTGCTTTTCTCGCTTTCGCCGCCAGCACGCCAGCAGACTGTGCAACGGCTTGAGAAGAGCAAGGGTCTGTGCAAGTAAGCTCATCAATAATCGTTAGGGATAAATACCTCTGCAATACTCTTGTCGGCAGAAGAAGGGCCAACCATAAGGGGAAAATAGTTTTGATCTGCGGATACGCCAGTTTGCTGCAGCACTCGGTAAGGTCTGATCGGGAGGGGGCTTAGTTGAAGAGAGTGGCACTCGCCGCCGATTCACTGCTCCTCTGTTTGCCGCTGACTTGCGCGCTCACCCTGGACTGAAGGACTGAGATATGCTACGATTCTCTCGCACACGTCATCTGAAGTTGCAGTCAAGTACAGTATTGATCAATAAGGCGGAGCAGGGGCAGCCTTGACTGTCTCTGCTCTCTTCTTGCTCGCGAGCTGTGCTTGAGAACATAGGCAGTCTCAGGGCAGCTTACTTAGAGCCAAGCTTTTGCCTGGTCTTTGAAGCGTTGGAGGTCATACTCAATGAGCGAAGAGCAGCAACAAACACGTGTACCGGGGCGCTACGGATTAGATGAGATTGCGGCCAATCGGCTAGAAGCCTGGCCTAATCCGAATCCAGAGCGCGACTACCTCATTCACCTGGAGATCCCTGAATTCACCTGTCTCTGCCCACGCTCCGGCTTCCCAGATTTTGCCACCATCGTCATCGATTATGTTCCTGACCGTTCGGTCGTTGAATTAAAGAGCCTCAAGCTCTATATCAACGGCTATCGTGATCGGCAGATCAGCCATGAGGCCGCCACCAATACCATTCTGAACGACCTAGTAGCCTTGCTAGGGCCGCGCTGGATGCGTGTCGCTGGTGATTTCAACGTCCGAGGCAATATCAAAACGATCATCTTTGCCGAGTATACTGCGCCTGGCTATGCTGGCCCCCGTCCTGACTATCGACGGTACATGACGGGGAGCACGCTATAGACGATCCCGGGCAAGGGTGGGGGAGGGAGGACGC
>NZ_JADGHT010000350.1 GCF_019683755.1 Thermogemmatispora sp. | reverse complement strand
GACAGGTAGAGCGCTCTATCCCTATCCAGGCGGGGGAGGGAGGAAACGGGACGTTGATCTACATGGATGAAAGGGGCTGGCTATGGCTTGGCTGCCGGCGCTGCTGCCCCAGGGGCTGCTGCTGATTATGCGGCTGGCTCATATCCTGGCCGCTGCTGCCTGGATTGGCGGCAGTGTCATGTATTTAGTAGTCGTGCAGCCGGCTCTGCACCTGGCCCCTGCACCTGAGTTGGCAGCGAAAATTGCAGCGCGCTTCAGGCGCCTGGTTAATGGCTGTGTCGGTTTGCTGTTGGTGAGTGGCGCCTTTTTAACGGTGGACCGCCTGACGGAAACGCGCCTTGGTCTGCCTTATTTGCTGACCCTGGGCTTGAAAATTAGCCTGGCCTTGTGCCTGTTCGCCCTGGCTTTTTATCTTGGGCAAAGTCCAATTCGTCGCCTGGCCCGTCGCTCATCGCGCTTTGCTCAGGTTGCTCCTCGTTTGATGTTGGCCCTGGGCGTGGTGGTCTTTGCCCTCGGCGCTCTGCTCAATATGCTGTTCGAGACCAGCCTGACAAGCCATTAGCCCGCTTGTAGAGTTGCTACATCAGCGGATTGGTTAGCTATCTCCTCTGTTGACGGCAATCATGTTGCTGTGCTCCGCTCGCCAGAGGTGAGGTGGCTGAATATGTCAACTGGGGAGCAGGTAAAGCTGATCAATGTATAAATACAAGCATTTATGAATGCGAGAAGTGTGAGTCTGCCTCTGGCCAGGCTCACTTTCCAGCTGTGTGGAGGTTCTCTTCGTGCAGTCGGCTGTGGTTTCTACTCAGACTGAGAAAGATAGCGTCCAGGCTCCAGCACGTAAGCGTCGGCGCTTACCGGCTGGCCTGCTGGTCGCTGGTCTGGCAATCACCGCTGCTGTCATCTACTTGATTGTGGCGAATACGCGTTCTAGCGCTGTCTATTATATGACGATTGCCGAGTTAAAGCACTGTACAGCCTGCAGTAGTCAGGCGGTCCGGGTGATGGGTGTGGTGCAACCCGGCTCGATCGAACGCCATGATCAGCGGCTGAGCTTTGTGATTACGGATAATCGGCAGTCGCTGCCGGTCGTCTATAGCGGTGTGGTTCCTGATATTTTCCGTCCAGGCATCCAGGTAGTAGTTGAGGGCTACTATCATGGGCAGGGCGCTTTTGAGGCTCAGACGTTGCTGGCGAAGTGCCCGTCGAAGTTCCAAGCGGCCACACCAACACCCAGCAGTAGTTAGTCGGGACCAGGCAGCGGTTCTACCTGGCTTTCGTCTTTGACTGATCTCAGCCTTCTCTGCCTGCTACAGTCGCAGCTTGCTTGAGGAGCGGCTGCCCTACTGTGGGAGTGCTTTCGAGGGAGAAGAGAGCTGTGTACGTTTCTGATGTGGGCGCGAGCGCTATTCTGTTGGCGCTGCTTTTTGCGATCTATACAGCGGTGGCGGCGGTGCTCGGGACCTGGCGGCGGAATGAGGCCTTGGTAGTAAGTGCCCGACGGGCGACATTGGCTGTTGCCGCTTTCTTGGTCCTGGCCTCAGCGGCTCTGGCGGCTTCTTTTCTGCTGCACGATTTTGGCGTGAGCTATGTGGCGCAGCATTCCAGCCTTAGTATGCCCTGGTATTATGTGACGGCGGCTTTCTACGGCGGTCAGGAGGGTTCGCTGCTCTACTGGGCTTTGACTCTGGCTCTGTTCTCAGCCCTCTTCGTACTGACTTCCCGCCGTGCACCCAGAGCGCTGGTTCCTTATGTCCTGGCCACGTTGATGGTCATCGAGACCTTTTTCTTGTTGATGCTGGCAACCGTCTCTAGCCCCTTTGTACGCCTCGCCCATCCACCCGCCGATGGCGTGGGCTTGAACCCCCTGTTGATGGATCCGGGCATGTTGCTGCATCCGCCACTGCTGCTGATGGGCTATATGAGCTTTTCGCTGCCGTTCGCCTTCGCTGTGGCAGCGATGATCACAGGACGGCTCGATAGCGAGTGGCTGCGGGCGCTGCGACGCTGGATGTTGGCAGCCTGGACCATTCAGAGCGCCGGGCTTTTGATGGGAGCTTGGTGGGCTTACCATGTCCTCGGTTGGGGCGGCTATTGGGGTTGGGACCCGGTGGAGAATGCGGCCCTCTTGCCCTGGCTGACAGCGACGGCTTTCTTGCATTCGACAATGGTGCAGGAGCGCCGCGGCATGCTGAAGGTCTGGAACCTGGCACTGGTCATCGCTTCTTTCGCTCTGTCGATCTTCGGCACCTTTGAGGTACGCAGTGGGATTATTAGCTCGGTCCATTCCTTCGCCTATTCAGCGATTGGCTCCTATTTCCTGGCTTTTCTAGCTCTGGTCATTGTCTTCAGCCTTAGTCTCTTTCTCTTCCGTTTGCCCCGCCTGCGCGCCGAGCAGGAGTTTGATTCGGTGGTCTCCCGCGAGGGAATCTTTCTGGTGAATAATTTGCTGCTGGTCGGCATTGCCTTTGCGACGCTTTGGGGAACCCTCTTCCCTCTGATTTCGGCGGCTGTGCGCCATGAGGAGATGAGTGTCGGGGCACCCTTCTATAATCAGGTGACTGGCCCGCTCTTCTTGCTGCTTCTACTGGCTATGGGTATCGGTCCCTTGCTGGCCTGGCGCCGTACTTCCTTGCAGGCGCTGCGTCGTAATGTGGGGCCTCCGGCGCTGCTGGCAGCCCTCTGCGCTGCTGTGCTGCCTTTGCTTGGAGTTCCGTCGTTGTGGGCTAATGTGGCTTTTTCGGTCTGCAGTTTCACTGGCTGCGCCATTCTGTATGAGCTTTGGCGCGGGGTGCGAGTGCGCCACCGTCATGGCGAGCCATATCTGCGTGCCTTGTTGATGCTGTTTGCACGCTATCGTCGCCGTTACGGTGGTTACCTGGTTCATCTTGGCCTGTTGATCCTGGCCATCGGCGTGGTTGGCTCGCACTTTTTCCAGCAGCAGCGTGACGCTACGCTCAAGCCCGGCCAGCAGGTGAGCATCGCCGGCTATCAACTGCTCTACCTGGGCAACATTGAGAACTTCTATCCTGAGAAGGATGTAGTGATGGCCCAGTTTCAGATCTGGCAGCATGGCCAGCTTTTACGCTATATCTATCCCGGTCGCCAGATCTACCATAACTTCAGCGATCAGCCGGCTAGTATGATTTCGATTACGACCTATGGGCTGACAGATCTCTATGTCTTTCTGGAAGACTGGCAGGGGGCTGCCCAAGCGACTGTGCATATCTATGTGAATCCGCTGACGGTTCTGGTTTGGCTAGGCGGATTGGTCATGATCCTGGGCGGTGTAGTTTGCTGGTGGCCTGAATCGCCTGCTCGCTCCCGTTTCAGCCGCTTGGCTCCTCCGCTTGCCACGGTCAAGGGCAAGGGGGTTGAATTGCCAGGCAGGTCGTTCACCCAGATGGCTCCAACCAGGCCCGCTCTCGAGGCTAGCAGCGACAAGGAAAGACAGGCTGTGGCTTCTGTCCAGCCTGAGCGAGTTGCGACGCCGCTCTTGCCAGACTCGTCAGATCCAGCGAGTGAGCGAGAGAAGGAGGCGAGTCAATGAAACGGCTACCGCGGCAAGTGCTTGCTTCCGCAGCGGCTCTGCTGCTCGTTGCAGTTATTGCTCTGGTCTGGTGGCTTGTCTATCTCTCTCATCCCAGAGCCGCCACACTGGATCAGCGAGTAGCTGAGGTGGCCTCTCAGCTACGCTGCCCCGTTTGCCAGGGCGAGTCAGTCCAGGATTCACCCTCAGAGCTGGCTCAGCAGATGCGCGCTGTTATACGTCAGCAGCTGCAGGAGGGCCGCTCAGAGCAGCAGGTGATTCAGTACTTCGTGGATCGCTATGGGGAGACGATTCTCTGGAACCCTCCCCGCCAGGGCTTCAGCTTACTTGTCTGGTTGATTCCACCGCTCACCCTCTTAGGGGGAGCCATGCTTATCGGCTTTGTCTTACACGAGTGGCGCCAGCGTCGCCCGGCTCAGCCTGATCCAGCTAGGACCGAGATCGGCCCGGCCCCCGTTGACTTAGTGCCTGATGAGGAGCTGGAGCGCTACCGCGCAGAGTTGGAAGCTGAGCTGGCCGCCGATGACCCGTTGTTTGAGCCGCTCTCTAGACCGAGGGGGTCGCGATGATCTTGCCCGTTTCTCCGCTGGCTTTCTTGTTGGCCATCCCGTTAGGCCTGTTGGCTCTGGCGCTGGTGCTTTACCCGCTGGTACGCTCAGCCGAGCAGCAGGCTGGCGTCGCTACCGAAGGAGGCTGGAACCCGGCTTTGACTGCGTCGCCCACTCGGGAGCTTTCTGAGGAGGAGTCGGCGGCACGGGCCGCTCTCCATGAGGTCGAGCTAGAGTATCAGCTTGGCAATCTTACGGAAACTGACTATCGTTCCTTGCGAGAGCGTTATCTACGACGTGCGTTGCTCGCTATCAAGGAGCGCCATACACGTGAAAAGGAACTGGATGCCTTGATTGAAGAGCGCTTGCGTCTGTTGAGGGAGGAAGATGCGGGAAGAAGCAATGGTATCTAGCGCTGGTAGCTCTGGCCCAGGTCGCCTTTCCTCGCCTGTTGCGCTTTCTCTACTAGCATTCCTCGCGCTACTCTGCCTGCTGGCGTCCGCAGTCCCCGCCCAGGCGGGCAATGGGGCCGGTACGGGGACAATTCGCGGTCATCTGGTGAATGGGACTCATACTGTCTCTTATACACAAAAGACG
>NZ_JADGHT010000349.1 GCF_019683755.1 Thermogemmatispora sp. | reverse complement strand
CGTCTCATCATGGCCGGAACCAGGATTGTGAAGCTGTGGCAGGTCAGCCTCTGATCCCCCCACTCATGCGCATACGCGAGGGACGCCCGCCGGACAGACTCGGAAAGCTCCCACGCGCAATCTGCTTCCTCTCACCGGTCACCGGCCACACTCCCAGAGCGAATCATAGCAGACTCCAGCCAGCGGAGCAGCCAGGAGGCGCACTTTACTGAGGCGGCAGAGCCATGTTATAATTGGCGGCACTTCGATTCCCAGCGCGCGAGAAGCGGCGCAGGCTTCCCAGCCCGGCCCTCTTCTACTCAGGAAGGACTGCCCGCGCTGAGCGCCCGCCCCGCCATGATCGCCTCGCCTAGCGCGGTCTGGCACCACAGCGCGAGAAAAAATCTGTTCCTGAGCTTTCCTTGTCCTCACCGACCTTCCTGGCAGCAGGCTCTACGGTGAAAGCTTGAAACAAGGAGCACTTATGAATCAGGCCACCAGCCAACAGCACTATGACCTTTCAACGATCGCGCGCGAGCTTCAGCAGCAACTGATCCGCTATATTGAGGCCCAATATCCTATTCGTCACAGCGACGTCGTTGAGGAGCGCCGCCGGCTGCTGGAGGAGCCGAAGGTCATTGCGCGCGAACCCTATATTGAAAGCACCCCTGGCTATCCTGGCGGGCGCTCTTATGCCGACCTGGATCTGCCGCCCGTCATTGTCCAGGCCCTGGCCGAACTGACTGGCCAGACTACAGGTCTGCCTCCGCTCATCCCTCCCCAGCTCTATCCCCACCAGGGCGAGGCCCTGGAGGCCCTGCTCCGACACGACCGCGATCTGATCCTGACCACCGGCACCGGTTCGGGCAAAACGGAGGTGTTCCTGCTTGCGATCCTTGCCCGCAGCCTCGACGAAGCCTGGCAGCGCCGCGCCAGCTTTGCCCTACCCGGTATGCGCACCCTCATTCTCTATCCCACCAATGCCCTCGTCAACGACCAACTGGTTCGCCTGCGCCATCTCTTCGGCCATGCCGCCTTCGCCCGCTGGTTCAAAGAGCGCTACAGTCTTGACCGCCCGATCCGCTTCGGCATGTATACCTCACGTACTCCCTACCCAGGCCAGATGAGCCAGGAACGCAACAAGGCCCTCCTGCTCCCTCTGCTCGACTTCTACGCCAACGTGACCCCAGAGCAACGCCAGGAGCAGGAAGAGAGGGGGCGCTGGCCAGCCTGCAATCTGGAACGCCTGCGCGACGCCGCCAGCCGGGGAGCAGTCGAGATCGATGCCAACGATCGCGAACTCTACAGCCGTCACCAAATCCAGCGCTGCTGCCCCGACATCTTGATCACCAACTACTCGATGCTGGAATACATGCTGATGCGCCCTATCGAGCGCAGCATCTTTGCCCAGACAGCCCAATGGCTGGAGAGCCATCGAGACAACAGCTTGCTGATTGTACTCGATGAGGCGCACCTCTATAGCGGCGCCACCGGCGCGGAGATTTCGCTGCTCCTGCGCCGCCTGCAGGCCCGCCTTGGCATCGGGCGCGAGCGTGTGCGCTACATCCTGACCAGCGCCAGCCTGGACCCCAGCGCCGGCGAGCAAGGCATTCTGAGCTTTGCCGAAGGGCTGGTAGGGGCGCGCGGCCCTGCCCACGCCAGCTTTGCCATTGTCCGTGGCGAGCCAGGCCAGCCACCATCGGCCCCCAGCATCGTCAACGGGCGACCGCTCCCCAGGCCCGCGCCGGAAGACGAAGGCGCAGCCCTGGCGGCCTTCGACCTGACGGCTTTCGCCAATCGCGTGCTGGACGAGGGGGCTGCGCTGCGAGCTGTAGAGGACCTCAGCCAGCGCCTCAGCTGGCCAGCTCCGGCCTCCCTGGCAGCGTTACCGCTCTATCTGGGTCGCTGCCTGAGCAGTCTTCCGAGCTTCCGTCTGCTGTGGAGCCAGACCGCCGGCAAGGCCCGCGCCTTGAGCGAGCTGGCCACCCAGCTTTTCCCGTCGCTCTCCGAGCAAGAGCGCATCCGTGCCACCAGCGCCCTGCTCAGCCTGGCCGCCGCCTCCTGCCGTGAGGATGATCAGCCCCTGCTGCCGGTGCGCGCCCATTTCCTCTTTCGCGGCCTGCCGACGCTCTACGCCTGCGTCAATCCACGCTGTAGCGCGCGCCTGCACCAGACAGATGGGCCGTCGACGCTGGGCCGGCTCTGGCTGACTCCCCGCCTGCATTGCGACTGCGGCGCACGTGTCTACGAGCTGTATGCGCACCGAAACTGCGGGGCCCTCTTCCTGCACGTTTTCACGACGACGGGCAGCGCCGGCCCCCAGACGCAGTTTCTCTGGCACGAGCCGGGCGAGGACCGTAACCAGGCCCATGAGGAGCTGCTCCTGATCGGCCCTCCCCATCCCAGGCAACAGCACCTGCAAGAGCTGCGGCTACACATCCAGACCGGCAATGCCTACGTGGTCGGGAAAGGGCAACAACCGATGGTCTGGGGGCGCGAAGAAGAGTTTATCACTCTCTATCGTCATCATCTTGAGAGGAAGAGTGAATCAGACGACAGTAACAAAAGAGATGATGAGGAGCAGGACACTACCAGCGCCGGCACCTGGAAGAGCTGCCCGGTCTGCCTCAAGCGTCTGAGCACCCCCGGCACCCTGGCCAGCCTGGCGACGCGCGGCGAGCAACCCTTCGTCAACCTGGTACGGCGCCAGTTTGAGCTGCAGCCGCCGCGTACACCGGCGCGAGAGGCAGCCCCCAACATGGGGCGCAAGGTCCTGCTCTTTTCGGATGGCCGCCAGCGTGCGGCACGTCTGGCCCGCGACCTGCCACGCGAGGTCGAGCTAGACACTTTTCGCGAGGCTCTCATTCTGGCCGCGGATCGCCTGCGCCGACGCCACGGTCAGGAGCTGGTGCCGCTCGATCAGAAGCTGCAGCGGGAGTTTATCGCTGTCTGCGCCGAACATAACCTGTATTTCTTTGACGGCGACTCGCAGAGCCAACTGCTTCAACTCATCCGCAGATTCCGCAGTGAGTATGAGGGCCAGATTGAGATCGCCGAAACAGAAGAGTGGCTGCCGTCCTTCATTCCAGGCTATCGCCGCGCTCTCCTGCGCCAGGTTGCCGACCGCTTTTATTCGCTGCCACGCATGTGCATCGCCATTATCGAGCCAGCGCCAGCCGCCTTCAGGGCCTTGAAACGTATCGCTCCCTTCAAGAAGCTGTGCGAAGAAGACGAAGACGAGCTGCGAGCATTGGCCATCCAGTGGATCGAGGAGCTGCTCGAACTGAGTGCCTTCGACAGCGCCATTTCCTTCTTTGATCGGCAGGGAACGGTCCCAGGCGAAGGTTTCCGCCGGGATGGTCGCCATTCTAAGCAGCTGCAGGCCGAGAAAATGGCCAGAGAGCTGCTCGGGGCTGGCGAGGAAGAAGAGATCCGCCAGGCTTTGATCGAAACGCTTTGTGAAGTCAACGAAGGGCAGGTTTTTCTGAAACCTGAGAAGCTGGCCCTGCGTCTGACCCTTGACGACAAGTGGTATCAGTGCCGCGACTGTACACAGCTCGTCCGGCAGCCGCTGCGCGGGCGCTGCCCGGCCAGGAGCTGTCGGAGCGAGAATCTACAGCCTCTCCCCACCGAGGACATCAGTTTACAGGCACGCACGGCCTTCTATCGCGAGCCACTGCTCCAGGTGCTGGCTGGGCAGCGCCGTCTCATGCACCTGACCGCCGAGGAGCATACTGCCCAGCTCTCTCACCGCGATAGCCAGGCGGTCTCATCGACCACCGAAGAGTACGAGCTGCGCTTTCAGGAGATCGGTATCTCAGCCAAGAAGCCGGCCATCGACGTGCTGAGCTGTACCACCACGATGGAGGTCGGCGTCGACATCGGCCAGTTGCTGGGGGTGGGCCTGCGCACCATCCCGCCGACGCGCGCCAGCTACCAGCAGCGCGCCGGACGGGCCGGACGGCGTGGGGCCGCTCTCTCAACGGTACTGGCCTACAGCGAGAACGGCAGCCATGACGGTCACTACTTCGATCACCCCGAGGAGATGATCAGCGATCCGGTACCCTGCCCGCGTCTCTCGCCCGTCAATCAGCGTCTGCTCACGCGCCACATTCAGGCCGCCCTCCTGCAGACCTTTTTCCGCGAACACGTGGAGGGCAAGACGGAGGCAGCTTTACAGCGGAGCTCGCTTCCCGAGGCCCTGGGGCGCGCCAGCGATTTCTTCCAGGAGAAAGGGGCGGCGACGTTGAGCCGCTTCGGCACGTGGCTGCAGCAGATGCTCAGGGAGCGCCCCCCAGACTTCACGCGCCACGTTATCGCCTGGCTGCCTGATGAGATCGAGGGCCAGCGCTGCGATCTCGAGCGCAAGTTTGCCATCGTTGGCGAGATTGGGGCCAGGCTCTACAAGCGTCTGGAGGAGCTGCAGCGGGAGTTTGAGGAGCAGCGCCTGCTACCGTCGGCAGGCTGGATGAGCGCTAGCAGTGCCGATGATTTGAAAGAGGTGCTCTTACTTGACCTGCTCTTTGATCAGGGCCTGCTGCCACAGTATGCTTTTCCGCGCGAGCTGCGCAGCTTTGTCATTGAAAAGAGAGAGCAGCGGCGCCTGGGCATCAAGGAGCGTCCGCAGCAGAGCGTCGATATTGCCCTTACGGAGTACGCGCCCGGGCGCGAGCTGGTGGTGAATAAGGAGACCTATCGCTGTGTCTTATAAACAAATCCGA
>NZ_JADGHT010000348.1 GCF_019683755.1 Thermogemmatispora sp. | reverse complement strand
ACTGCCGGCGCTGCCATCTCAGTGGCTCCCCCATCCCTGGCGCCGTGCAAGGTGACGCCGGATTTGCTGCACTTTGCGCGTGAACCAGGCTGGGGGTAAGATCCACACTCGCCCAGGCTGCATCTGCTGGGCCAGCTCCTGCTGACTCTGGGGGATCACCACCATCCAGCCTTGACGCGCTAAGCGTGCCACCAGTTGCTGAATGAGAAGCTGCCACTCCGGCTCATCCTGGCTTGTGGGAACCACCACCCACATTTGTTCTTGTCGTGCCTGGACTGCTCGCACCAGGGTCTCCCACGATCCACGGTGGATCACACCCTGGTGTGGATCAATCCACGCCCATCGCTGGCGACGGATGGTCACAAACAAACTCATGATCTCTTCCTCCTGACTGAAGAACAATCTCTTGCCTGCCCTCAGACCTACCACTCACTCAGCCTCCCGCAGTGCCTCCAAGCACTGTTCATCAGATGGCAGCCTCATCGTATTCCTCCTGCGAAATCACAGGTTTCTTCCTCGTTCCTGTTCACTCAGGCAATCCGCACTGGCCGCCCTGGCTGGGGATGCACCAATGCCCGGAGTCGCTGCTGGTATCGTGCGCGACTACCCCGCGGCAAGCGGGCCAGTTGCTCATAGGCGGCCTGCACGCCACACAGCAACTGGCCGAGAAAGACCGGGGCCGTCCGTCGGGTCAGCCGCTCCCCCAGGTGATACCAGGGCGGCACCTCATAAGCCGCATACAGATACCCTCGCTCCAGATCCAGGACCGGCAGCGGGACACAGCTATCATGGTGCGCCACACACAACTGATCCCACGCGGCTGTGTGCTGCAAAGCCAGGCGTTTCCGCCAGTAGTCATGTGACCGCTGCAAGACCACTACTCGCAAGCGGCGCCCTTGCCACTCCAGCTCGTAACAACCAGGAGCACACTCAGCTACCACGCGTACCCCCAAGCGCGGCGCCTGGATCACCAGGAGCTGTGCCACCATCTGCCGATCTCGTTGCATCGTGCTTTCCCTCCTTTCGTCTTGGCTTGCTCGCTCCCACTAGCGGCGCATCTGTTGGCCTGAACCTTCCACCTGCCCTGGCTGCCCCGACTCATCGCCTGACACCTGCTCTTGCTTCTGCGAAAACGACAGCAGCGAAAGCGGCTTGGGTGGGGGTGACATCAGCGCAGAGGAGGACGTCGACAACGGCTCTGTCTCTACCACGCGCAACACCCGTTCCATCATCTTGAGGGTTCCCCTCATCTGGAGCTTGCTCATCTCGGCCAGTGTCTCCTCATAAAGGCGCCGGGCTTCCAAAAATTGCTCGGCCTCGCGCTGCCGGTTCAGCGCAGCCTGCTCGGCTTCACGCAGCCGGATCTCGGCCTCTGCAAGCTGGTGAATAGCGTCGGCCTTCTGGTGAATGGTCTGCAAATGCTTGGCCAGGCTGCGGAACTCCAGCGTGGCCAGCACCACAATGGCCCCCACATCCACACAGGGTCCCAAGATTACCCGGGAGAGCTGCACCCACAGCGGGTAATCCCCATGCTGGGAGATCACCCACCACAAGGCCATACAAGAACCACCACTCAAGAGCACAAACAGCACGACTGCACTCACGCAGCGAGCCAGGTAGGCCCGATCACTCAGCACCTTCTTAAGCGCATGCGCGCTCGCCAATGCCAGCCCACCAGTGAGCAGCTCCGCTAGTAACGAGACCACATGCATGCCTACGTTGTAGGAGTCCCAGCGCCAGCCACCGCCTGCAAAGGCATCACCCAGCTCCAAACCCACGACCCACGCCACCACCAGCGGCCCCACATAGGCCACTGCCACCAGTACCTGGCGGATCAGCCGCCCCAGGAGGGGTTCACGATCCTCGTCGAACTCGTCAATCTGGCGGCGATACCGCTCGAGGGAAGCATGTTCCTCCAGATCCTGGCGGTACGTTTCACCCCCGACATCTGGCTCAAGCACACCAGAAGGCAACGAGGTCGGATGAGTCTGATTTGCACGATCTGCAGGGCCTGGCTGGCTTGCTGCCTGATCCTCATGCCCAACCAATGCCCGTCTGAGCGCGACCAGTCGAGTACGCCAGCCCATCTTAGCCCTCCTGACCTGCTGGCTGCTGGCAGGCCACCAATGCCTTGCGCTCCTGCAGCAAACGAATGACAGCATAAGCCCACGCCGCATATTCCCCAGTGTCCAGCACCAGCGAGGCAGCCTGTTCGGCCAACGCCAGGCCGTATGCTTCAAAGGGGAACGACTCAATCACCTCCACTCCTGTACAGGAAGGACACCCCTCCAGATACGCACCTCGCCATCCCCACAATGCCGCACAAGCGGGACACCACTCCGCACCGCATAAGCAATATGTCCAGTAGAGATGCTCCTGATCCCGATGGGAACACCCATCACATCGCATAGAAACCCTCCTGTTCGACTATCGCTGAGCCAGCGAGCTAGCCAGGGGATCACAGGACCCCAGAAGCTGCGCCCTCTCTCTCGAGAACAGATCACCAGGCACTGCCTCGTTGCCTGCGACCCCTGCTAGCGTGTGCATCAATCCTGAGCGTTCGAGTACGATCAGTGTCGCGAGGGCGCTCTTGGTTAGCTCCCCTGTTGGCCCTCGTGACGAGCTTGCTGCTGACGGGCTGAGCGCAGGCGCTCAAGCAACTGATTGGCTTGAGTCCGTGCCAGCATCTCCCTGGCGCGTGTGGCTTTGACGTACTCCCGCGAGAGCACCTTATGCAGACGATTAAACACGGCTGCCATGTATTTTGACTCAGCCTGGGCTAATTGAGCTTCGATTTCTTGTTTGAGGATCACCAGCTTTTCGTAGTCTTGATCCGTGATCTGGTAAGATGCCATCGTGTCCTCCTTGGCAAGGGGTTTACACATCTGACTCGTCAGGATAGGTCACCAGGCTCGCGAGCGGGGCCGCCTGAGCAGGGGAGAATGAGCACCGCGCACGAGCGCGGGCTACTCCCTCTCGCAAGACCACAAGCAACCCCTCCAGCTCCCGCTGATCGGCCTCGTATACCTCATCCGTTGGGGTTCGTACCTTGCGACGAGCACGGCGCTCCAGATAGGCGCGCTCCCGCTCTTGCTTGCGCTCCAACCAGCTTACCCAATGTTCCAGTTGCTTCAAGGACACCCCACACACCGGACACCAGGCAGCGCCTGGCCCGCCAGTGCCTGTGCCTGCAGACATCGCCACACCTCCTTTCTAGAACAGCTTGTGCATAAACCATCACGGCGATGGCTCGCGCCTGCCTCCCCCCAGTCACCAGGCTTGGAGCACGGTGAGAGGCAAGCGTGAACCAGCCATCTGACAGTGCGAGCAGGGTGTCCCTCCCACGAGGAAGCACAGCCACCGTTCCAGCCTGGCCAGGCTCCCTGCCCAGCCAGGACAGCACATCGCGCTCAGACAATCCCCCGCCTGGCAAATCCGGCCTCATGCTGCAACCACTGCACAGCCCGCGCAATCAATCCAGCTTCTCGCGCTGGGACCAATCCCACGGCGTCGCAGGCAAACCACCAGCCCCCACCTGGAACGCCGCTGATCCCATCAACCAGGGCCAGATACACGGCCAGTGGCGGCCAGAAGCCAAGCAACCACAAGTGCCAGTGATGTTCCCAGCCGAGCAACCGACCCAGAAGAGCAGCCGCTAACCGACCAGTCTGTGCCCCCTGCCCGCAGACAAGAGCAGGGAGGCGCCATCTGTCATGACCATCCTGCAGTAACAAGACCAGCGGTTGTCCAGGATGGCACAGGATCACCAGCACAAGACGACGCACCTGGCTCATCGTTGCCTCCCTAGAGCAGTCCCAGTGCAGCACAGCATGCCAAACACACCACCTTGCGTGGCGGATCATCATCAGCAAACACCAGGCAATGGGCAGGGCAGAACCATCCGGAGCAGCGCCAACAACGCATGTCTCGACCTGCCCGCCGCGTACAGCCGGGTTCCTGGCAGGATGGCTGCGGTACCGTCCTTACGTGCTTCCAGATCAAGGCCATCGGCAAGCTCCTTTCGCAGTGCACATTCTCAGTACAGGACAAACTGACAAAGCAACAATCAGACATCAGCAGTATGGGAAAAGCGCGAGCGACGCCGGGCCTGCCGCCAGGCGCGCAATCGCTGACGACGATCGGTCCGGTGCATCTCCAAAACATCAACCGGTGAAAATTGCTGGTACAACTCTCGTTGATCTTGCTCTGCGAGCTTGACATAGGTATTAACCATCTCCAGCGTCTCGTGCCCTAACAGTTGTTGCAATGCCGCGGTAGGCATCCCTCGCTTGATGCAATTCACCGCAAACCAATGCCGGCAGGTATGTGGCGAGACACGCTTATCCGCGATCCCCGCACTCCGCTTGAGTCGCTCAAAAACCTTACGCACCCCTGCTGACGTGAGCGGCGTTCCATCCACTGAGAGAAACACAGAGTCAGTTGGCTGCTCCGGCTCTCCTCGCCAGAAGTGCAAGTAGGTCTGTAAATACTGCCGGGCGACCTTGCCAAAGGGTACCTTACGTTCCTTGGCTCCCTTGCCCTGGATATAGAGCATTCCTTTTTGCCAATCGATATCGGACAACCGAAGCTGACACAGCTCTGAGACCCGAATGCCTGTTGACAACAGGACCCAGAGGATCGCCCGATCCCGCGCTGTCAGCGCTTTACGCTCATCTGGAGTCAACGCTTGCCCTTTGGGGGCGCGCTCACA
>NZ_JADGHT010000347.1 GCF_019683755.1 Thermogemmatispora sp. | reverse complement strand
CTCGCGGTAGAGGGCCGAGGGCACCTTATTCACTAAAGTCCCTAGCCAGGAATCACCTCCCTTGCTCACGAGCGTGAGCGCCGGACTGAACAGCTCATCGAGCTGTACCTGGACACGATCGGCCTCGTCAACGACCACCAGGTCGCAGAGGCGATAGACCAGCTCCAGGAAACGCAGGAAGGGGGGACAGAGCTGGGGGTCAACGCTCGTGTAGATCAGGCTCTGCGGGGTAGCGACCCAGATGGTCGCCTCCACAAGCTCGCGCTGCCCCAGATGATAGGGGCAGGCGGCATAGAGCGGACAAGCGTACCTGCGACCGCGGGGCGCTTCGGCCTGCAACGACGCATCCTCCTCGTCGCCCGGCGGGATCAGCTCCTCCTCGTCCTCCTTCCCTAGCAGCTCCTCCTCCACTCCCTGTTCGATAGGCTGCAAGCTGAGACAGGGCGGCGCATCCGTGGGCAGCGGCGGCGAGTGCTCGCTGCGCAGACCGTTGAGAAGGCAGGTGCTGCTAGTATAGTCAAAGCCGATATGCTCATGCTGCAGAGGATGCTCACCGCGGACAGCCGAGAGCATCTGATGGAGCTGCCGCCGATGCTTGGCGCGGTTCGTGGTCCCCAGGAGCGGCACCGCGCTCAGGCCCAGCCGGCGGAAGTATTGGACCCGTTCCAGCAGACTCGTGACGTCTCCCACTACCAGGGCGATACGCCGTCCTCGCCGCGCGGCCCAGACGGCCAGCACATCCATGAGCGTCGTCTTGCCAGTGCCGACCATCCCGACCATATGCAGGGTCCCTTGGAGCACCAGCGTATCAGCCGCCTGAAATTCGCTTGTTTCATTAGGAGCAAAGTAGAGCTGGATGCGTTCTAGCGCCTGGCGCCATTGCCGGGCCGGGAGCTGACACCGTGCCTCTTGCTCGTCGAGCCAATCTGCGGTCTCCAGAAGCTCAGCCCAAGGGATCACAAGCGCCTCGTGCTGGTGCCGCTCGGGGAGCTGATGACCAGGAGGCCAGGCCGAGGGCAGCGGCAGATCATCAGGAATGGTGACCGTGGCCCGCCGACGCTGACTCAGGCAGAGATAGCGCCCGGCATGGGCCGGACGCAGCTTGCGCTCACAATGGGGCAGCGGCTGGCGGCAGAGCTGCCGATACAGCTCCAGCCGCTCAGGGTAGAGACTGACAGAGCGCCGGCTGTAGTGCCCTGTCTGGAGATCAACGTCATACAGGCGGAGCAGTTCGCTGACCCTGGTGTAGTCCGCTAAAGCCCTCTCCCAGTTTCGCGCACTCTTATAGGCCAGCAGTAGATGCCTCCCGATTCCTTGCATCTGAACATGCTCTTGACCAGCAGCATAGAGTTCCGGCAAGGCGAAGGAGTAGCCGCTGAGAAGGACCCAGAGGGCTTGAGCTGGGGCTGCCGGTGCTACCTCGCTCAACAGCGTGAGACCTAGCTCCACTTCGATCAAGCGACGCGCTCCAAGCTGCAATAGAGCCGTCGGCGGGTCCTCTGCAGCAGCCTGACTTTGCTGGGCCAGCCTCGTCAGTATGGCCTGCACTTCTCTTTCGAGCTTCTTCCATAATTTGGGCCGAGCACGCACAGCGCACCTCCTCAACAAAGCGTCTGAGCCTCTCTGAGAAAGTCATCCTCAAAAGCGACCTTTAGGCCGCTTGCGGCGAGCGAAGGACCGCGGAGTGCGTCGTAGGCCGCCCTAAAGGCGCGGACATAGTCCGGCTGGAGGCGCTTGCGCTCCTGGGGGAAGACATAGTAAAACTGGCCAGTCAGCGCTGCGGGGATGCCTTCCTGTTTGACACGTCGCGCCAGTAAATAGGGATTAGACCAATCCTTGACATCGACCGCGAGTGTTCCCCGCGGTCCCACGACACGCAAATCATAGCGGTCATAGTCGGGCCACAACTCTACTTGCAGCCCTTGCCCGCGCAGGCGGCGCTCTAGACGGAGCTCGGCCCGACCAGGCCACATCACAAACCAGATCAGGCCTCGTCTGAGGCAGCGAACTCTCTCTTCTGGCCGCAGCCGCCGCACCGCAGACCCAGACGGCTGATTCCCTGATACTGTTCCCAGCCTGGCAAGAGCCTCGGGAGTTAACGGCAACTGGCTACAGCGCTCAATCATGCAAAGCAGCCGCCGCTCCCGCTGATCCGGCAGCAGCAGCGCGCCGCATCCGGGGCAGCAATAAAAGGCATCCTGATAGAGCGCCTCATAAGGAGCATCAACGTAGGCCTCGCGCAGTAGATCCCGTAACAGCTCCAGCTCTGGAGAGCCCGCGCTCAATGAGAGCAGCTCCTGCTCAGTTACGACCGGATGCTCAATGAGCCAGCGTCGGAAGGAAACATAGGCCTGTGGGTCCTGACAGAGCCGACAACGGGCCAGCACACGCTCGATGAAATTGCGCTCCATCAGATCAGCCTCGACTTCCCCTGACGAGCAAGCCAGCTCAATGCAAAGCTGAGATGGCAGGTGCCCATAGAGGAGCCTCTCGTTGCTCATCAGCCCCCAGCCCAGTGTTCCCAGGTCAAGATCCAGCGACCACTCAGCCAGAGGCCTGCGACACCAGCTTAGCAGGTCCACTACGCTCTTGATGAGCGGCAAACCCTTCCGGTAGCGCAGTACATTGAACAAGTCCAGCCCCCTCTGCAGCGGCTCAGGGTAGCTGCCATCGACGATCACTAGCCCGCCGGGAGCAGAGACACACTCTTCCTGATAGCGCACAATACCAGTAGCGATTAAGTGGAGAATAACCAACTCGTGGGGCAGAGCCTCAAGGGCAGCAACTTCCTCCCCCCTGTTTATCGCTTCCATCGGTGTTTGCCTCTCTTCTTCTACGTACAGGTCCCGTCATCCCAGTCGCTGAGTGGTTCTCTCACTCACTACCCTTCCTCATCTTGCCCCTCACCTCCAAAGGGGCAGCGCTTAGGAGATAGTCCTCTTAGATCAGGTGTCGCCAGACCCATCACTCCAACGGTTTGCCCTTTCATTGGTCCATTTAGCTTCAAGACCGGTTGTGGCAAGGATCTAGTATTTTTTACTAGAAAATATAGACTATCTTAGAATGCCATATAAGGATAGCATATGCGACTCACAGAGTAAAGTCTCTTTTTTCCTAATTTAGGTCTTGTATAACAAAGATCTTCGATAAATGTCGCCCTCCCCGGCTGGAGGCCTGCGGGGACCGACGACCAGTTGACAGATCAGAGAAAATCTAGCCAGGAAGAGAGAAAGCGAAGCTCGCTGAGTCAGCCTGGTGATCTGCCGCGCCGCGGCATGGCGATCTATCAGGCAGCACCGCCGGGCTGGCCAGAGCGGAGGGCTGTCGACTTCAGCAAGCCAAGGGAGGAACAAAGGCACTGCCAACGATGTTGGTCATGGAGATCTACCGCTCGATCCAGGGCGAGGGGAGCCTGATAGGGGTACCCACAACCTTTGTACGCTTCTTCGCCTGCAATCTGCGCTGTTCGTGGTGTGATACGAAATATTCATGGAGCGTGCGGGAAGGCGGAAGCTGGGAAACGCTCTCTCCCCAGACGGTGGCGGAGCGCGTGGCGGCTCTTGGCGCTCGCCATGTGGTGCTCACCGGCGGCGAGCCAACCCTACAGAAGGAGCTACCCCAGCTCGCCACCTTGCTGAAAGCCCAGGGCCACCACCTGACCGTCGAGACGAACGCCACAATTTTCCCAGCCCTGGCCCTACCACTGATCGATCTATGGAGCCTCTCGCCTAAGCTGCCCAGCGCCGGTAGCGGCGCGAACTACCTGCGCCATCCCATTATTGAGCAGTTCCTGCACAGCCTGGCCCCCACGCAACAACAGTGGAAATTTGTCGTGCGCGACGACCACGATGAACAGGCCCTGCGCACTCTGCTGGAAGCTCATCCGCTCTTCAGAGAGCGTCGCCTGCCCATTATCTTGCAGCCAGAGGGCGATGCAGCCCTACCGGATTACCCCGCCGCGCTGGCCTGGCTGGCTGAACGCGTACGTGACCCCTTCTGGGATCACTATAATGTGCGCGTCCTGCCACAGCTGCATGTCCTGATCTGGGGTCGCCGTCGCCTCGTCTAACCTTCGCCTCTGGGCGACTTGCTCAGCCCACATACTTGCTCGGCCCACATAGTCAGTCATAGTAGAATAAGGCCCGCTGGCCGTTTACGGCCAGCCAGCCGATGCCTGGCTGTCAGTGAGCAGGGAAAGCCCTCTTGTCATGAACGGGCAGGCCCGCTAGCCGCTCTCCAGCGGCTCCCTCATCTTCCCTCCTGATTGGCCGCTGAGGACCGCAGCCAGGCGTGGACCTGCCTTAGCTTTGCGGCTGCACAGTGGGAGGCACAACGACTACTTCAACGCTGACACACTCGGGCTGCGGTGTGATCGGTCCCGTCCCACTCTGCAGGCAAATCACTGGCAGATAAGTGCCCACTTTAGCATAGCTGTGAGAGGCAATCAGCTCTACCGGAGGCGCAGGGCAGGCATCCTTGCAGAGCGGATACTTGGAGAGATTTCCATCTCCCCAGTTGACGATGACAACAGGCAGAGGAACCGACGGATAACAGCTAACCGTGATGACAATGAAAGCCGGCTGACCAACTGCAACCTGTTGTTTCGCCGGCGCTGCCGCCAGACAACTACTCGCCGCAGGGGACGTGGCTGTAGCCGTGGTAGGGGGTGTCACGACGGCTGTGCCCGCGGCAGCCCGTACCGGCAGCGTCCCCAAC
>NZ_JADGHT010000346.1 GCF_019683755.1 Thermogemmatispora sp. | reverse complement strand
GGTCTGTGAGCTGACCGATCGCGACCTCATCAGAGAGGTGGTGCACCTGTTCAAAGAAGGCCGCTGGGGCAAGCCCCCCGAGGTGGGAAGCTGGCGGGCATGGGCGGCCTGGTCGGCAGGGTTCCTGGCCGGACTCATCTCGGCCCGTATTCCCTCACCCTTGCCGCTCTACGGCAATTGTCCGCATTGCCACCAGCCTGCAGAGGCGTGCGGGGGCTGTCGCCGGTGCGGCACCTGCACCTGTCCACGCCCGGGCAGCAGCCAGGTGGCTCACTAGTCCATGAGACGGGATGGCCTGCTCCCAGGGTCCGGCACCGCACGACGGCCCTGGGTCCTGGAAGCAGGCAGACACCGTCCTCAGCATCGCCAGTGAGGAGGAGGAGTCTGGTATCATGGCCCAGGTGCAGCGAACCATCCCGCTACTGCTGCCAGCCGATGAGGACCTGCGGGAGACGCTGGCCGTCTTCCAGCGGGTCCAGCAGCAGCTCTCGGCCCCCTGCTTCAACGAGGGCCAGCCGCTCTCCGCCGTGGCCCTGCATCGGGCCTGCTATCACGAGGTCAAGGGCCAGCTCAACGCGCAGATGACCTGCACCGCCATCCGACTGGTCGCTGCCGCCTACCAGAGCGCCCAGAGTAACCGTCGCCCGCCACAACGCCCCTTCCAGTTCCGGCGCAGGCAGGCCTTGTTTCTGATCGGCTCGCGGGGACGCGATGCCAGCCTGCGCCCCGATGGCACCCTCTCCATCTGGACCGTCGCCGGACGCAAACAGCTCCCCTTCCGCCTGCCGGAGGCCTTTCAGCCACGGCTGGCGCAGGCGAAGAGGATCGATAGCCTCACCGTGCTGGAACGCGATGGGCGGCTGCTGGGGCGGCTGACGATCACGCTGGAAGTACCTGATCCTCCGACGGCAGGCCCAGAGACTGAGACCGTCGTGGGGATCGATCTGAACGAGACGAATGCGCTGGTGGCGGTGGATGGCCAGGAACGGATGCTGTTCGTGAGTGGGAAAGCGGTGAAGGTGCGCAATCGACGGACCGCGAAGACGCGGGCGAGACTGCAGCGGAAGCTGGCGGCCCACAAGGCACAGCACCGGGACACACGCAGTGTCCGGCGGGTGCTGAAACGGCTTGGTCGCCAGCAACGGCATCGCACCCGGACCTTTGCCCAGACGGTGGCGAAGCGCCTGGTGGAGTGGGTACCACCGCAGGCGGTGCTGGTCTTCGAACGACTGCAGGTGCCATCGCCGCAGCAAGGGCAGATCCGGGGACGAGCGTTGCGGCGCCGGCTGGCACGGTGGCAGCGGGGGCTGATCCGGCGCTGGGTCGAGCAGCGAGCACAGGAGCGAGGGCTGCAGGTGGCGGAGGTGAACCCGGCCTACACCAGCCAGATCTGTTCCCGCTGTGGGCAACGGGGACACCGGCGCCGACATGCCTTCACCTGTCCGCAGTGCGGCTCCCAGGAGCACGCTGACATCAACGCCGCCAGGAATATTCGTACACGCTTTACTCAGTTACGGCTGAGTGGGCTGCCGTCAACCAGCCCTGAAGCCCGGGCCGACAAGGCTGCGGGCAAGCCACCGGCTTGATCCCGGGGCCGTTGACGAAGATGCGGTTCACCTGCTGCCCGCCGTAGAAAGTATTTGCCGTATCAAAGCTGGGGTCCTGCAGAGCGCTCTTCTGAGCTGGGAAGAGATAGAGCTTCTGGGTCAAGATCTTCACTGACTCAGGGTTCGTGTTCAGCCACTTCACGAACTCGGCGGCCTCTGCCGGATGCTGGCACTGTGTCGTTACGGCATCAGTTGAACCACCCCAGTTGGCCGAGGCATGCTCACCAGGATTCCACTGCGGTAGCGGAGCCACACGCCAAAGACCGGCGGACTTCGGCGCGAAGCCTTCTAGATCCGATGGGGCCCAGGCCGCCGTGATCCAGGTGGCCAGCGTTCCGTTCTGCAGAGCAGCATACCAATCGTTGTTCCAGTCGGCGGCAGTGCTCACGGCGCCGTTCTTGACAAGGTTCCCCCAGTAATTGGCCACCTTGAGCGCGGCGGCGTCATCCAGATGAATTTTAATGGTTGTCCCATTGACCTCGAACGGCTGAGAACCGGCTTGCCAGAGAAGCGAAAAGAACCAGGGGCCATCACTGGGAGAGAAATCAGTCATATAGATCTTGGGATTGGCCTTATGGAGCTGAATGGCCTCCTGTGCGTACTGGTCCCAGGTCGTAGGAACAGGTAGGTTGTACTTCTTGAAGATATCCTCGCGGTAGAGTAAGCCCATCGGGCCAGTATCCTGGGGAATGGCGTAGACTTTCCCGCCGCTTGAGACCTGGGCCCAGGTCCAGGGCACGAACTGGTCTTTCACATCGTTGGCGCCGTATTGCGAGAGGTCAACCAGTTTGCCGCTGAGAATGTACTGAGGGAGATAAGCATACTCGATTTGCACCACGTCGGGAGCGCCCGAGCCGGCCTTGAGGGCCGTTGTCAGCTTGGTGTACTCGGTGCCGCCCGACCCAACGTTCTGCCACTTGATCTTGATGTTGGGATGGCTCTTCTCAAAGAGGTCAATCGCTTGCTGGAGATTGGGTACCCATGACCAAAAGGTGAGGGTGACTGGCCCGGAGCTGGCGGGCGTCCCACCACAGGCTATCAGATAGCTGCTGATGCTGAGCGCCAGGAGCAGCAGCAGGCCGGCCTTGGCCATCCCCCTGGCATGGCAAAATAGGAGACCGCGGTTCATCTCTCGTTTCCTCCTTAACTTCGCTGTAGGAGCTTACGCCTGCTGAAGACACCGCAGACGCGATCAACCGAGTGACCGATTGACCGGACCGAGCGGCATTGGTGCATGTGCCCTCTCGGCACTGACTCAGCTAACCATCTCTCCCTCTACCTGTCCGTCCCATCTGCCCGTTCGTCCGTGCCTCCTTTCACGGATCACGCTGTTCCAGCGGCTCGCAACTACGTACAGGGCGCCGGCTTCCTGCCAGGCCGACCGACCTGACCGCTTCCCTCGCGTGACTGACCCCCCATTTGCCAGCCAATCACCCCCTCACACCTTTCCTCTGGCGCATCAGTACACCTGCTGTCGCCTGGGCTGGGGGGAGAGGTGGAACGGTCCACACGCGAAAAGTATAGAAGATGGACCGGTCCATGTCAAGGGTGAAAGGCGTCTACTTGACATGGACCGGTCCATCTTCTATACTCTAAGCGAAGAGAAGAGGACACGCTTTCGATGAAGGAATCGCACTTTCAGGAGCAATCTGCCCAGCCTGCGGCGGTCAGGAAGGGGCACATGGTCACGATTTACGATATTGCGCGAGCGGCGGGGGTTGCCAAGAGCACCGTCGCCAACGTGCTGAGCGGCAAAGGCAAGGTGAGCGAAGCCACGCGCCAGCGTGTGCTTTACTATGCGCGGGAGCTTGGCTATCGGCCTAACCTACTCGCGCGCAACCTCTCGCAGCACCGGACCTTTACCGTTGCCCTGATCCTGCCCACAATTGCCAACCCCTTCTATCCCGAGATCATGGAGGCCATCGAGAGCATTCTTCGTCAGCGGGACTATCAGACCCTCTTCTGCAACACGCACGGCGACTTTGCCCTTGGGCGGCAGCAGATGGAGCGGCTGATGAGCCGCTGGGTCGATGGCTACATTATCATGGGATCGAGCATGGACATTGCCGACATCACCCACTATTTTCGCCAGGGGGTGCCCATTGTTCTCTGTGATTGGCAAGAGAATGAGTCGCCGGTGGGTATCCCTCAAGTGACGGTTGATTTCTACCGGGCAGGGCAACTGGCTGCCGAGCATCTGCTTGCCCTGGGACATCGGCATATCGCGGTCATTGTGGACGAGCCACAACAGCACCTACGCTTAGAGGGCTTTCGCACAACGCTGCTGCAGGCTGGACTGGAGCTACCGCCGGCGCGCATTGCCTTGGGCGACTCCTCGCTGGAGAGCGGCTATGCTGCGGCTCGCCAGCTACTGAGGCCTGATCAGGGACTGACATCACCCACAGCGATCTTTGCGACCAACGATTGGATGGCCCTCGGGGCGATGGAGCTGGTCCTTGATCAAGGCCTGCGGGTGCCCGGAGATATCTCAATCATTGGCCTCGACGATATCGTGGTCTCTGCCCATCTGCGCCCCCCTCTAACAACCATTGCCATTCCCAAAACACGTCTGGCCCAGGAGGCAACAGAGCTGCTGATGGCCCAAATCGAGAAAAAGATCGAAGAACAGGGAAGTGTGTTGTCAGAGGCTCATGAGGGCACTGATGGGGCAGCCCAGCACGAAGAAGAGACGGCCCCGCTGCGTCTGGTTCCACCATATCTGGTAGTGCGCCAGTCCACCGCGGCCCCTGCTTCTTCTTAGTCGGCGGCCTTTGAGCAGCATCTAGTTTATCGGGCTGCCAGCTCTGGGTGCCTGTCTGCAAGCCTGCCCATGTCTGTGGTTGCCAGGCGGACTTTGGCCGCCTTTGTCAGCTAGACAACTATAGTTCCTGACAACAGATCAACATGACAAAATAAGGCTGATCCTGGCAACCGAGAGCGGAGCTACAGGCAGGGCTGGAACCTCTTTTAGGAGCGCTCGAGCTTGAGCGAGCGAGCCAGCCCGTAGAAATTCGGAGCGAAGAGCAGGAGGGAAAAGCCCATTGTCCGCTACATCGTTACAGTCATATCTATCCTCTGATGAGCATTCCTACTATCGGCTTGATCTGCGA
>NZ_JADGHT010000036.1 GCF_019683755.1 Thermogemmatispora sp. | reverse complement strand
CTGCGCGAGCTGCAGAACGCCTTTCAGCAAGCCCAGCTTATCCCCGTTGACCAAGGAGCGCGAGAGAGCACACCATCTCAAGCGCAAGTCTATCTGCCCCACGCCCCCGGTTCCCAGGAAGAGCGCTGGCAGCCTCTGACACGCGTCACCAGGCTGTCAGCGGGGCGCTACCTGTTGCGCAGACCAGACCGCTGGCAGCCTGGACGTTTCCAATATAGCATCGCACTCCTGGATCAAGGGCGGCTTCTGCAGGAGTCCCATCCTTGGGAGGAGATAGACATTCCCCGTCTCTGCTACGCCCTCGACCAGGCCGCCGGCAGACGGACAATCGCCCGCTGGTATGGCCAGGCCGGCAGCGAGACCCTCACGCTGCACCTCGAAAGCCACCTGCCCCGACGCGAGTACCGCCTGCTGCAGGCCGTTGGCGAGCGGCTGCCAGTCAGCCCAAACAGCACATGGCGCTACTGCTGGCGCGCCATCGCCCGCAGTGATCTGCCGCTCGTCGCCCAGGCCCTGCAGTCGCTGGGCATCACCAGCGAGCATCAGATCACTGCCAGCACAGGGTGAGATGACCACGCGTCTCCAGCCCCGGGCAGCGCAGCACGACGAGACAACAGCCGACACAACAACAGGCGACAGCTCGCAGCATCTCAGCCTCAGGAGCGCCCCCTCTTCCGCGCTGGTCGAGCATTTCACCAGCATCAGGCCAGGACGCCAATCATCTCTAGCTGCACGACCAGATCAAGGCCTGAGCGCAGCGGCAAGCGCTGCGTCTGGGGCAGAGCCTGCAGAGCCTTCACTGTCTCCTCCAGATGGGCCAGCGTATGCGCGCCATCGAAGAGCGAGAGCAGCACCTCCTCACCAGGATGCAGGTCCAGATAGCGCTGCGTCCGCCGGTTGACCACCCGCCGCGTCTGGCGCACAGCCCCCTGATAGTAGTAGAGGCCATCGCACAGCTCGGCATCCTTAAGGTGCAGCGGACGCCCCTCGTACTGAGCGGCCAGCTCTTCGCGGCAATAGGGTGCGCCAAAGAGGCCGTTGACAAGCTGCTGCGCTTCATGCAAGGGATAGCTGCCAAAGAGACTGAGCGACTCCGCCCGCGTCGCATAGCCCGAGGCCAGACGCGTGAAAGCCTGGCGATCAGAGAGGTTCAGCTCACTGCCGCTGCGCGCCAGAATGCGCCGCGCCTGCCAGAACCAGCTTTCCAGCGAAAAATTATTGCTGTACCAGAAGGCCGCCATGTCGCGATAGGCTTGCAAATAGGTGCGATAGGTTTGAGCATAAAATTCCCAGTAGCGGCGAATCTCCTCAGCGTTACTGGTTGCAAAGCTCGATACCAGCGTATAGGCCGCCTTCTGCCCCAGCTCATGGGCCAGCATCACGCCCGAAGAGAGGATCGGGTCGACAAAGCCCGCCGCGTCGCCGACCATCGCCCACCCGGGCCCGCTGATCCGGCGACTGCGATACGACCAATCTTGAATAGCACAGACATCGCGCCGCTGATCGGCGGCAATGCGCGTCAGGTGAGCCTCCTTGAGGAGATCGCGCACTTCGTCACAGGCCTGCAGCTCTTCCAGATAGAGCTGCTCTGGTCCCTCGGGCAGCTCCTTGAGCGTCTGGCGATGGGTCACAAAGCCCACGCTCATCACATCGCGCTTCAGAGGGATATACCAGATCCAGCCGCGCGGCGTGGTGATGATACAGATGCGCGTCAGCTCCGGATAGCCCGTATACTCATAGAGCCACTTCGCTCCCTGCCAGTAGGCGAAGAGCGCATAGTTGTTCATTTGGGGATCATACTCGCGCAGCTTCAGCGCATGCCCAATGAGAGCCTGCTGTCCGCTGCAGTCGAGCAACCAATCGCAGTGAACCGTCTGCAAGCCACGCCCATCGACAAATTCGACACCGATGGCGCGCGGCCCCCAACCATCTCCGTCCGAGACCGAGCCCGGCTCCTGCTCCCAGAGGACGCGCGTCACGCGCGCCCCCTGGCGTACCTCGACTCCCAGGCTGGCCGCATGGCGCAGCAGCAGCTCATCGTATTCGGCGCGCCGTACCTGCCAGGCCCGCGTGTAGAGCCGTGGCAAGCGCTTGCCCTGGGCCACGAGCTGCGAGATCAGTTCATCGAACTCGAACCCCCACGGCTCGCGGTTGCGGCCCCAAATAAAGGTTGCCCCCAGCTTCTCCAGAAAGCCGGCATTGGCCACCTTCTCATAGGCGCCCATCTCCTCTAAGACCGGCGAAGCTCCCGCCAGCAGCGATTCGCCCACATGATGGCGAGGGAAAATTGCCCTTTCCAGCAGGAGCAGACGCAACTGCGGTGCATAGCGGCGGGTCAGGGCCGCCACCGTGCTGCCCGCCGGCCCGCCGCCTATAATTACCACATCATAGTGCCTGGTCATCGCTCGCTCAGGCCTCCTTTCCCTAGAGGCTTCGCTGACAGATCACCCCTCCGCTTAACAAGGCCCAAAGCCTGGTTGAGGTACAGGCGATATCGGCAATGCGCACCAACGGCAGCCCCTCATGCTGAGCCTGCCAGCTCTGGCCCAGATCATCCGATCGGAAGATGCCGCCGCCCGCCAGCACAAAGAGCAGGCGCCGATCTGCCCACTGACACGAGACCACGCGGCGAATACCTCCACCGCCATGACCCACGGCGCTGCGGCGCCAGTTCCCGTCGGGCGTCGCCAGCAGCAAGATATTGCCGACGCCCAGCGCCAGCGGCTCAGCGCAACTAGCTACCAGCGGCCAATTGGTATCGGCCTCCAGACCGCGTATCCAGTTACTGCCGTCATCGGCCGAATACCAGAGGCAGACATGGTACTGCCGCGGATCGTAGGTCGCTGCTACCAGATGCTCAGGAGTGGCCTGCAGAGCCGCCAGCAGCGCTACGCCAAACGGCGGCGTCAACTGGCGCCAGCTCGCCCCATCGTCGGCGCTGTGCCAGAGGCGCCGACCATCGCCGCTGGCCACCCAGATGTGACGCGCCCGCCCTGCGCCCGCCCAGGTGATCAGTGTATTCCCCTCCAGCGGCTCCGCCAGCAAGAGCTGATGCTCTCCACTGGCCGGCCAAAGACGCAGCAGACCCTCGGGACCCGCCAGGAGCAGGGCCTCCTCATCGAGGGCAGCCCAGCCCGTCAGCGGCAAGGTCAACCCTTCCAGGCGACGCCACTCCGTCCCCTCGCTCGTCCCGTCCAGCCTCAGCCTGGCCTGCAGCGGCGCCGTATGGGTTCCCAGCAGCCATAAGCGCTCACCCTGCGGCTGCAAGCGCAAGAGATCATGCAGCGGCGGCGGCGGCAGCTCCCGCCAGTGCTGACCATCGTCCTCGCTCACCAATACCCCCCCATCGCTGCCAGCATAGAGTCGGCCCTGCCCTTGACGGCAGATATGCACCGGGCGTCCATCAACCGTCTGCCAATGGCTGCCCCCATCGGTCGAGCGTAGCAGACCACGCTGGGTTCCCAGCAGAAGCGTCCCCGCCTCGCTGGTAAAGAGCGAGAGCGGCTGCACCCCTTCCAGACCATCGACTGCCGGCAGCGGCTGCCAGCCTTCACCTTCGGCATTCGCCTGCAGCAGAGCACCACTTTCTAGCACCGCCAGCACCCCCCCGCTGGGGAAGCGCGTCAGCGCTTCCACCACTCCCTCGCTGCTTTCCAAGACGCGCCGCCAGCCACGGCCACCGTCGCGCGAGCGATAGACGCCTTCATCGGTTGCCGCCAAGACCGTCAGCCTGTCCAGCCAGAGCAGATCGGTAATCTCCTGACTCTGCAAGCCAAAGGAGACATTGCGCCAGGTGCGCCCACCATCGCTACTACGCAGCACCCCATTGGCCAGGGTCCCGGCCAGCAAGGTATTGTCACTGGCAAAGCCCGGTGAGGGCGCCAGCGCCGTCACCCCGACACTGCCATCTTCGATTTCAGCGCGCTGCCAGCCGGCCCCCCCGGTCAATGAATAAGCCAGACCCCCGTTGCCGCCCGCCAGCAACAGATTGCCATAGGCCCAGAGCACCGTCACCGGCGCCGGCGGTAAGAGCACCGGCCCCGCCTCCCAGTTGCCGGCCTTCTCGCTTGGAGCGTCAGCAGCGGGCCGATAGCAGGCGATGCCTCCCAGGCCACCGGCCCATAGCCGTCCCGGCGCCGGCGCCAGCGCATAGACCGGCGTTGGCAGAGCCGGCGCCACCAGCTCGCGCCATACCTGCCTTCCCTTGTCCTCTGCTGCGCCTTCGTCTGAGCTTCGCCTCGTCTCTTCTGTCATCCAGTTCAAAGGCAGACACCTCCTTCTGCTCTTCCCTCTTGCTTGTTGGCTTGCTCGCCTACGATCGGCCTAGAGCAGCGCACCAGGCCACGGATGCGCCGCCCCAAGCCTCTTGTCATTATCGCAGAGGGGCGCAAGCTCGCAAGCCCCTTTCCACGGCAGGCAAGCAGACCAGGAGGCAGCAGCACCAGGCGCAGCACTCAGCACCAGGCAAGGCCCAGCCCTATCAGGCGTTAAAGACGACCGCATCGGTCGTCAGCAGCATCGTCGCCAGGCTCACCGCCGCGCGCAAGGCCCCGCGCACAATACTACAGCAATCAAGGATGCCCCGCTCCCACATCGAGACCACCTCACCGCGCAGCGCATCGAACCCATAGTCGGCCCCCCGACGCCGCACCTCCTCCAGCACTAGCGGCGGATGGACCCCGCCATAATTGCGCACAATCTGCAGCAATGGCTCCTGCAGCGCGACGCGCAGGAGCTCAACCCCACAGCGTTCGTCGTCATGACAGCAGGCGGCACGCGCCTCCTCCAGCGCCGGCAGGCAGTTGAGGAGAGCCACACCCCCACCGGGAACCAGTCCCCCCTCATAGGCCGCCTCCAGCACGCGCAGAGCCTTCTCAGCCTGCTCCTTCCTCAGCTCCAGCTCGTGCTCACTGACCGCCCCGATTTTGAGAATGCCAATCCCGCCCGTCAGACGCGCCAGACGCAGGCGTAAAAATTCCCACTCGCTATTTTTGCCCCGCGGAGCCTCGCGCAACTGAGCGCGCACTGCCGCAATGCGCTCCTGAATGTCACGCCGATGCCCCTGGCCACCAATAATGGTCACTCCTGTAGGCGTCAAAATAGCCTGCTGAGCATGACCAAGGTGCTCGCGCCGAATATGGCGACAGAGCGTCCCCGTTAGCTCCGAGAGCACCACCCCACCTGTCAGGGCCGCGATATCGGCCAGATCATCGTGTACAAGCGTCGCGCCACTAGAGAGCACCAGCAGCCCGAGCGTCAGCAGGCCACGCACATGATTGGCCGTCAGCATGGTCAGAGCCGGCCCATCGATGGCGCGGGCGATCAGCAGCAAGGGCGGGCGACATGGCTCGGCTAAGGCCAATTCAAGGATGGGTAGGACCTGCTCAACCTCGCGCAGCTCCTCATCGGCCAAGACAATGGCGGGCTGGCGCAGGATAAGAGCGGCCTCGCCCTCTGGTAAAAGCGCACGCGCCGGAATATAGCCGTCCCATTTGCCTCCGCGAATATACTCGTGATCAAGACCCGGCCTGGGCAATTCCTCAGTGACAATGGTCGAGCATGGTCCCAGCACCTCGAACATGCGCGCCAGCACCTCGCTCAGCTCTCCGTCGCCTGTCACCCCCAGAACCAGGGCCTGTACCTCCTCGCAACGCGTCAGCGGACGCGCCTGCCGCTCCAATGCCCTTTCAACCGCTTCGATAGCCCGCTGAAGCCCACGCGCCAGGGCTGAGGGGCTGGCCCCCGCCGCCAGCAGACGCGCGGCCTCATGCACTAAGGCCCGCACCATGACCGCCGCCAGCGCTACCCCATCCCCATAGCGCTCGTGTAGCTCTAGCGCCATTTTGCGTAACAACATCGCCCCCAGATTGTCGCTGCGCCGCCGCAGAGCAATGACACGCCGCGCAATGGTGCTGGCATCAGCCAGGACCTCACATTCGCTGCGGTTGCGCTCATTGAGGACCAGCGTGCGCGCCGGCCCTAAAGTGAGAGCCAGAGGCCGAGCCAGCAGGTCAACCCCCCGCACGAGCAGACGCAAGGCCCGCGGCAAGAGGATCAGCGAGGGCTGCTGCGCTACGCGCCGCAACTCGGCCACCAGCCGCCGCGCCTCCGCCAGTCGATAGCCAGTTGTGACATCCCGCGGATCACGCGGCTTGATCATCGTCATGGTACGCCTACTTTCAACTCACCCCGACGCACCAACAGCACCAGCGTGCGCCGCCAGAGCAGGAGCGCCGCCAGCACTGGGGCCATCAGGAAGAAGCCCGCCACCGAGAGATAGCCAATAAGCATCACTACCAGCGCCAGGAAGAGAGAGCAGGCCGTCGCCCATGGATAGCGCCAGGCCAGTCGCAAGGCCCACCGCAGCAGCGACCAGGCCCCCTGCCGTGGCTCCGCCACAAAGAGCGGTCCCCAATAGGCAGCACTAAAGAGCAATATCAGCAAGGCCAGACGCAAGACCACATCTAAGAGCAGGAATTGAAGCGGACTCACTACCACGATAAGGAGACAGAGCAGACCACAGAGGCCGGGCAACGGCGCCAGCGTCCAGAGACTCGGCAGGGCCAGGCGCCGCAGCTCATCGCGCATTATTGCTAGATCAAGCGGCTCCTGACGATTCAGACGCGCTACCCCGCTAAAGAGCAGAGCCGTTGCCGGCATCAGCGCCAGAGCGCTGTAAGCCACCAGGAGCAGGCGCAGCCCCAGCGGCAGGACCGGCCAGGCCAGCGCCACGAGCGCCGGCATCAACTGCAGCGCCCAGCCGACATTGAGCGCTACTATCCGCTCCAATTGGTCGCGCAGCAGAGCGAACGCTCCCCAGATCGGACGGCGCAGAGTCTCCTGCGAAAGGACATCAGCCTCAAACTCTTCAAAAAACGGCATCGTCCCTGTTCTCCCTCCAGCAGAAAAGCACGATCCAACAGCAAGAGACCGGCACGGCGGGCAGGTAACCAGGTGGACGACCCACGCCTCAGACCGACCAGCATGCCAGTCGACCCGACGCTCCCCCTGTGTCCCCATACCCGTCGTGCCCCGCGGTACCCATTCACGCCGGCCAGCCGGAGACTCGCCGACGTCTTCGCTATTCCCCGGCTGACCCCAGGACCAAGCCGGCCCGCCAACCAGACAGCCCGCTAGAGCGTTCAGGCCTGGCCGGCAAGAACTATTTCAATCCCTGGATACGCACACCGCGCAGCAGATACTCGCGGCAGAGAATAAACATCACAAAGATCGGAAAGGTCTGCAGCAGCGCCAGCACCATCAGGCCATTCCACGACAGGCCCGCCGCCAGCGCCGAACGCATGGCCGCCGACTGGCTCAGCGCCGTGGCACGATCCATCACCCCTGAATTAATGAAATTGTTCATGACCGTATAGATCGCCAGCGCTGTCGGAGCTTTGTCGTTGCTCTGGATCACTAACTGTGGCCACAGGAAGCTATCCCAGACGGCATAAAACTGAATCCAGGCCACTACCGAGTAAACCGGAATGCTCATCGGGAAGACAATGCGCCGGAAGATGTTGAATTCCGAGCCACCATCGACACGCGCCGCCTGCAACACCGAGTCAGGGATCGTATCAAAGTAGCCCTTGAAAATCAGATAGTTGTAGGCGTTGAAGATACCAGGCACAATAATGGCCCACGGCGTATCGTAGAGCGAAAGCGTCGGGAACGGCTCGTCCGTGCCCGGTATCGTAGGAATGGAGCCACCTGGCAGCGCAAACGGGAAATTGAGAGTGAGAAAGAGCAGCGGGATCAAGAGCACCGCCAGCGGGATCATCAGCGTGCCGATAAAGAACAGGAAAGTCCAGCGCGCACGCCGCCCACGCAGCAGCTTGCTGGTGGCATAGGCGGCCATCGAGGTCACCGGGATCGAGATCAGCAAGGTCACAGATGTCATAAAGAAGGAGTTCCAGAAATAGACCCAGAACGGTTCACCGGCTGATCCAGCCAACAAGGCCCCGGCGCCACTGTTCTCCGCCCACTGAAAGATCAGCTTCCAGGCCGCCAGCGTTGGATGCAGCGGCCAGAGCACCGGCGTCGTCGAGAGCGTCTCTTGCGCCGGTGTGATCGAGGTCACAATCATGATGTAGAAAGGTAAGAGATGAGTCAGCACCCCCAGCGCCAGCACAATCACCATCAACCACCAGCCCAGCCTCAGCAACGGCTGCTTTCTGCCGACCTTCGGAAAGAGCATAGACACAACAAACACACTCCTTCTGCTACCTGCTTACTGCTGGTCTGCTGGCTCGCAGCCCAGACGCGGCGGGCCAGACCAGACTAGGCATCGGGGTCCTCCTTAAAGAAAGTGCGGAAGAGCACCACGATCGTAAAGATTGCCAGGAACAGATAGATTGACAGCGCCGTGGCGTCAGCGTAGCGCTGGTTCTGGATGTAGGAGAAAAGGTAGAGCATGACTGTGCGGCTGGCCCCTTCGGGCTGGCCCCCAGTCAGGATCTGCGGCCAGGTGTAGTCTTGTAGCCCCTGGATGATGCCATAGACCAGCATCACCGCGATCACCGGGCGCAGACGCGGCAGGGAGACTGTCCAGATCTTGCGCCAGAAGCCAGCCCCCTCGATCTCCGCCGCTTCAAAGTAGGAGCGCGGAATCCCCTGCAGGGCCGCCATGTAGGCCAGCCCAGCTACACCCGGCCCCGCCACAACGACCGATGGGAAGACTAGCCAGAACAGTACCTGATGCGGATCATTGAGAAAGGGCTGATGCGGCAAATGCAGAATGTCCGTGGCAATATATTCGAGCAGACCATACTGCTCATTGTAGAGGTAGCGCCATAGAATGCTGTTGGCAATGACGCTGATGGGCAGAAACCAGAGGATCATCATCCAGCGCATCAGGCGCGGCGGTAGCTCCATCAGAAAGATGGCGATCAGCAAAGGAAAGACGAAGGTCAGAGCCACCAGCATAGCGCCGTAGATAAAGGTGACGCGAAAGGCCTGCCCCACCAGCGGATCATTCCAGACGCGGATATAGCTCTCCAGCCCAGTGAAGTGGCTGGGCAACATGGGCTGGGCATCGGTCAGGCTGATCAGAAAGGCCATCAGCAGCGGATACCAGCCCCAGACCAGTTGAAAGAGGGCCGCCGGCAGCAGAAAGAGCCAGGTCTCTAGCCGACTGCGCCGGCGCAGGCGCGGGGCCTGGGCCGGCTGGGCCACCTCGCTTCCGCCCACAGGCGCCGCTACCTCGGTTACCGGTTCAGACATTGCTCTCGCGCTTCCTTCCATATCGTACAGCAATAGCTTCTTATGAAGAGATCTCCAGGAAGTTGCCCGTTCGCTCGCTCGTTGGGGCACCTACGCGCACACAGCACCTGAGTCAGGGCCACGCGCTCGGCTCTGGCGACTGACCGCGCCTTCCCCAGAGGCCAGGCGCCTGGTACAGGCAGCACTGGTCAGCGTCGTCACAGCAGACAGCCCGAGGCAGAAGCATGCCAGTAGCTCGTTGCTCTCCTCTGGCCAGGAAACCGCCGGAGATGAACGCGGGCAAGGACTGGCAGGGCTGGCGGGTCCGTCGGGGCCCGGCTCGCCAGCCCTGCCAACCAGCACAGCGACACTGGCCCTGCGCAGGAGGCCGGGGAGGGTCATCTGCTGACTGACTGCACCTCAGCCGCCCAGGGCCGGCAGGACCTTCTGCAGATACCAGGGGTGGAACAGCTCCGCCGAGTAGAGCGGCGCGTACTTGGCCCAGAAGGCGTCTAGATCGGCAAAGAACTTTTTGGCGCTGGCAATAAAGGTATCCTTGGGCACACTCGACGAGAGCGAGGCGAACTGCGCGTTCTGGACAGTCTGCAGCTTCATGAGGACCGCCGGAATGCTGTCCTGCGTGTAGGCCAGACCGGAGTTGGCATCGTTCCAGGCGTCGCCCGTGGGCCCGGGATTCTGCTCCGCCGGGAAGTAGATGCCAGGATCAGGCAACTGCGGAATGGCTGCAGCAGCGTTGACCGCCTGCATCGTCAGCTTGCCCCAGGCCTCTTCAGCCGTGCCCTTGATCCCGTAGTTGATCTGCAGCTTCGACATCGGCGGGATCTCAAGGAAGACATCTTTGAGGTCATGGGTGACCTTGTAGATCTCCTGACGCTGCTTGACTAGCTCTTCGCCGATAATAAACTGCACCAGGAAATCAAAGGCCTTGGCCAGAGCCGGCTTGTTGCGCTGCAAATGAGGATCAATAGAGCCAATAGCCGAACCGGCCTGCGTGGCCCCGAAGGAGCCGAGATAGCCGATGGGGTGCGAGATCCAGCCAACAACCTCCTCAAAAGGCTTGCCAACCTTGACGGCGATGTTGATAGCGCTCGTCGGATCGGTGACTGGACGCGTGAAGAAGCCGGTGTTGTTGGCCATCATGGCTACATCACCACGGGCAAAGGCCTGGGCCACGTCGCTGTCGCCAGTCGAGAGCGAGGAGGTGATCGACTTGTCAGTGAAGTACATGCCACGCCAGTTCTCGATGACTTGCTCGTACTGGCTGAGCCAGGGCGTGAGGTTGTAGCGCCAGGGCCAGGCATTGGAGGGCGTTGGCTCCAGGCCAAGCATGCCGTAGCCGGTGGGACCAGAGTTGAGACCGTTGGCCTGCAGGCTCTGGTCAAAGACATAGAATTGCAAGGCCGCCCCTTTCATCTTGGGGGTGGTCAGGGCTTTGGCTAGCTTGCGGAAGTCGCTCCAGGTCCAGCCCGGCGTCGGCTCTACCAGACCGGCCTGCTGAATGAGGTCGCGGCGGAAATACATGCCATCGCCGGCGCCATAGCCGCCCGGCGTGCCATAGTAGCGCCCGTTCACCTTCCAACTCCGATAGACGGGCAGATAAATATCAGTGAGCTGGCTCTCTAGCCTGGTGCTGATCACCAGATCGGTCACGTCCGCCGCCAGACCACGCGCGAAGGCGCTGCGCACCACGTTGTTAATAAAGGAGCCAAGAATGTTCCCTTCGAACCAGGTGGGAGCGGTGCCAGCGGCAATGGCCTGCGTGACCGCGGACTGGCTCCAGATGTTGGTGTCAGTATGCTTGATTTTGACGCCGGGATTCTTTTTGAGCCAGTCAGCCAGAGCGTCGGCATAGGCCTTGAGGGTGATGTTGCCTTTTTGCTGCTCAGCCGTGGGCATGGCGTCACCCGGCCAGCCATTGGTGAGAAAGGTGACGTTGACGACGGTGTTGGAGCTGCTCCCTCCACAGGAGGCCAGCAAGGCCCCACCCGCCAGGGCGACGGTCCCCGCCGCCGCAGTGCGCAGAAGCTGCCGACGCGTCAGGGTCCTCTCAGGCGAGATGAGCGGCTCTAGAAGGATGCGCGTTTCGTCAGCCATGATGTCCTCTCCTTCTTCGGAAGCTTTTGTATTGATATGGGTCCATCCGTTCATTCTGCATCTGAAGCCTGTAGGCTGCCTCCTCGTTGGTTCATGCCTCCATTGTAGACGCGCTGCCTGCCTCCGCTTGTCCTTCCAGCCCTCGTCGTTGCTTGCCTCGCCTGTCGTCGCAGCGCCCGGCCCGCTTCCCTGGCCGATCTCGCTGGGGCCTACCTGTCAGGGCTGCTGTACATGAGATCAACCGAGTGTACGGTCAACTGGGCTGGCCTGCCATTGTCGCTGTGACTCAAGTCCCAGTGTTGGGATCGCTCCCATAACTCTAGTACTAGTGTACCTGACAAAAGGATAACTGTCAAGCTCTCTATGGCATCACTCTACTCAACTTGTAGCGCTCGCTCAGAGTGAGGATCGAAAAGCGTTAGATGACGCGTATCAATCCCTATCTGCAGCCTGCTTCCTTCCTCGGGCAGGTCTCTCAGCTCTTCTGGCTCGGGCCAGACGGCCACCAGGCGTGGCGCCGGCTCCTGGGCTGTCTCCAGCTCTAAGGTGACCTCGATCTCACCGATGAGCGCCTCGACCAGCAGGGCGCGAGCGCTGCAGCGGCAGAGCTGATCAGGCGTGCCAGTCTGCTCCAGCTCCCAGGGCGGCACAATCTCGCGCGGGCGCAGGCCGACGATGATGGCCGGCTCCTGGCGTGCGTTTAGCACCTGCTGCCAGGCTGCATCGAGGGGGAGACGCAGCTTGCCGAGTGCGCAGGCATAGCCTCCCTCCTCGTGGACGATCTGGCCCTCGAGCAGGTTCATGGGGGGGTTTCCCAGGAAGCGGGCCACGAACAGATTGGCGGGCCGCTCTAGCAGCTCGTTGGGGCTGCCGACCTGCTGCAGCCGGCCCTCAGCCATGATGGCCAGACGGTCGGCTAGGGCCAGGGCTTCGCTCTGGTCGTGGGTGACGTAGAGGCTAGGGACGCCGCGCAGGCGATGGACCGCCAGGACGTCGCGCCGCGCTTGATGGCGCAGGCGCGCGTCGAGGTTGGCTAATGGTTCGTCGTAGAGAAAGACGTTGGCGTCGCGGGCCAGGATGCGCGCCAGGGCCACGCGCTGCTGCTCGCCGCCGCTGAGGGTGTCGATGCTGCGCCGCAGTAGCGGGGTGATCTGCAGCTTCTCGGCGGCCTCCAGTACGCGGCGCTGGATTTCGTCTTTCGGCAGGCGGCGGTTCTCCAGGCCATAGGCAATGTTGCCGTAGACGTCCATGCTCGGGTAGAGACCATAGTCTTGGAAGACCATGCCGACATTGCGCTGCCGCGGGCTAAGATGGGTGATATCTTCTCCCCCTAGCAGAACCCTCCCTTGATCAGGTCGCTCGAGACCGCAGATGATGCGCAGGACGGTGGTCTTGCCGCTGCCCGAGGGGCCAAGCAGGACGAAGAATTCGCCGTCTTCGATGCGAAAGCTGACGTGGTCGACGACGCTGCGCCCGTCGTAGCGCTTGACAAGATCCTGTACTTCGAGTGTGCTCACGCTTGCTCTTCCCTCTCTGTGCTGGCTTCGCTCGTTTGCTGTTCTTTCGCTGGCTCTTGCACCGTTGCTTTGCCTTGGCGATCCGTCTCGTCCCCGGCTGATCGTCCGTTGACCGCAGCGGGTACGGGGACGGCAGCCGCGGGCACGGGGACGGCAGCGGCAGCCCCGTGGAGCAAGGCCCGCCCGTCCGCCGGGTCAAAGAGGTGGATCTTGCGCAGGTTGACGGCCAGGGGGATATCGCGCCCGAGGTAGCTGCCGGGCAGGCGCGCTTTGAGGGTGGCGACAAAGTCGCGCGGCGTCGGTTCCAGGGTGCTCAGGTAGACGGTGCAGCCACTGACGGTCGGTTCGATGACGTTGACGAGACCGCGGATGGTGCTGTCTTCGCTGACGGCAAAGTCGGCGCGCCGCGGCGGCTGCAAGTGCTCGGGGCGAATACCTAGGGTGAGACGCTGCCCCAGATAGGGAACGACCTGCGTCTGAAATTCTGCTGGCACGGGCAGGCTAAAGGCCGGATGGACAAGACGCAGGCGCCCGCCGTGTTCGGGACGCTCGTCGGGACGGACTTCGACCTCAAAGAGGTTGATGCCCGGTGTGCCGATGAAGAAGGCTACGAATTGGTTGCAGGGCCGCTCGTAGAGATCGAGGCCGCTGCCAACTTGCTGTAGTTTGCCGTCGCGCATGACGGCAATGCGGTCGCCCAGGGCCATCGCTTCAGCCTGGTCGTGGGTGACGTAGACCGCCGGCTGCCCTTTCTGGCGGTGTAGGGTCAGGATGTCTTCGCGCGCCTGGTGCCGGAGCTGGGCGTCAAGGTTGGCCAGCGGCTCATCATAGAGATAGAGGGTGGCGTCGCGTACCATCGCTCGCGCCAGGGCCACGCGCTGCCGCTCGCCACCGCTGAGCTGGCGCGGCTTGCGCCCAAGGAGGTGCTCGATGCGAAAGAGACGGGCGGCGCTGGTGACGCGCTCATTGATGAGGCCTCGGGGCGCATGTCGGGCGCGCAGACCGTAGGCGATGTTCTCGAAGACGGTCAGGTGCGGAAAGATGGCGTAGTCTTGAAAGACCATAGCGACGTTGCGGTCGCGCGGACGGATGTCGTTCACCAGGCGCTCGCCGAAGTAGATGCGCCCCTCGCTGACCGGCTCCAGTCCGGCCAGCAGGCGCAGGGTGGTGGTCTTGCCACAGCCGGAGGGGCCGACAAGAACGAAGAGTTCGCCCGGCTGGATATGGAGAGTGAGGTCGTCGACGACGGCTCGTTCGCCAAAGCGTTTGACTACGTGCTCGATGACGATGCCTCCGCTGGCCAGTCCCATAGGCTGCTCCTTTTCCTTCTTTTTCTCCTTCCGCTCTGATTGTCTGCTTGATCTTGGGTGCCTGGCGCGCACTTGCGCCTTGGCGGCTGCTTTGCCTGCTCTGCGGCCTCTGTCGCTCGCTGCCGCGGGTCGGGCTTTGCTGATTGAGCGCAGGCAGTGACCTGGGCGCTCAGGCTCAGAATAGCTCGGGGGGGCCTGGGCTGGCCAGGACGCGCTCATCGTCGGCGGCAAAGTAGAGAAGCTGCTCCCAGTCGGGACGCAGGCGCGCCAGGCCGCTCTTGCTGTCAGCCTGCTCCAGGGGCAGAGAGACGGTGACACGCTGGCCGAGCCAGTGACCGTGGACGATGGCGATGCGCTCAGTGGGAATGCGTTCGCTATGGCTGATTTCCAGCGGCAGGCCGTCCGGCTGGTCGCGTAGCCAGTGCTCGGCGCGCACGCCGAGCCGGAGGGGACCCGGCGGCAGGCGCTCGGCCAGCTCAGGGGGCAGTGGCCAGCTCTGACCGGCCATGTGGAGGCGACCCTCGCTGACGGCGGCGGGGAGGATGTTGAGCGGCGGGCTGCCAATGAAGGTGGCCACAAAGAGGTTGGCAGGACTGTAGTAGAGGTCGTCAAAGCTGCCTACCTGCTCGATGCGCCCCGCCCGCATGACGGCCAGGCGATCCCCCATGAAGATGGCTTCTTGCTGGTCGTGAGTGACGTAGAGGGTGGTGACCCCAAAGGTGCGTAGGAGTTTCTTGATTTCGATGCGTGTCTTTTCGCGCCGCTTGGCGTCAAGGTTGACAATGGGTTCGTCCATCAGGAAGATGGTAGGGTCGCGGACGATGCAGCGGGCAATGGCTACGCGCTGCTGCTCGCCACCGCTGAGGGTCTCAGGGAAACGCCCTAGCAGGTGCTGGAAGTCAACGCCCATTAGCTCGGCGGTGCGTCGAACACGCTCTTCCATCTGCTCATGGGTGTAGTCGTGGTGCTCGAAATAGTAGGCCAGGTTCCCCTTGCTTTTCATGGCGGGGTAGAGGGCGTAGTCTTGAAAGACCATGCCGACACCGCGATCCTGGGGCTTGATGTCGGTCATGTCGATGTTGCCATAGTAGATGCGCCCGTGGGTGGGGAATTCGAGGCCGGCCACGATTTTGAGCAGGGTGCTCTTGCCACAGCCGGAGGGGCCAACAATGGCCAGGGTCTCGCCGTCCGCTACCTCCAGGGAGATGTCGCGTAGGGCCGGCTGGCGCCCCCCGGGGCCGTCGTAATCCTTGACGATGTGTTCGAGTCGCAGGCTGGTCATGCCTGTCTTCCTTCCTCCCTGAGCTGCCCGGTGGGCCGGCCCGGCGTGGGCCGCTCTCTCCTTGCCCTGGTCGCCCTTCCCATAGGCCGACTCCCGGCGATTCCTTTCCGCTGATGGTGCGTTCCGTTCTATTCCGCTCCGCTCTCCCGGCTCCAGACCCTCTTTTGGCCGTCCCTTGGTCCGGTGGCCAGAGGCCTGCTGCTCACCCCGCTCAGGCGGTGGCTGCCGCGCCGCACTGGCCGTTTACCTGAGATTCTGTATTCTGTATTCTCTGTGCGCCGTTGAAAACAGGCCGGCACTGGCATGGCTGGCTGGCTCGGGACCGGGCTTCTCTCGCGGGCCGGTTGGCGCTTGAGCTAGCTGGGCTGCTGCAGATCACCCGCCGTTGGCGCTGCGGCTTTGACCTCGACACTGGCGGCGACCCGACGGCGGTAGCCACAGGATTCGCGAATGATGAGGCTGGTGGGCAGGATGATCTGTGCGCGCTCGCGCCGGTTGTGCTCCAACTGATCAAGGAGCAGCTCGGCGGCGCGTGTGCCCATCTCCACGCAGGGCTGACGAATGGTCGTCAGCTCGGGAAAGATCATGGTGGTCTGGAGCAGATCGTCGAAGCCGACAATTGCCAGATCATCGGGCACCTTGAGGCCGCGCTCCTGGACGGCACGTACGACACCAGCGACCATCATGTCATTGGACGAGAACAGGGCGGTCGGCGGCTCCGGCAGGTCGAGAAAGCGCCGCGTCCAGGCGTAGCCGCTGGCTGGGGTCCAGTCGCCATCTCCGACCAGGGCCTCATCGAAGGGGAGGCCGGCAGCAGCCAGCGCCTGTCGATAGCCCTCGAGGCGCGCATGGGTACAGACATCTTTGGCTAGCCCTTTGAGCATGGCGATGCGCCGGTGCCCCAGGGCAATGAGATGCTCAACGGCCACGCGCGCCGCCGCGACGTTGTCGACGTCGACGTACTGCAGGTCCTGGTCATCTTCAGGGTCATGCCCAACGCGCACGTAGGGCATGCCGGCCTCTCGCAGCATGGCGGCGCTGCGGTCCTGGCGGTCGCTGCTGATGAGGACTACGCCGTCAAAGTGCCGTCCGCGCAGGAGGCTGAAAAAGGTGGCCTCGTCCATGTCCTGCCGCCCGATGAAGAGCATCGGGGTGTAGCCCCGCTGGGCGCATACCTGGCTCACGCCGCGCGCGATTTCGGCAAAGATGGGGTTGCCAAAGAGATGATGGGCGTTGTCGGGCAGGATCAGCCCGATCAGGCGCGTCTTGCGCATGACAAGCTGGCGCGCCGCCGCCTGCGGCGCGTAGCCGTAGCTGTTGATGACCTCTTGTACGCGGTCCCTGACGCTCGGCCTGACGTTGGGTTGCCCGTTGAGTACTCGCGACACTGTTGAGCGAGATACTCCGGCAATGCGCGCGATATCTTCAATCGTTAATTGCGACATGAGCCAACCTGCGCGTGTTCAGGGCAGTTACACGTTTACTTTTGGCTGAAGTATCGTGTACAATACCTCGTGGGATCGCTCCCATGACGTTGCTATGTGCAAGCTTACCCGATTCGCCTCCTCCCTGTCAAGGGGTGTCGCTCCGGCCCGCTCGGGCGCTCGCTCTGTTCGCGCTGTCGCCCAGCGGCGACCCGGCTCGGGTTGGCTCGGATCGGATTAGATGGAAGGCGGTCCGCTCCAGGCCGGGCGCCGTAGGGCCGGTGAGGACGGTCGGGATGGCTGAGGACAGGATGTCGGCACTATCGGACAAAGCCACTATGCATGGAAGAAGGAGTTGTCTTCATGGCAGAGCCGGTTCCTTTGCTTCCGTACAACCTGTATATGACTGAGCCGCCACGCTTGCCGGTGCGGGGCCCGGACGATGAGGGCGGCCCCGATTATGTGGTGGAGGCCTCGCTGCTGGAGCGCGCTGCGCACAGTGTGCGACTGCAGGGGCGCACGCTCAGCGGCGGCACGGTCCTGGTGACGCTCAGTTTGGTGGCCGATGGGATCGTGCGCGTCGTGTTGGAGGAGGAGCCTGATCCGACCCGCATTCGCCTGGCGCGTGATCTGCCTCCACCCCCGGCTGAGGCTCCGCTGCGGGTCCAGGAGCAGGCGACGGGCCTGGCTCTGCTCTCCCCCTCGCTGCGCCTGGAGGTGACTCTGCGCCCCTTCGGCCTGCGCTTTCTGGATGCCTCTGGCCGTACGTTGCTGGCTCAGAATTATAGTGAGCTGACAAATGTGCGCATGAAGCTGACGATTCTGCCCTTCGGGCTGAGCCGCGTCAATGGTCAGCGCGTGGCTTTCCACGATACGTTTACGGCGGAACCCGATGAGCATTTCTTTGGGCTGGGCGAGAAGTTTACGGATTTCGATAAGCGCGGGCAGCGGATTACGACCTGGAATTGCGATTGTGGCGGGGCTTTCAGTGAGCGCGCCTATAAGAATGTGCCGTTCGTGGTCAGTTCGCGTAAGTATGGGATCTTTGTCGATAGTCCCTGCGCCGTCGATTTCGATATGGTCGCCAGCAATACGGCGACGTTTACGCTGATTAGCCGCGATAGCGCTCTGGATTATTATGTGATCGCCGGGCCGGATCTGAAGACGATTATTACGCGCTATGCTTCGCTGGTGGGCTTCCCGATCTTGCCTCCTAAGTGGGCTTTGGGCACCTGGATTTCGTCGGGCTTCCAGCGCGATAGCGCCGCCCAGGTGCTGGAGCGGGCGCGCCTGATCCGCGAGTATGATATTCCTTGCGATGTGCTGCATCTCGATTGCTATTGGCAGCGCTTTGGGCGCTGGTCAGAGGTGCAGTGGGATGAGGAGCGTTTTCCTGATCCGGCGGGCCTGATCGCTCAGTTGAAGGCTCAGGGCTTTAAGGTCTGTTTGTGGATTCATCCCTATCTGGGAACGGCTAGCGAGCGCTTTGCTGAGGGGGCGGCACGCGGCTATTTTTTGAAGAATGCCGCCGGTGAGCCGTATGTGGCCGATCTGTGGGGCGGCTTTCATCCGCCGGTGGCGATGTTGGATGTGACGCACCCGGAGGCGGTGGCCTGGTTCCAGGGGCTGTTGCGCGAACAGTTGCGCCTGGGGGTGGATGTCTTTAAGACGGATTTCGGGGAGGGTATTCCGACGGATGTGGTGGCTTATAGTGGAATTGCGGGCGAGCGCTTGCATAATTTGTATGCTCTGCTCTATAACGATGCGGTGGCTGAGGTGACGGCGCGCGAGACGGGCCGCGCGGGCCTGGTCTGGGGCCGCTCTAGCTATGCTGGTGGTCAGCGCCATGCCGCGCAGTGGAGTGGCGACCCCAATGCGACTTTTACGGCGCTGGCTTCGACTTTGCGCGGTGGCCTGAGTATCGGGATGTGCGGCCATGCTTTCTGGAGCCATGATATCGGGGGCTTTACTGGTCACCCCTCTCCTGAACTGTATATCCGCTGGGCTCAGTTCGGTTTCTTTTCGCCGCTGACGCGCGCTCACGGCAATAGTTCGCGCCTCCCCTGGGAGTTCGGCCCGCAGGCGCTGGAGATTTTCCGCTTCTATGCTCGCCTGCGTTATCGCTTGTTGCCGTATATTTATACGTATGCCTGCATCGCGGCCCGGACAAGCCTGCCGCTGCTGCGGGCGATGGTGCTGGAGTTCCCCGATGATCCGGTGACTTATACGCTGGATCTGCAGTATATGTTTGGCTCTGAGCTGTTGGTGGCGCCGCTCTATCGCGCCGGTGGCGAGCGCCCGGTCTATTTGCCCGCCGGGGCCTGGATCGATTTCTGGAGTCAGGCCGTGCTGCAGGGGCCGACGACGCTCCAGGTTCGTGCGCCGCTCGAGCAATTGCCGCTCTATGTGCGCGCTAATGCGTTGATTCCTACAACGGAGCCGGCGCCGTTTGTGCGCGAGGAGCCGTTTGCGACGGTGCTGTTTGAGGCCTATTTGCTGCCGGAGGGGGCCGGGTCGTTTACGCTTTGCGATCTGGATGGGGAGACGACGGTGACGGCGCGCTTGCAGGGGACGACGCTGGCGATCGAGGTGGCGGGCGCTAAGCACCGGCTGGGGCTACGCCTGGTGCCGTTGGCCGGGCAGCCGCCTGTTGAGCGGGTGCTGCTTAATGGTCGGCTCTGTCCGCGCTGGCAGGGAGCGGCGGCTCAGGCCCCGGCCCTGGCCGAGGCGCCGGCTTCGGTCTGGTTCCCCCTGCCCGATGGGGGGATACAGGTGACGGTGGTTCTCTGAGATTCGTCCTGTCTGGCATCATGTCCAGGAGGCGATGCATGGAGGCCTTTGCTCCGTTGAATCCGCGTGCTCCTTTTATCTGGTACGGTGGCGATTATAATCCTGAGCAGTGGCCGCGCGCTGTCTGGGATGAGGATCTGCGTCTGATGCAGGAGTGCCGCTTTCGTGTGGCGACGGTGGGTGTCTTTAGCTGGACGGCCCTGCAGCCGGCGGAGGAGCGCTTTACCTTCGGTTGGCTCGATCAGGTGCTGGATAAGCTGGCGGCGGCGGGTTGTAAGGTCTGTCTGGCAACTCCCAGCGCGGCGCAGCCGGCCTGGTTGTCGCAGCGCTATCCCGAGGTGCTGCGCGCCGATGCGACGGGCCGCCGTCGCCATCATGGCTGGCGCGTCAATTATTGTCCGACGTCTCCGGTCTATCGCCGCCTGGTCGCTCAGATGGCGGCCAGGTTGGCTGAGCGCTACCATGCTCATCCGGCCCTGGTGGCCTGGCATGTTTCGAATGAGTATGCGCCGGCCTGTTATTGTGAGCAGTGTGCGGCGGCTTTTCGCGACTGGCTGCGGTCGCGCTATGGTAGCCTCGATGAATTGAATCGCCGCTGGTGGACGCGCTTTTGGAGCCATACGTATACGGATTGGTCGCAGATCGAGCCTCCCTATGTGAATGGTGAGGGGTCGATTCATGGGCTGACGCTGGATTATCGTCGCTTCCAGAATGAGATGCTGCTTGAGTGCTTTAAGCTGGAGCGCGAGGCGATCCGACAGTTTTCGCGCGATGTGCCGATTACGACGAATCTGATGCGCTTCTATCGCGAGCTTGATTATCGCCTCTGGGCGCGGGAGGTGGATGTGGTGGCCTGGGATTGCTATCCTTCTGTCGAGGATGAGCCGCTGGATATTGCGTTGGCTCACGATTTGATGCGTAGTCTGCGCGATGGGCAGCCGTTCTTGCTGATGGAGCAGTCGCCCAGTAGTCAGAATTGGCAGCCGTACAATACGTTGAAGCGGCCCGGGGTGCTGCGTCTGCAGAGCTATCAGGCGCTGGCTCACGGGGCGGAGTCGGTGATGTTCTTTCAGTGGCGGCGCAGTCGTGGGGGAATTGAGAAGCTGCATGGGGCGGTGATTGAGCACAGTGGGCGCAGCGATACGCGCGTCTTTGCAGAGGTGCGTGCTCTGGGCCAGGAGCTGGAGCGCCTGGGGGCGCGTACGTTGGGCGGGGTGACGCCGGCTCAGGTGGGGCTGCTCTTCGATTGGGAAAATTGGTGGGCGCTGGAGGATTGCAGCGGGCCGGTACGCGAGAAACGTTATCTGGAGACGCTGCGCGCTCATTATGCGCCGTTCTGGCGGCGCAATGTGCCGGTCGATCTGGTCTTTGCTGATTCGGATGTGGGGCGCTATCGTTTGGTGGTGGCGCCGCTGCTCTATTTGCTTAAGGAGGGGTTGGCCGAGCGCCTGGCGGCCTTTGTGCAGGATGGGGGGACGCTGGTGACGACCTATCTGTCGGGGATGGTGGATGAGTGCGATCTGGCTTTCGAGGATGGCTATCCGGGGCCGCTGCGCCATGTGCTGGGGATCTGGAACGAGGAGATCGATGCGCTGCCACCAGGGCGGACGAATCGTCTGGTGTTGCACGATGGGCGCGCTTTTGTCTGCGGTCATGTCTGCGCGCTGATCCACAGTGAGGGGGCCGAGGTGCTGGGCCGCTATGGCGAGGATTTCTACGCGGGGCGCCCGGCTTTGACGCGCCATCGGGTGGGACGGGGCCAGGCTTTCTATCTGGCCTGTGAGCCGGAGGCGGCTTTTTTGGAGACGTTCTATGGGGAGCTGCTGGCGGCCCTGGGGATCGCGCCGGTGCTGGAGACGCCTCCGGGTGTGGAGGCGACGCTGCGCCAGACGGCCCGTGAGCGTTTATTGTTCCTGCTCAATCATGGGCGGGAGCCGGCGACGGTCTCTCTGCCGCCGGGGCGCACTTTTGAGGAGCTGCTGACGGGCCGCCGGCTGAGCGGCTCGTTGATCCTGCCCGCTCTGGAGGTGGCCATTCTGGCGGAGCCGCTTGGGTCTTAGTTTAGCTGGCGGGCAGGATCTTGAGGGCACCGCCGCGCTCGCCCGGCGGGTCGGCGGGTAGGTCGATATGCAGGCCCTGGTCGTCGCGCCTCCAGGAGAGGGGGGCGTCTCCTCCTAGGAGATGGATGGCGCCGATGCTCTGCGGGTAGTGGGGGCTGCCGGCGGCCAGGGCCTGGATGCTGATGCGGCCTTGCCGCGGCCAGACGGGCAGCAGGACGTAGAGAGCTGGCCCGCGCCGGGTGAAGCGCAGGTCTTGCTCGGTAAAGGTGGTTTGCTGGCTCTCGCTGAAGGGGCCGGCGGCGCTGGTGGTGGGGCCTTCGCCGTGGAGGTGCCAGGGCTGGCTGTCGTAGATGGCTTCGCCGTTGATGGTTAGCCAGCGCCCCAGGCGCCGCAGGAGGTCGGCCTCCGGCTCGGGTATGCTGCCGTCGGCGCGCGGGCCGATGTTGAGCAGGAAGACGCCGTTTTTGCTGACGGTGTCGATCAGGTCGTCCAGTATGGCCCCGAAGGGCTTGTAGTCTTGGGCGATGGTGTAGCCCCAGGAGTTGCGGGCAAGGCTGGTATCGGCTTGCCAGACGCGCGGGCTGATGGTGGGCCGGCGTCCGCGCTCGATGTCTTCGACAGCGCTGCCTTCTTCAAAGGCACCTTCTTTGTAGGTGATGACGACTTCTTGCCCCCAGTGGGCGGCGCGGTTGTAGTAGTAGGCGGCGAAGCGGGCCAGGTAGGGGCGGAAGGCGGGCCGTGAGATCCACCAGTCGAAGTAGATGAGGGCGGGCCGGTAGCGTTCGACTAGTTCGTAGAGCCGGGCCAGCCAGTCGGCGAGAAAGGCGGCGTCCGGCGGCTCGTCTTCGGGCCGCGCGGGACCGTAGAGGTCGGCGTATTGGGGGTCCTGGACGTCGCTGGGGATGGCTCTGCCGCCGTTGAAAAACCACCAGTGTTCGGCGCGGTGCGAGGAGAGGCCGAAGGTGAGGCCGCGGGCGCGTACGGCTTCGGCTAGTTCGCCGATGATGTCGCGGCGCGGCCCCATGTCGACGGCGTTCCAGCGTGAGAAGCTGCAGCGGTACAT
>NZ_JADGHT010000035.1 GCF_019683755.1 Thermogemmatispora sp. | reverse complement strand
CATCTCTCCAGACGCTAGCGAGCCGGGTATGACCTACCCTCATCTAGCCACACGCACCACCATCGGCACGGGTTTCAGTGCATTCACTCCATCTATTAGGAAAAACACTGCAAACGCGTCCTTTATTTCCGAGTGAGACGCCGCTGCGCAAATCAGACTACAAGAAAAGGAAATCGCTCTTATCTCTCTCATCCTTTTTTAGGATCAGCAGCATTTATATGACATATTTCACCGTCGGACAATGACCCATGAACGAAGGCCGGCCCTGGCCGCAAAGTCGCTGCAGGCTGAGGCGCAGGTGTCAAGGGCCTCTCCTGGCGAGCAGCGGGCAGATAGAGACTAAAGCAACTGCCTTCTCCAAGCACACTAGTCGCCGCCACGCGGCCCTGCATAGCCTCCACCCACTCCTTGACCAGTGCCAGCCCGAGGCCGCTGCCACTACCATCGCGACGCAACTTGCTCGAAGCCTGATAAAAGCGCTCCCAGATGCGAGGCAGTTCCTCGGGAGGAATACCCTCACCAGTATCGCGCACCTGGATCACCACCTCATCCCCCTCTTGAGAGGCCAGCACTGACACGATGCCGCCAGGTGGTGTGTGGCGAATACCGTTATGCAGCAGATTCTGCAGCGCCTGAGCGAGACGCTCGGGATCAACCAGGGCTAAGGGTCCCGTTGGCGGTGTCTCTGCCACCACCTGCACCCGTGCGCTCTGCCAGGCCAACGGGGCGCGCGCAGCCACCAGGCGGCGCGCCAGCTCGCCCACATCAGTCGGCACACAGCGCAAAGTCAGGCGTCCGATCTCAGCACAAGCCAGCGCAAAGAGATCCTCGACCAGCCTCTGCAGGCGCAGCACCTCAGCCTCCATCACCTCCAGATCGCGAGGCAACGACTCTGGCAGCTCGCCGCGATCCAGGTGACGCAGCGCCGCCTCCAGATAGCCACGCACAGTGGCCACAGGGGTACGCAGTTCATGAGACACGGCAGCTACTAGCTCGCGCTGTGTTTTGAGCAGTCCGGCCACCGTATCGCGCTCCTGCTTCAGCTCCTGGAGGGCCCGCTCTAGCTCGGCAGCCATCGCATTAAAATCGGCCTGCAACTGAGCTACTTCATCCTCGCCTTCGACAGGCACGCGCACAGCATAATTCCCCTGACGCAAAGCATGAGCCGCCTCGGCCAGGTTGCGCAGGCGAGCCGTCGTGCGGCGCACCACCAGGTAAGAGAAAAAAGCGGTTGGCGGAATAACCGCCAGCAGAGCGATCAGCGAGATCACCGCCAACACCATCGTGAGCGAGATCACCACCGCCACATCGTTCAGGCTAGCCAGGGCCATCAGGTCGAAGAGGAGAATGACCAGCCCTGCCGCTAGCAGGACCATCATGGCATGAGCATGGGTTAAGGCCCACAATAGTTGTCGGCGCCGCAAGTAACTCCAAAGAAAGAGCAGACGCAGAAATCCTCGCCAGATGATAAAGCCGATCAAATCGATCAGCGCGGTGGCGAGCAGCATCAATGGAAAATCGATTGCATAAGCTGACCAGAGATTGCTCCCAAACAGATTCTGCAGACATAGCAGCAGAAAGGGCAAGCCATTGAGGAGCAGCAAGAGGAACAGCCCCCAGACCAGGTCTCGCCACCAACGGCGCCACCAGGGGGGTGGTCCTACCTCGGCCCGCAAGGCGAAGTAGCCCAACCCGAAAGGCGCCAAGAGCACCAGGCTGAACTCATGGCCCGTCGCCGTAGCAGAGGCTAGACTGATCAAGCCGCTGAGTAGCAAGGCGGCCAAGATTGCTTCGAGCAGAGCGCGTCTGCGCCTGGCTCCCAGCCAGAAGCTCTCCCATCGCGCTTTCATCGCTCGCCTCCCCCTCGGGCGGGGCCACGCGCGCGCCAACGATAGCCCACCCCCCAAACAGTTTCGATGGCTTCCCCCAAGGAGCCTAGCTTCTTGCGCAGGCGCAGCACAGTATTATCGACCGAGCGATCACCACCAACGTAGCTCTCGCCCCAGACTGTATCGAGCAGGTAAGCCCGGCTAAAGGCGCGTCCGGGACTGCGCAGGAAGAGATGAAGCAGTTCAAACTCTGTCGGGCTTAGATCGAGCGGCTGGCCATCCAGGGTCACGAGGTGGGCCTGAGCATCCAGGCAGAGCGGCCCATAGGTCAGCGGCTGCTCGGCCCGCGCCAGATCGCGCTGCAGCATCTGCTGAATCAGCTCGGCGCGCCGCAGCAGAGCATGCACCCGCGCCAATAATTCGCGCATACTAAAGGGCTTAGCCAGGTAATCGTCGGCCCCCAGCTCCAGGCCCACCACCCGATCGGTCTCCTCGCCGCGTGCCGTCAACATCAGCACCGGGGTAGGCGCTTGCTGGCGCAGACGACGCAGTACCTCTAGCCCATCCATCCGCGGCAGCATCCAGTCCAGAATAACCAGGTCAGGACGCCGCTCCTCATGCAGGCGCAGCGCCTCCACTCCATCAGGAGCATAGAGGACCGCATAGCCATCCGCTTTCAGTTCACGAATAATGAGCTGTGCCAGGTCTTGAGCGTCTTCAACAAGCAAGAGCGTTTTCATCTCTCTTCTGGTATTGTGCTTACTTTAAGCGCGCATGATATGTTTTACCGCCAACCAGAGCGAGAGCCAGACGCCCTACCAGGGGCATAAGATGGAAGCGCCGGCGGGCCGCCTGAATCATGCCGATGAGCCAGCCCGTGATGGTCACCACCTGCAGCGTGCCCAACAGCAGCAGCCAGGATAAGGTGGCGAATACCTCCAGATCGTACGAGGCCCACCAGTAGGAAAAACGATTTACGTAGTCAGGCACCATCAGCATGAATATATCGATGATCATCACCAGCCCAAAAAAGAACAGCGATTGCAGGGCATGGAAACGCACCAGGCGACTCCTGCCACCGAAGAGCAGGACCAGCAGACCCGAGAGCCAGCCGCCCAGGTAAGAGAGCATTCCCAAGACTGCCTCGGTATAGCGAGAAGACGACACTTCGCTGTCAGCCTCCGCGACCTCTGCCCAGTAGCTTGCCGGCGGCCCAACCTCGGCAGGCCACCTGGGCCTCAACTGCTCTTGCTGAGGCCAGTCATCCCCTCTGGCCTCGTAAGCCCCCTGGGAGGGTGACCGGGCCGACCAACCTCGCGCTTCATCTCTTCTGTCCCACACGAGAACAATACTCCTTTCTCCTCTTGGCATTCAGCCAGGATTTTGGAATCCCCTGGCCATTGCCGATTGCACGGCTCACTCAAGCAGTGTCACCCACTGAGAACACGAAGGGAGGTGACTTTCTTAGGAGATGAATGTAGCGCCCAGTTGTCGCCGCCGTATCCAGCCTTTGTCGCAAATCTGTCGCAGCCGTCTGCCGGCATAGATCAAGGCAACGCCTAGCGTCGGCTCTGCATCAGCGGGACACCGCCACAGCGCGACAGCGCGACAGATCACAGGCAGAGAAGCGGAGCAAAGCGAGAGGACCAACCAGGGAGTGAGCGAGAGGAACGCAGTGAGGAAGAGGCCCACAGGCAAGAAGAAAGCAGACCAATCCTAGCGAGGCGGTCCCTGGCGAATCCGGCGACGCATCGCCTCCAGTGGCCACTGCTGCCAGGTCCCCCAGCGCTCCGGTACGATATTCTCAACCCACCATGTCACCCCCGCGCGGGCATAGGCTGCCACCAGTGCGCGATCGGCCTCCAGATCTTTGCCGGAGCTGATGCCGAAATGCACCACCTCGAAGGGTCCCGGCTGCGACCGCAACTGCTGTAGGGCCGCCACAATCTCGGCCATTGTCTCGGACGAGAGCATCTCTGTCAGCCCCAGATCGCGCCCGATGGGGATGAAACCATCCCAGCGGACTGCGCGGCGCAGCGGGGCGCGATTGGGCCACATTCCAGCGACCCAGATGGGAATACGCGGCTGTTGAAGAGGTGGCGGCAAAAAGTGCGCTTCCAGAATATGGTAGTAGCGACCCTCGAAGCGGAACGGCTGACCACTCCACAGACCACTGAGGATAGCCAGGCCCTCATCGAGCATGGCCCCTAGCACCTTGAGATCGGAAGGCTCCCCCAGGGCCGCAAAGTCGAAGTAACCGCCGCCCAGACCTACACCCAGCACCAGGCGCCCATTCGAGAGATGATCAAGAGTCACCGCCTGCCGAGCCAGCTCCCAGGGACGACGGCGCGGCAAGGGTGTCACCAGAGGACCAAAGCGCAGGCGGCGAGTCTGGAGAGCAATGGCTGTCAACGCCACCCAGACCTCCGCCAGCGGATCATTGGTCGGCGCCAGCGTTGTCCGCGCAATCTGATCCCAGAGAAAGAAACCATCCCAACCCGCGGCCTCCGCCTCCTGAGCCAGCTCACACAACAAGCGCACATCGGCGAGGGGGCCAAAGTTGGGGAGATGCAGACCGTAGAGCATGGCTTGTCACACCCACGTTGCTTAGCCGGCGCCGGAAGGCTCAGGCCGGCATTCGGCCCAAGCAGCACACAAAAAAAGAGGGTGACCGATGGGGCTCGAACCCACAACCGCTGGAGCCACAATCCAGAGCTCTACCGATTGAGCTACGGCCACCGTGTTGCTTTTTCGCTGTATGCACAGCCAGTATAACGGAGAGTCTGTCGGCTGTCAATAGGGTAGTGGTCACAGCAGGCCCTGGCCGACAACTATGAGCAGCCTCGTTCACGTTGGCAGACCAGAGCCTGCAGGGAACCAGGAGAGCGCTGAGATCGAGCTTGAGCAAGCCAACTAAGGAGAGACCTCGTCGAGACGGCGCAGGCGCGTGGCCGTTCCAAACTGGGCAATGATCGCTGCCACAATCAGACAACCGGCGATAATCAGAAAGGTGCTCAACGGCCCCAGGGTTGGGATCAGGGGCGGAATGACCAGGAGACCAACGCTGCCCCCAAGATGGCCAACTCCATCAACGAGAGCAAAGCCCGTCGCACGCGCCCGTGTTGGATAATGCTCCGTCGACCAGGTGTAGGTCATCGGCACCCAGAGATTGAAGCCGAAAAAGAGCACAATCGAGCCAAGCACGGCCACAGCGAAGTTGCCAGCTCCGCCCAGAGCGATCAGTAGGCAGCCGACCAGCGTTAGCAAGGCTGCCACCGGCAGCCAGTACTTGCGTTCCAGCAGCTCGCCAAAGGCATAATCGAAGATGGCCACCATCACGAAACCCACCGAGCCAATTGCCACGATCAGGCCCGCTTCCGGCGGAGGGAACTTCAGGGCAGTCAGCAACGAGGTCAGCCCCGCCGCGATGGCGTAAACCGTGATATAGCCGATGAACCAGACCACAAAGAGGAAGATTGTGCGCAGCAGATAGAGCCGGTTGCCAAAGATCTCGATATACGGGATACGCCCCGGCTGGGCCTCGACCGGAATCTCAGACGGCGTGGGCAGCTCTCCCACGCGGGCCTGCGCCTGCGCCTCCATTTGAGCGACTACGCCTTCTGCCGCCTCGACCCGTCCCTGTGAGATCAGCCAGCGCGGCGACTCATGCAGTTGGAAGCGCATCAGAATGCCGATCAGGGCCAGCAAGGCGCCAATGGCATACATCAGGCGCCAGCCGAAGGTGAAGCCAGGCCCAGCCAGCGCAAAGGGCAGGCCCAAAGGGAAAGCCTCGGGCTGTGTGGTGAGCAGCAAGCCCAGCCAAACCCCCAGAAAGGCGCCTAGCGAGGACATGATAAAGATCAGCGAGGTATAGCGCGCTCGCCCTCCACTCGGCGCCACCTCGTTGATATAGGTGTTGACAAGGGCCAGGTCAGCGCCGACGCCAATACCGGTGATGGTACGAGCAATGATAAAGTTGACATAGTCACCGACGAGGGCATTGTAGAGCGAGCCGAGACCTGTGATGACCATTGTCACCAGCAGCATATCGCGCCGCCCAAGGCGGTCCGCCAGAGGACTGAGAATGAGTGTCCCGATTACATAGCCAACCAGGTTGAGGAGCACGGGTAGTCCCAGGTAGTTGGCCGCCGATTCGGGGGTACAGCCTGACACGATCTGTATACAGGTCTGAATGAAGGAGACGTTGATGTCGAAAATGTCAAAGAAAGTGAAGAGGAAACCGGCGCCAATGATGCCGATGTAGAGATAGGGCAAGGCCCAGATAGGGATACGGTCCAGACGCGCAATCACGGCTGCCGCCGTGCTGCCCGCTCCGGTCACAGGCTGCGATGGATTGCCTGCCTCGGAAGCCATAGCTGCCTCCCTCCTTGGCGTGGGCGAGGCTGTTGATGCCAGCCAGCCAGCCGGCCAGAATGCTAGAGCAACGTCGCTACAATCTGTCCTTTCTGGCCCGATGTCATAGGTGATGCCGGCCCGATGGTTCACGAGCAAGCAGCCTGTTTTGTAGAATTGTACCGATGGTTCGGTTGGTTTGTCAAGAGGAGCGGAGCCACTGGAGAGGCCTGGCCACTGCCTCGCGTGTGAGAATGCCACTGGCAGCAGGAGAAGACTTGACATCGGCCCGGTCGTGCCATACACTCCAAACAAAGGCACTAGTAGAGCAAACAGGCTGGTTCTTTGTTGCAGAAAGGGCACGTGGCTACATGGTTCACCATACGTCAGAGGAGATCAAGAGCGACCAGGCCAGGGAGAGAGAAAGCGATCTCTCGCAGTTGCCGGAGGTTCCCCCCGGCATGCTGATCCCGGCACCCACCAGCCCGCCGCGCAAGCGCACGCGCTGGCCGGATGCCATCGATGTGATCTTTGAGAAAGATCCTGCCTGTAATAATATTTTCGAAGCTTTGCTCTACCAGGGGCTGTGGGCTATCTTCTTCCATCGTATCGCGCATTTCCTCTATAATCTACATATCCCTGTTATTCCTCGCCTGATCTCACAGTTCGCGCGCCTTGTCACCGGCGGCATCGAGATCCACCCGGGCGCGAAGATCGGCAAGCGCTTCTTTATCGACCACGGGGCCGGTGTGGTGATTGGCGAGACTGCCGAGATCGGCAATAATGTCATGCTCTACCACCAGGTGACGCTTGGCGCTACCGGCTGGTGGCGTCCAGGCCCTGGGCGCAAGCAGAAACGCCATCCTACCATCGAGGACGATGTGACCATCGGCGTCGGGGCCGCCATTCTGGGGCCGATTACCATCGGGCGCGGCAGCAAGATCGGGGCGATGGCCCTCGTACTAGAGTCAGTGCCGCCCAATTCGGTGGTTGCGGCCAAGCCCGCTGAGCTGCTGGTGAAGAGCGGCGAGCCCCTGGCGAAGCACGAGGAATTGACGCAGGGTTGGGAGATGGACTATCAGATTTAAGTCCAGCGAGGATGGCAGCGGCCTGGCCTGGAAGCTGGTAACCTTGCCAGAGCGGTGGGTCAGGTCCACTGGCCTCCCTTCCTTGCCTGAGATGAGCGCTATCCTTTCAGGTGAACTCTCTCCCTGGTAGCGCGGGCGGGCCTGGTCTGGCACCCACCGTCCGCCCGCGTTTTCTTCTGTTTGCTCCACCTCTCTCCCAGCTAGCCGCAGCTAGACCGCGCGCCGGGCAGCCGGCCGGGCCGGGCGCGGCGGGGCCGGCCAGCGCCCTGGCTACTTCTGTTCAGCAGCCCCAACGCCAGACGCCACTGCTTCATAACTGGCCAGTGTCTCAATGAGCAGCTCCCAGAAACGGGCGGCATCCAGGCCGTAACCGACGCGGGCATTGGCTCGCCGCCCCAAGACCCCATAGACATCACAGACCGTCCGCCCTAGCGTATACTCGCCTCGCGTCTCAACCGCAACATACATGCGATGCATGTTGATGAGGGTCGGCTCAATGAGGGCCGCCACCGCACAGGGATCATGCACCGGCGGCGCCGCGAAGCCAAAGACCCGACGATAGGTGGTTCCGAAGAAATCGAGCAACTGGCAAACGAAGGCAGGCACTGGGCGCCCCAGCGAGCGCAGGCGCTCCATCACAGCCGGCGTGGCCAGCGCTTGGTGAGTGACCTCCAACGGGATCATCGTGATCGGACAGCCACTGTTAAAGACGATGGCCGCAGCTTCGGGATCGAAGTAGATGTTGAATTCAGCAGCAGGAGTGACGTTCCCTAACCCGATGGCTCCCCCCATTAAATAGATGCCTTTGAGTCGTGAGAGGATCGTTGGCTCACGCGTAATGGCGCTGGCGACGTTGGTGAGCGGTCCCGTCGCTATCAGGACTACGTCATCGGTACTGCGCACCAGGTCGATGATGACATCAACAGCATGCTCAGATACCGCTTCCCGCTCTGGCAGCGGCAGAGGCGGCCCATCTAGACCCGATTCACCGTGAATGTCGGCGGCGTACCGCGCTTCCCGCACCAGCGGCTGAGCCATGCCCTTGGCTACTGGCACCTCGCGAATGCGCGCCAATGTACAGACGCTGAGCGCATTGCGCGTGGTCTTTTCTACCGTTTGATTGCCAGCTACGGTGGTAATGGCTAACAGCTCTAGGCTCGGATGGCGCGCGGCCAGCAGTAGGGCGAGCGCATCATCATGTCCTGGATCGCAATCAAGAATAATCTTCTGCTTCTTCTCCATAGCTTATGCCTCTATCTATGGCAAGAGAGCGTGCTCTCTCGAGCGCAGCAGCAGAGCGGTGCGGTTCCTCTCAGCGTGTGGCCGCGGCCACGCGCTGAGAGGCGGCCCTCCCTCTCTGTCTGCTCCCGCGGACAGAACGATTGTACCATTTCTTTCAACAAAGAAGCGGAGTTGAACGGGTTAGAGCGACAGCTAGCCCTGCCATCCCAGTGCATCAGGACAGAGTCGGCTGGTACGAGCCGGAGAAAGCGGTATCTTTTTGCGCCCTCCTCTTGCTATAATGGCCGCAGAACAACTCGTTTGGGGGGTTTGCTTGACGAAGATGGCCCGCGCTAACCTGCTCATTGGCCAGTCGGGGGGCGCCACCGCAGTGATCAATGCCAGCCTGGTGGGGGCCGTGGAGGCCGCGCTGGCAAGTGAGCGAGTGGCCAATGTCTACGGCATGCTGCACGGCATTGAGGGTTTTCTGAAAGAGGAGCTGATCGATCTGGGCCGGCAGCCGGCGGAAGTGTGGCCACGCCTGTGTGAGACGCCTTCTGCAGCCCTGGGTACCTGTCGCTATCGCCTACGCGATGAGGAGATAGAGCGCGCGCTAGAGCTGCTGCGCCGTTACGAGATCCGCTATCTACTCTATATCGGCGGCAACGATTCGGCGGACACGCTTCACCGTCTGGCCCAGGCTGCCCAGGAGCGTGGCTACGAGCTGCAGGCGATCAGCATACCCAAAACTATTGATAACGACCTGCCGCTGACCGATCACTGTCCTGGTTACGGCAGCGCCGCCCGTTTCATTGCGCTGGCGACGCAGGATTCGAGCCTTAATACGCGCTCCATTCCCTGGCATTATCCCGTGAAGATCATTGAGACAATGGGGCGAGATGCTGGCTGGCTAGCAGCGGCCTCCGCCTTACTGAAAGACGACGAGAGCGATCCGCCGCATCTGATCCTGGTGCCGGAGCGCCCTTTCCGCCAGGCAGAGTTTCTGGCCCGCGTTGAGGAGGTCTATGGCCGCCTGGGCTACGTCGTCGTCGTTGTGGCCGAGACAGTGCGCGATGAGCACGGGCGCCCACTGGGCAGCCTGGGCGCAATGGGCGCAGATGCCTTCGGCCATCCGTTACTCAGCGGCGCCGCCCAATATCTGGTAGAATCAGTCAGAAGCCAGCTCGGTCTGCGAGCACGCTTCGATAAACCTGGCGATTTGCAGCGCATGGCCAGCGCCTATGTCTCTCCGGTTGACCGCGCTGAGGCGGTGCTGGTTGGGCGGCAGGGTGTTCTGGCTGCCCTCGCAGGGCACAGCGACCAGATGGTAACCTTGCAGCGGGAAGAGGGACCGGCCTATCGCTGCACGACCGGCCTGGCCCCGCTCGCTGCGATCGCAAATGAGAGGCGTTGTCTTCCAGCCGAGTATCTGGACACGAGCGGAACAATGATCACAGAGGCCTTTCGGCGCTATGCGCTGCCGCTGCTGGGCGAGCTTCCAGCACGCTATGTGCGGCTGGCGCCCATAAAGGTCAGGTGAAAGAAGAAAGACAATGGGGTCACTGAAACGCGTCATTCTGGTCGTCTTGGACGGCGTCGGGGCCGGCGCCAATCCTGATGCGGCGGCCTACGGCGATGAAGGCGCCAGCTCACTGGAACACTGCGCCCAGGCCGTCGGTGGGCTGGCGCTGCCCAACCTGGGCCGCGCCGGCTTCGGCAACATTACGCCGATCCTGGGGACACCCCCGCGAGCCGACGCCGATGGCTCCTGGGGCCGCATGAGCGAGCAAGGAGCTGGCAAAGACAGCACGATTGGCCACTGGGAAATCACAGGGCTGATTCTGCGTCAGCCCTTCCCAACCTATCCACACGGCTTCCCGCCCGAACTGATCGCCCGCTTCGAGGAGGCGATCGGACGCAAGGTCCTTGGCAACAAGCCGGCGTCGGGGACCGAGATTATCAAGGAGCTGGGTGAGGAGCATCTGCGCACCGGCTACCCAATCGTCTATACCTCAGCCGATAGCGTCTTTCAGATTGCTGCTCACCAGGAGGTCATACCCCTGGACGAGCTGTATCGCATCTGCCAGATCGCGCGCTCGCTGCTGGTAGGTGAGCACGCCGTGGGGCGTGTGATCGCTCGCCCCTTCACCGGCAGGCCCGGCCACTTTGTGCGGACAGAGCACCGGCGCGACTTCTCGCTGCCTCCCACCGGCCCCACGCTCCTTGATCACCTGCAGGCCCGCGGCTACGCCGTCATCGGCCTCGGCAAAATCGAGGATCTCTTCGCTGGGCGCGGCCTGACCGCTAGTGAACACACGGAGACCAATCATGCCAGCATGGAGGCCGCGCTGCGCTGGCTGGAACGCGATTTCACCGGCCTGCTCTTTGTCAATCTGGTCGAATTTGACCAGCTCTGGGGCCATCGGCGCGATAGCCAGGGCTACGCGCAGGCCCTGCGCGAGGTCGATGCCTGGTTCGGCAGCGTACGCCAGCGCCTGCAGCCTGGCGACGCTCTCTTTTTCACCGGTGATCATGGCGTCGATCCAACCTATCGCGGGACCGACCATACGCGCGAACAGGTGCCGCTGCTGGCTTATGGGCCAGCCGTACGGCCTGGCGTTGATCTGGGAGTGCGCGCTACCTTTGCTGATCTGGGACAGACCATCGCGCAGGCGTTCGGCGTTGAGCCGCTGGCCGCCGGTACCAGCTTTGCACAGGAATTGGGACTGCTATGACCGACCGACCACAGCGTAACGACTCCTATCCGCTGCTGCACGGGGAGCGCGTCTTTCTGCGCCGTCCTCAGCAGAGTGATGCCCCCCTGGTCTTTGCCTGGGAACGCGACGATGAGGTCTGGCGCTACGATCCTCATCGCCCCTACTCGGAGACCCTGGAGGAGTTCTTGCCCCTCTTCGAGCGCAATTATGTCATCGGCAATGGACGCCAGTTCTGGTTTATCATAGAGGATGAGCACCACGTGCCTATCGGCACCATCACCTACTTTAATTTGGATTACCGCTTGCGCCAGGCCGAGATCGGTCTTGGCCTCGGCGAGAAGAGCCGCTGGGGCCAGGGCTACGGGCCAGAGGCTATTCGCACGCTGGTCCGCTTCCTGTTCGACAGGCTCGGTCTGGTGCGCGTCTACGCTGAGACGGCTCAGGCCAACCACCCGGCCAGGCGGGCTTTTGCTAAAGCCGGCTTCACAGAGGTTGGTCAGATCTTCGATCCTCGCAGCACCGGGGCCCCCTGGGTGCTGCTGGAAATCGTTAAAACAGAGGAACACGCTGCCTCATGAGTACAACACCAACTTCTCAGAAACCGATCGATCCGAGCATCTTTAAGGCTTACGACGTGCGTGGGATCTATGGCCGCGATCTGACCGACGAGGCGGCCTATACGATCGGGCGGGCCGCTGCCCTCTATCTGGGCGTGCCAGAAATCGCCGTTGGGCGTGACATGCGCCTTTCGTCGCCGGCGCTGGCTGCGGCTCTCATTCGCGGCATAACCGACCAAGGTGTCAATGCGGTCGACCTGGGCCTGACGACCACCGATGAACTCTACTTCGCCGTGGGGAAGTTCAATTATCCGGCGGGCGTGATGATCACCGCCTCCCACAACCCGGGCGAGTACAATGGCATGAAGTTCTGTCGGGCCCAGGCGGCGCCGATCAGTCTCGATAGTGGCCTGGCTGAGATTCGCGATCTGGCCTTACGTGGTCAGTTCCCTGAGCCGGCGCGCAAGGGCCAGGTTATTCAGCGCGATGTGACCGATGACTATGTGGCGCATGCTCTTTCCTTTATCGATGTGAGCAAGGTCAGGCCGCTCAAGGTGGTCATCGACGCCGGCAACGGCATGGCCGGTTTGATCATGCCACGTGTCTTCCAACATCTGCCATGCGAGTTGATCCCGCTTTACTTCGAGCTGGATGGGCATTTCCCCAACCATCCGGCCAGCCCTATCGAGCCGGAGAACATGGTTGATGTGCAGCGTAAGGTCCGCGAAGTAGGGGCCGACCTGGGCGCCGCCTTCGATGGCGACGCAGACCGCATGTTCCCGGTCGATGAGCAGGGCAATGTCATCGATGGCTCGATGGTCACCGCGCTCGTAGCGCAGAGCTTGCTGCGCAAGCACCCCGGGGCCACTATTCTCTACAACCTGATTGTTTCGCGCAGCGTGCCTGAGTTGATCGAGCGCATGGGCGGCAAGGCCGTGCGGACACGCGTAGGGCACTCTTACATCAAGGCCCAGATGCGCGAGCTGAATGCCATCTTCGGCGGCGAGCACTCAGGCCATTTCTACTTTCGCGATAACTGGTATGCCGATTCTGGCCTGATCGCCTTTTTGCTGCTTCTCGAACTGGTCTCGATCGAGAATAAGCCGCTCTCGGAGCTGATCCGGCCACTCAATACACGCGTGCGTAGCGGCGAGATCAATAGCCGCGTTAGCGATGTTCAGGGGAAGCTCGAGGCCCTGGTTGAGCGCTATGGGCCGCTGGCGCGCTCCGTTGATCGGCTCGATGGCATCACGCTCGATTTCGGCGATTGGTGGTTCAATGTGCGCCCTTCAAATACAGAGCCGCTTCTGCGCTTGAATGTAGAGGCCAATACGCGCGAGCTGATGGAGGCCAAGCGTGATGAATTGCTGGCCTTTATCCGCTCCTGACAGCGGCGCCCAACCCTTACGGCGCCTGCTCTCGGATCAGCCGATGCTGATCCTGCCAGGCTTTGACCGCTGGCCTTGACGAAGGAGAGCGGCCTACCGCTCTCCTTCCAGTGCCTTCTCTCGCGGGCAGCGTTGTCCCTAAGCCGACGGGCCTTCGGACAAGCCTGCGTCAGAGCTGGACGCTGTAGTCGTTGCCTCCCTGCCCATACTGGTAGAGGAAGCGCAGCGTGAGGCTATGCAGGCCCGCCGGGGCGCTGAACATTACGCGGCCCTCAACCTGATGAGCGCCTGGCTTGAAGCCAGTCGGCAGCGTGCTGTCGAGCGGGGCGCGCACGTTGCCATCGAGTACCAGGCGCAGGTAGTCAAAGCCAGGCCCGGGAGTGACAGCCACGCCATTGGGATTATCAACCCGGAAGTTGAAGATGTAGTACTGCTGACCCGCCTTGACCTGCCCCCAGCCGCTATAGGCAAATTGACGCTCCACGCTGACCAGGTGATAGGTTAGATAAAGGCCCGGCTGCGCATTGTAGGTATAGAGAATTGTGAGGTTCTGGGGATAGATTTTGCCACTATAGCTGGCTGGATTAAAGGGGCCGCTGAAGGGGATAATCACCAGCGATTCATTGAGCGTGGTTGAACCGAGCTGGAGTTTCAGCGTCTCCAACCTGATTCCCCGGGGAACCGGGAAGTCAAGCCAGCCATCAGCGCTTTTGCCAGGCGCCAGCGCCACAGTCAAATTGACGTTGCTCGGAGCGATCGGCTTCTGCCCAGGAACCAGCAGATGCGCCGCGTCGTAATAGATCACTGAGACCTGAGTACTGCTGTTATTGACTACATGCAGGCGAAGGCGCACCTGAGCCGGTCCAGGCCGGATCAGATCGTCGCTGAAAGCCGTGGCATATTGGGCATCGATCACCTGAAAGGTCAGGCCGGCATAGGGGGCTGCACGGGCCACGTGCAGGGTGGTGATGGCCGCGGTCGGCGCCGAAGCCGTTAGAGCGGGTTCAAGGCTGCGCAGCCAGCCCCAAACGAATAATCCGGTTCCCCCTAAGGCGAGAAGAGCCACAATCAAGGCCAATGCCAGCCAGAGCCGCTGCCAGGCTGGTTTTTCCTCAGTCGGTCGCCAGCCGCTGCGACCCGCTCCCCCCTCCGGGCGAGCAGGGATCTCCGGCGACAGCCGTGGACCTGGACGATTGCTTGGTGATGGAGATGCCAGAGAATGCAGATCAGACATACTACTATGTTGCCCCCTCTTGTGCTCCATTCAGAGAACGTTCCCACTGCCTGTTTTTAGCTTGGGAGAGTCTTTGAGGTTACTCTCACTATAGGGAAGGGCCAAAACACTGGCATTGTAGCAGTTTTCTTCAGCGTTGACAGCTTTTTCGGGCGGTGATAGCATTGGAGTTGCTCCTCTCCTTACTGTGATGCCTGCCAACCAGATAACCCGCAGCGAGGAGTGTGAGCTGAGCGCACTGCGCGCAAGAGAGGCTGGCCTTCTGTCACGTCAAGATACTTCCAGCGCGGTGCCAGGCCATCTGATCTGACCTGCCGGCGCTCTAGAGGCCGCACGGTATGACCTCCGCGCTCTTGCCCCATCAGCCGGTCGCCAGTCACTGCGGCGGCTGCGCAGTGCGGAGAGATCTCCCCTTGGGCGCCAGGGCAGGAGAGAAGTCAGAGAGGCACCACGCGCACAACGCAAAGGACAGACAGACAAAGGAGTACGTATTTGAAGATCCACGAGTATCAAGCCAAAGAGATTCTGGCACGCTACGGTATCCCCATCCAGCCGGGGCGCGTAGCCTACACGCCAGAAGAAGCGGAAGCGATCGCCCGCGAGCTTGGCGGACCGGTGGTCATCAAGGCGCAGGTCTATGTCGGCGGACGTGGCAAGGCAGGAGGCATCCAGTTTGGCAATACGCCCGCAGAGGCCCGCGCCGCCGCCGCCCGGGTGCTGGGCATGAATATCAAAGGATTGGTCGTCCAGAAGGTGCTGGTAGTCTCCAAGCTGGAAATCCAGGAGGAGTACTATCTTGGCATCGTCCTGGACCGCAAGACGCAGGCCCCTGTCGTGATGGTCTCAACTGCCGGCGGTGTCGACATCGAAGAGGTTGCCGCTACTACCCCAGAGAAGATCATCAAGCAGCCGATCGATCTGCGCTGGGGACTGCGACCCTTTGAGGCGCGCAATATTCTGGCGCGCGCTGGCTTCCCCTCGGCAGTTATCGCCCGCGGGGGGACAATCCTGACGGCGCTGGCGCAAGCCTTTATCGAGAGCGATGCCAACCTGGCTGAAATCAACCCGCTGGTGTTGACGCGTGATGGCCAGGTACAGGCCGCCGATGCCAAGATTGTGCTCGACGACAATGCCCTCTATCGCCATCGCGACTACGCCGCCTGGGAGGAGCCAGAGGAGGCCAACCCGCTGGAATTTGAGGCCCACAAGGAGGGCTTGACCTACGTCAAGCTCAATGGGAACGTCGGCATCATCGGCAACGGGGCAGGCCTGGTCATGACGACCTTGGATATGGTGGCCGCCTGCGGTGGTAAGCCGGCCAATTTCCTCGATATTGGCGGCGGAGCCCGCGCCGAGGTGATGGCCAAGGCTCTTACCTTCGTGGCACGCGATCCCGATGTCAAGGGCATCCTGGTCAATATCTTCGGTGGGATCACCCGCGGCGAGGAGGTGGCCAGGGGCGTCATTATGGCTCAGCAACAGCTCCCCGCCGGTCTGCCGATTGTGGTGCGTCTGTCAGGCACAGGCGCAGAAGAGGGCCGCGCGATGCTAAAGGACGCGGGCCTTGATTGGGGCAAGGATATGCGCGATGCGGCGCAGAAGATCGTCGCCGCTATCCAGGCAAAGGAGAAGGAATAGCAGGCATGAGCATTCTACTCGATGAACAGACCCGGGTGATTGTCCAGGGCATCACCGGGCGCGAGGGAAGCTATCACACGACGCGGATGCTGGAGGCTGGAACCAAGGTGGTGGCCGGTGTGACGCCCGGCAAAGGTGGCCAGAGCGCTTGCGGCTTGCCGGTCTTCGATACGGTGGCAGAGGCTAAGGCCGCCACTGATGCCAACGCGAGCTGTATCTTTGTCCCTCCTGCCGGAGCCGCCGACGCCATCATGGAGGCCGCTAGCGCTGGTATCAAGCTGATCGTCTGCATTACGGAGTTTATCCCGGTGCTGGATACGGCGCGCGCTATGCTGGTGGTGCGCGAGCATGGGGCTACTCTCATTGGCCCAAATTGTCCTGGTTTGTGCACCCCCGGCAAGGGGAAAATCGGCATTATGCCCTACCAGATCTTTACCCCCGGCCCCGTTGGCTTCATTTCGCGCTCTGGCACCTTGACCTACGAGATTGTCGCCCTGCTCACGGAAGCTGGCATCGGCCAGTCGACCTGCATTGGCATCGGCGGCGACCCGGTCATCGGCTCCACCTTTGTCGACCACTTGAAGCTGTTTGAGCAGGACCCGCAGACCCAGGCGGTGGTGCTTTGCGGCGAGATCGGGGGCAGCGATGAGGAGGATGCCGCCGAGTTTATTAAGACGATGAGGAAACCTGTGGTGGCCTTTATCTCGGGTCGCACCGCCCCACCAGGCAAGCGCATGGGGCACGCGGGCGCGATCATCTCGGGGAATACGGGTACAGCTCAGGGTAAAGTGGCCGCCCTGCAGGCTGCTGGGGTGCCCGTCGCCGATACCATCTTTGATATCCCCGACCTGGTCAAGGCCGCCCTGGCGAAAAAGGCCTAGCCTGCTTGGCGAGTAGCCTATTCCCTTCTTTGTCAGGGAAAAGACAGGCCGCATCCAGCTCAAGCAAGGTCACGGCGCTTCCCCTACTGTCGCAGTGAGGGGAGGCACGGAACGGACCCGGTCCCAGGGTAACCACCTATACCTAAAAAAGAAGAGAAGCGTATGCACGCGAGGAGTGGCTCCGGCCCCTACCAGCTCAGGCAAGGGGGGAGCCGGGGCTTATCCCCGCCTGGCGAAGAGGAAAGATGACAACCGCACTGGTCTACGATCCGATCTTTTTGGAGCATATTACCCCGCGCCGGCATCCCGAGCGCCCTGAGCGCCTGCAACGGGCGATGGCTGTGCTCGAGGCCCTGGGCTGGCTCCAGCGGGAAGGGCTGGTCTTGCTCTCGCCCCGCGAGGCCAGCGAAGATGAGCTGGCTCTGGCCCATGACCGCCTCTATATCCGCTCGGTGCGCGCCGCCGCAGAGCGCGCCGCTCGCGAAGCCGCCGCCGGTGGACGAGTCTCGCACTTCTTTGCTCCCGAAACCTTCGTCTCCGGTCGCTCCTATGAGGCCGCTGCCAAAGCCGCTGGCGCCGGATTGACAGCGATCGATGCCCTGTTCAAGGGCGAGATCGATAATGCCTATTGCCTGGTTCGTCCGCCCGGCCACCATGCCGAGTACGATGAGGCCCTCGGCTTCTGCCTGTTTAACAATGTTGCCATTGCCGCCCGCTATGCTATCGAGCGTTACGGTCTCGAGCGGGTGATGATCATCGACTTTGATGTTCATCACGGTAACGGAACCCAGAACATCTTCTATCGTGACCCGCGCGTACTCTACTTTTCCACCCATCAGGCCCCGTTCTATCCCGGCACAGGGCGCTCGGATGAGCTGGGCGAAGGGGAGGGCCTGGGCACGACCATCAACGTGCCGTTACCAGCCACAACCGGCTTTGAGACCTATGAGCCGGTCTTCCGTCAGGTCATGGCGCCCGCCGCCGACCGCTTCCAGCCGCAACTGATCCTTGTGTCGGCGGGCTTTGATGCTCACTGGAAAGATCCGCTGGCCAATATGTATCTGTCAACTGCCGGCTTTGCCCAGTTGATCATGATCATTATCGAGTTGGCGAAATATCTCTGCGATGGCCGGCTGATCATGATCCAGGAAGGCGGCTATGATCTGCAGGCCAATGCGGCCTGTGTCGCTACCAGCATTAATCTGCTGCTGGGCGATGACGCCGCCGTCGATAGCCTAGGACCGCCGCCCGAGAAGGCCTTCCGCATTAACACAGACGTTCTCATTGCCGAGCTGCGACGCATCCACAAGCTGACAGGCTACCGCATGCGCAACGCTCCGCGGCCAGACATCGCCAGGCTACGACGCGAGGTGAAGGGACCGGAGGCGGAGTCTGCTGCGAGCGACCCAGCCAGCAGCAATGGCAGGCGAACGGATGGGAGCCACTGAGCCTGAGCCAGACTGATGCTCAGCCGGGCTGCCTCCGTTCTGCTGGTTCAAACGTGAGACGTAGAGCGTCCACAGTTCAGGTGTGGACCGCAGCGAAGGCATCTCAGTGGACTATTGGTGGCCAAGGGAGGGCCATTGAAAGCGACCAGTCAGGCACAGCAAGAACTTCAGCAGGCTGAGAGATCAGAACAGGAAGGAGCGAGCCAGGGCAATGATGCCACCATTTCCAAGGAGGCCCCATGCAGACAGGTTCGCAGCAGGTGCGCCCTCTGACCTCCTGTGATCTTGCTCACATCCAGAAGCTTCTGTTCTTCTCAGACTATGTCTATCAGCGCTTCACCCCCCAGGAGCTGCCGCTCCTGTTGGAGCATTATCCCGCCTGCGGCCTCTTCCGCGCCGAGCAACTCGAGAGCTTTCTGCTCTCTCAGTCCCTGAATCCACCTGTTGCCTGGATCGGCGGCTTTGGCGTGAGTTGGGGAGAACATCGGCAGGCTTTCGAACATCTTGAAAGACTGCTTGACTACCTCGAGCCCGACTTGCAAGCCCGTGGAGTGACCCAGCTCTACTATTCAGGGAACGATCAAGAGCAAGATTGGCTGCGCACCCCCTTACTGAGGCGGGGCTTCGCGCCCCACAGCTTGCTCTACGCCTATGACAAATTCGATTACCAGGTCCCTACACACGGGAATCAGGCGGTCAACGTGCGCAGCGTGCACAGCAGCGATTTGGAAGCCCTCTGCGAGATTGAACGGCTCTGCTTCGCACCACTATGGCGCTACGACGCCCTGGCCTTCGCAGATATCGCTGCTACTCATCCCTACTTTGTTGTGGCGGAGCTGGAGGGACGCATCGTCGGCTACCAGTTTAACACCGTCGATGAGGGTTACGGCTACCTGATCCGCATCGCCGTCCACCCGGCTTTCAGTGGAAAAGGGATTGGTGCCCGCCTGATGGCCGAGGCTATCAGCTTCTTCGCGCGCGCGCGCGTGCGCCGCATTATGCTGAACACCCAGGAAGATAACCGGCGCGCTCACCGCCTCTACGAGTGGTTCGGCTTCGTGCGCATGCCCCAGCGTGGTTTCATTTTGTGCAAAGAGCTGCCCTCGGCACGCGCCTTCTAGCGACTGGCCGCCAGTGGGAACTGAGAGGAGCGCCAGGGGGCATGCTCAGGGGAAGACATGGCCCGAGCCTGAGCCTGAGCCTGACAGGCTGTAGACTCCCGTCAGACGCATCACCTCCAGCGGCTCGGAGCGATTCTTGACCAGCAGAGTGCCGACGTGATCGATCTGCACATGCTGGCGCACACGGTAGAATGTTGAAGCATTCAGATAAATATTGTTATCGTCAGCTTGGGACTGCAGACGGGCGGCGACATTGACAGTATCGCCAATCGCCGTATAGTTTTGGAGGCGCCCGCGCGAACCAATATTACCCACGATGGCCAGGCCCGTATTGACGCCAATGCCGAACTTGACTGGCACCTCGTTGGGGTGGCGGTGACAATAGTCCAGGATGGCCTGGCGCATCTTCCAGGCCGCCCGTACCGCACGCAGTGGGTGGTCCTCCTGCTCCAGGGGCGCATTGAAAATGGCCATCAGCTCGTCGCCCCAGAAAGCTGTCAGCGTGCCCCCCTCATCCCAGACCGCTTCAACCATGAGATCCAGATAATTATTGAGCAAATTCATTGTCTGCTCCGGCGGAAGGCGCTCAGCCAGGGTTGTGTAGCCACGTAGATCGGCGGAGACCACGGTGATCTCGCGCGTCTCACCACCCAGCTTGAGCGAATGCGGATCTTCGATCAGGCGCTTGACTACACTAGGATGGACGTAGCGCCCGAAGAGCGACTTGATCTCACGAGCCTCGGCCTGAGCGCGCTTCAGATCGGTCCGATCGTCAATGACCAGGGCGGTACCGATGTGCTGGCCATGCTCATCACGCAGAGCACTGACATAGAAATTCATATTGACCCAGCCCAGTCCCGCTACCTTCCCCTCGAAGGCCACCGGCACGCGTGTGCCATGCTCGTGGTGTAGCAGCGCTTCTTGCAGGAGATCAACTAGGCCCAACTCCGGGCGGTTGGCCAGCACCTCGCGGTAGTGTCGCCCGAGGGCCGCACGCTCGTCAAGCTTCAGAATGGCACCCGCCGCCCGATTGAAGGTCGTGATCACTCCCTCGGGATCAGTAGTGATCACCCCATTGGCAATCGAGGCAAAGATGTTATCCATGTATTGCTTGTCTTCGTTGACCTGGCGCAGCGTGCGCTGCAGATCAGCGAAGAGACGAGCGTTATCAATGGCAATGGCCGCTTGATGACAGAAAGCGAAGAGCAGATCTCGTTGCTGATGGCCAAAAAGGTTAGCACTGATGCGACTGTCGACATAGACCGCGCCAATACAACGATCGCGCACCACGAGCGGGGCACACATAATTGAGCGGATGCGATTCTCAATGATGCTGCGCTGCTCTTTGAGGTCCTGATCCTCCTGAGCGTCGCTGGTCAAGATCGGCTGGCGCGTCTGAACGACACGATTGACGGTGCTTTGGCTGATGCCCAAGTTAAAGGCATCACGTTCGAGACTGCGTGCGTCCTTCGTGCGCGCGATCTTAAACTCAAGCTCGCCCTGCTCGTTGAGCAGGACCAGAAAGCCCCGTTCGGCTCCCACAAAGCTGATCACCTGGTCCATGACCAGGCGCAGCACTTCGTCAAACTCTAGTGTTGAATTTAAGGTACGAGCAATCTCATAGAGCGTTTCCAGCTCGTGACGCTCGCGCTTGAGGACCGTAATGCTGCTGCGTAGCTCCTCATGCTCGCGCTCCAGGACTGCCGTCTCATGACAGGCCAGCTCCTCCCGTAGACCCAGCAGGCGCTGACTCAGGCGCGATAACTCAAGATCGGCGCGGCGACTGACCATCAGTGTTTTACTGAGGAGTTGGACCCGCGGATCGCTCAGATTATGGGCATAGGTTCCTTCAACAGCCCTTTCCAGCTCACGCGTCTGTTCGTGCAACTGGCTGGAAATACGCTTCAGGGCCTCGCTTAGCGAGTGCAGCTCCTCCCCCAGGTCCTTCAACACTGCGCATCCCTCCCTGCGAAGCAGCCAGAAAATGATCCAGATGAAGATGCCTCTTTGCGCAACGCTGCCTTATTATAGCACAGAGGTAGAGCAAACGGAGAGAGATTTCCCAGCCTGACGGGCCGGAGTGGGCAGGAGCTATCTGCTAGACGGACAGATCAGGCTGCCCAAGAGCAGGCCTGCTCAGGCAGCCTGACTTTCCTAAGTGGCTCTGACTAGAGACCATCCTTGCCTGTTTGGGCCAGATAGCTCCGTAATGAGAGAGGCTGGAACCCAAATTGGCGCTCGACAGCATCGAGGGCGGTGATATTGTCAAAGGTAAAGAGGGTCAGAGCCGCGCGCGTAATCGGTGGCTTGGGCAGCAGCAGCTCCATCGCGGTAGCCCCAATACGAGCCAGAAAGAGCGGCAGCGGCAGCATGGGACGCCGTACCTGTAGTGTCTGCATAAGTAGCTCTATGATCTGAGCAAAGGTATAGTACTCGGGTCCGCCAATGACAAAGGTACGCTTGCGGCTCCCCTCTGGGTCGTCAAGCACACGCAGGATGACAGTCACAACATCCTCGACGTAGATCGGCTGGAAGCGCAGCGCACCACCACCAATGAGGGGAACCACCGGCGCACTGCGGATTAGATCAGCCAGGCCTTTGAAGAAGGGTGCCCCCTTTCCAAAGAGAACAGAGGGCTGGATGATGGTCCAGGCCAGCGCGCTCTTTTTGAGGACTTCCTCAGCCAGATAACGCCCCTGCATATAGCTGCCCGGGCGATCAGGCTTCGTTCCCAGGCCACTGAGTTCGATCATGCGCCGGACCCCTGCCGCCAGGGCCGCATTAACCAGGTTGGTGGTGCCAGCCACATTCGTGCCCTCATAGGTATTGCCGGCTGATTGCTTGCGGTCGGCAGTCATAAAGGCTGCGTGTATCACTGTGTCAACACCGCGCAGGGCCGGCTCCAACGAGAGCGGGAGCGTGGTTGCTCCTTCTACCAGCTCAACCTTCTCCGCCGGCAGAAGCCTGGCCGCACGGCTGATATTGCGTACCAGGCAGCGCGGTCGCTCGCCACGCTCTACGAGCCGCTGCACCAGGTGCCTTCCAATAAAGCCAGTTGCGCCTGTGATCAGGATCATGGCTCCTCTCCTCATTTTGGCTGCCTCAGCGCTGCCCAGGCTGCCAGCAGGTGACAGCCAGCCTGCGCTAGATGGCAGACCTACTTTCTTCGCCAGCACTGGCGAGATCCCTCTGAAAAGAAGACGTCAGAGGAAGCCTCATCAGAGACCTGTAGCTTTGCTTAGGCCAACCCAAGCAGCAAGCCGGATACCCTTGGCTGATGCCTCATACTTCCACTCCCTATTAGAATATAGGACAATGACAGCTAAAAG
>NZ_JADGHT010000345.1 GCF_019683755.1 Thermogemmatispora sp. | reverse complement strand
AGACCTTGAGCGCCCTCCCCGCCGAATGGGAGCGCCAGCGCACCTGCTGCGGCCTCCTGACCGTCTGGGGGTGCAAGCCATGAGCCGCCATCGCCACCGCCGTCAGCGCTCCAGGCGTCCCACCAACGACCTGCTGGCCGGTCTCTCGCCCGTGCTCATCCCCGGCCCACTCGAGTGGGCCTTGACCGGGCGCACCATCGAAGACCTCCAGCTCCTTACCGCCACCCTCCTCTCGCCACAGGCTCAACAACTCTGGCAGCACTGGCAAGAGGAGCGCGACCCACGCTTTCCCACGTCCACCAGCGAACGCCTGAGCAAGAACGACCGCCACCTGCTCCGACTCCTGGTCGAGCTACAACAAGGTCTGGACCTGCTCCAGGCCCGCTGCCAGGAAACCATCGCGCGCGACCCCGACCAACCCATCTATTTCCACACCAGCGAGATCCCACGCTTGCGGCGGCTGCTGAGCCTGACGGACCGCATGCTGCAGCAAGTGCATAGCGTGAGTCCCGCATCGGCTACCCTGCAGCTCAAGCTGGGTCAGCGGCTCATCCGCTACCTTGCCCGCACCTTGCGCGACCATCCCCGTCGCGAGCACCTTAATTAAGCCGCCGAGCGAGGTCCTCGCACGGGCCAGGGTGCTGGATGATCGTAAAGGGGGAATACCTTAAGAGAGCCATACAACTGGCAACATCCACAGCTACCAGGCTTTCACCTGACGCTTGCCGGCAGCGATAGAGATGACGCCAGGCCCTATCAGCCGCAAGCAATTCAAGCAGCCTCCACCCAGGACCCTGGCCTCTTCCTCAGCCTGACCCTCAGCTTCTGGAATGAGGCCTTCTCCCTTTTCATAGCTGCCCCAGGCAGGCGTCGAGCCAGCGCCGCAACAAAGGAGCTACCCGCCACGTCCGAGCCTCAACCCAAGCCGAGGCCACCGTGAGCAGATAGCTCCTCGTTCCAGCTCACCTTACCCTCTAGCAAGAGCGAACCGCCTGATCCCTGCCGGTCAGCATCAGACTCACGCCAGTCTGCCGGCGCGCCGCACCTCACCTCTACCCTCTACTCGACCAGCAACTCCTCCAGGCAGCGCTCAATCGTCCTGGCCGAAGGATAGTAAGCCGTCTCCTCCGGCTCATTATAGGGGGCCGCCGGAGCAGGCAAAGCCGAGATCAGGCGCGGCGTCGCATCCAGATCATAGAAACAATGCTCAACAATCCATGAATGCACATGGCGCGCGAAGCTCGTCAGATCCGGCTCCTCCGTCACCACCACCACCCGATTCGCCTCACGCACCGCCGCCCGCAGCGCCTCCTTATCGAACGGCATCAGCGTCCGCAGATCCACGACCTCAATCGCCCCGCCATGCTGCTCAATCACATTGGCGGCAGCAATACAGGCCTCCAGCACCATCGTTCCCCAGCTCACGATCGCCACCCGTGGCGTTCCCTCGCCCAGGCGCAGGCGGCGGGCCTTACCGATGGGCAGCGTATAATAGCCCTCGGGCACCTGCCAATACTGGGCAATCACCTCAATCGGGCGCCCGTGGCGATCCCTCGGCGGCTCCGAGCGATAGAGACGCCCGCGCTCCAGAAAGACCACCGGCGACTGCGAGCGCGCCGCCTCCAGCAGCAGCCCCTTGGCATCGAAAGGCGTCGCCGGGCAGAGCGTGATCATCCCCGGCACATTCGTAAACCACTGCTCGCCCGCATTCGAATGACCAAAGGCCCCGCCACCAGCGGCACTATTGGAGATAGGGCCGCCGCCTCCACTGCCCGACTTTGTGCGGATCAACAACGGCACCCGCCAATCACCGAAGTTCTGGTAGGAGATGCGCGCCGCCAGCCGAATCGTCTGCGCCGCCGACTGATGATAATCCACAAACTGAATCTCGGCACAGCGCGCGCGCCCGTCGACCATCGCCGCGCCGGCAGCGATCCCGACAATCAACTGCTCATTCAGGGGGCTACTGATGGCTCTCCCAGGGAAATGCGTAACCAGCGAGGCAGTGGCGCCGAAGACGCCCCCCTTTGGACTGCCCACATCCTGACCATAGACAAAGAACCCGGGATCACGCTGCGCCAGCTCCGCCAGCGCCTCATTAATCGCGCCCAACATCGTCGTCGGGCGCCTGGCCCCACGCGGCGTATTCTCCTGCCACTGCGGGACATAGATCACATGCTGCAGGACGCGCTCAGGCGTCGGCTCTGGCTCCTGCAGCACACGCTCCTCAGCCTGTTGCAGCTCAGCCCGCACCTCGCGACGCAGGCGCTCAAGATCCGCCTCCTGCAGATAGCCGTGTTCAACCAGCCAGCGACCATAGTTTGTGATGGGGTCCTTGGTCGCCTTCGTAAACTCAATCTCCTCCTTCTTCCGGTAGGAATAGATGTCTGTACTGCTGGAGTGGGGATCAAGCAGGCCAAGTTTCAGATGCATCAAAGCTGGACCCTGCCCCGAGCGCACATAGGCAGCCAGACGAGCGGTAGCCTCAAAGACCGGGATCGCATTAGTCCCGTCAACCTCCTCAGCATAGACCCCGGCGGCGCGCGCCCACTCGACCAGCGAGCCGGCCCACTGAATCGAAGACTCGGTCGTAATCGCCCACCCGTTATCTTCGACAATCATCAGCACCGGCAGGCGATGGACCGAAGCCTGACGGAACAGGACATTGAAATCGTTGGTCGCCACGCCGCCATCGCCAGTCGTGAAGACCACAATCTCCTTGCTCCCGCTCCGCTTCAGCGAGAAGGCCACCCCACCGGCAAAAGGTGCCAGGGCCGCCACCTCACTGAAAGTCGGCAGAATCCGATGGCGTCGGCTACTGTAGTGCGAAGGCATATTGCGACCGGCGCACATCGGCCCTGTCGTGCGCGAATAGGCCTCACGCAACGGACCATAGATGTCGCCTGTCCGCTGTAGCCAAGCCGCAAGATCACGATAGTAGAGGGAGAGCCAGTCCTGTGGATCAACGGCAGCTACGACCGCGGCCATGCTCTCATGCCCGCCGCAGCCAATGTAAAAGGGAAATTTGCCTTGGGTCTTGCGTACCTTCAGCAACTCATTGATGCTGCGCGCCATCAGCATGGTGCGATAAAGCGCGACGGGATCATCAGGCCGCGCACCCGTTTTGGATTCCGCTGCCTGCACTTCCAGAGTCATTGCTACTGCCTCCAATCGTCTACGCTGACATCTCAACCCGGCTCCATCGTCCAGGGTTTTTTTCACTGGCATTATAGAATCGCCTCCCGCGAAAAGCAACCACTGGAGCCACAAGCCTCACAGGAAGATCAGGATCAGAGAGCATAACAGGCAAGAGGTCAAACCCCTGTCAGGACGATAGGTAGAGGCATAAGAGCACCTGGGGAGCTAAAACGGAGGGGCCTTCACCCCTCCTCACGGGCAGCACTATTGCTAGCCCTCGGCCCGAGGGCGTATAATGAGCAGTGCATCTGGCGATGCACCGGCTTCCTTCTACAACCCTGCAAGAGCAGATCAAGGCGTGAATCGTATGAAAACGCACTCGGTGGTGTCGACGTGGAGCTAGCGACAACTCAGCCCTCACTTTCGACGACGCTGCTACGCGACCTCTATCAGCGTATGTTGCTCACACGTCTGGTCGATGGCTACTGTTGGCAACTCCACCAGAGCGGGCGCATCGGCTTCGTGGCTAGCTGCCGTGGTCACGAGGCGGCCCAGGTTGGCAGCGCCGCCTGTATTCGTCCAGGCTTTGACTTCACTCTGCCCTACTACCGTGACCTGGGAGTAGTGCTGACCCTCGGCATGACTCCCTACGAGATCTTCCGCACCTACTTGCAGGGCTGGCCAGGCCGTCTGGCCGACCAGCGTCCGCATCGCCCTATCCAGCACTGGGGCTATCATAAACACAATATGATTAGCGGTCCCGTCCCTGTGGCGACCCAGATTCTGCACGCCGCCGGCATCGCCTTCGCCTGCAAGCTGCGTAAAAGCTCCGCCGTTGCCATTGCTTACTGCGGCGATGGCGCCACCGCTGAGCCGGATTTTTTGGAAGGGCTGACCTTCGCCGCTCAGCAGCGCCTGCCAGTCCTCTTCATCTGCGAGCAGGATTGTTCGCTTGACGCTCAGGTCTTCCGTCTCTCCCCGGCTCGCCTTCCCACCGGCCTCACCTATCGCTGCGTTGATGGCAGCGATATCCGCGAGGTCCATGCCCTCACGAGCGAGGCCCTGGCGCTGGCTCGTGCCGGTCAGGGACCGATCCTCCTGGAGATGCTAGTGACACGCGGCTCACCTGAGCAGGACGAGGCTGAGTGTGACCCGCTTACTCATTGCCGACGACTGCTAGAGAACAGCGGAGCCTGGGATGGGGCCTGGCATGCTCAGCTGACAGACCGTCTGCGCGCCGAGGTTGAGCAGGCGCTAGAGGATGCCCTACGCGATAGCAGTCAGATGGCTCCAGCCGCAGCCGATCCCGTGCCCCAGTGCTGGGAAGGAGGATGATACGCTTTGCTACGCCAGAATAGCCGTTCCAGTGCGCTCTTTGGTACCCTGCTCTATGGGGCTGACTATAACCCGGAACAGTGGCCCGCCTCGCTCTGGCTTGAGGACATGCGCCTGATGAAGCTGGCGGGCCTCAATATGGTCTCGATTAATATTTTCTCCTGGGCCTTGCTCGAACCAGCTCTTGACCAGTATGATTTCTCGCTGCTCGATCGCGTGATGGACCTGCTGGCCGAGCATGGGATCGCCGCCGACCTGGGCACAGCCACCGCCGCCCCTCCCCCCTGGATGAGC
>NZ_JADGHT010000034.1 GCF_019683755.1 Thermogemmatispora sp. | reverse complement strand
CTCTATCACTCCAGCTATATGGATAGCACATACAGGAGCGGCGTGCACTCCGGGGAGATCTCTCCAGTTGACCCATAGGAGCGCAGCGCTAGCCCTTGCCTCCGCCAAGCTTTCCCCTCTGGAACCGGCGGCCTCGGGAAAACTTGTACTGTCTCTTACCTCTCCTCTCCTCTCCTCTCCCTGTGGTCGAGCGCTTCCACAGGGGAGGTCAGGCCAGCGACAGATCCCACGAGGAAACAAGCCTAGAATGGCACCGATCTGAGAGTCAAGGTCTGCGAACCAGGGAACTAGCATCCCACTGCTGGATAAGAGGCAGGATCAGACTATTGCTTTGGAGAAGCGCTACTTCTCGCCTGACAGGCGACAATCGTATAGTTGGAGTAGAGTAAATATACACAACAACGTCGTTGCCCTTAATTCCCTGAAAGGGAGGCCAATCGAGTGCGAGCGGCAGCGCGCACGAAGCAATTGCCGTCGTGGGCCAAGATCTCCAGGAGTGGAGCTGGAGCAGCGGCATGCTGAGTCACAAGATAGCGCTCAACCCAGCGGCCGGATTCCGCAAATAGCTCTAGCAAAGCCGGCGGCAAATCTCTGCGTTGCAGCAATAGCGGACGCAGGCGAGAGGGTAGATCAGCCTTGATGATCTCTTCGCGGAGCGTCTCCAGCAAATAATCGAAGATTGGACCCTGGGCTTGCGCTACCATCTGAGGATGGGTGGCCACGGTGATCGCCACCTCGCTATCGTTCAAGCGCAGCAATTGCTCCAGCAGCGCCAGCGAAGCAGCAGGATGAGCAGCCACGGAACGGAGAATCTCAATGGGCGGAGCGCCTTCCTCGGTCGCGAGGGCAGTGCGTTGGCGACGCCACTCGCCCAAATAGCGGGCGGCAAGCCGCTCCAGCAAAGGACCAGGCAGTTGCGGCTGCTTGCTCAGGGCCAGATGGATATCGCGATCATCAAGCTCTAAGAGCCAGCTAGAAACATCGACGGGTGTATGCGGATTGCGGGCCAGGCCAGCCAGCAGGAGCCGATCGTTCGTGCTCGATCGTGCCAGAGAGCGTAGTCTTTCCGGCGTCAGGGCTGGATGTGAAGCGGCACAGCGACGAACCAACTCATGTGGATGCCTGCAAAGCTGCTCGACCAGTGCTGGAGGCAGACGCGGATTATTAGCCAAAGCAAGCACAACCTCGAGAGTGGGATCGTGCAAAAGAGGATCAATGAGCTTGACGGGCACAGCCGGATGAGCAGCGATAGCGGCTCGCACCTCGCTAGCATCATCCTCTGCCAAGCGTTGAAACCAGTGACTGTCGGAGGGCAGGTGCGCAGCGACAGCGGCCCGTACCTCGGGACTGGCGTCGTCAGCAAGGCGGTCGCGCACAGTATCCGAAAGAGCAGGATGACTGGCCACGGCCTGACGAACCTCGGGTTCTGCGCTGCTAGCCAGATGGGCCAGGGCCTCGGCTGGTAGCTGAGGGTGACGGGCCAGGCTGCTCAGTACTTCCCTGCTGGTATCCTCTAGCAGGATCATCAGGAGATCGGGGGGGGTCGCGCCATTAGCAGCGACGGCGCTGCGAATCTCAACCTCTGGCGCGTGCGCCAGCTCATAGAGCAGCTCAGATGAAAGGGTTGCTTGTCTAATAGTTTCCGCGCGTACTGGTGCCAGACCCTCCCTGGCTAGTTTCTCCCGCGTTTCCTGGTGCATACGAGGAAGACAGACCCGCAACAGTTGACGCCAACAGGTATCGTAAGGCTGATAGATGCCTTCAATTACCCAGGGGTAGAGATCTGGCAGGGCCAAGGCCAGGAGCACCAAGGTCGAGCTGAAAGAGCGAGGATAAAGGCCAACCTGGCTGCTGCGCCGCTCATAGTCAGCCACCGCCTCGCTGGCAATCTGCTGCCACTGCTTGTTAAACTCATCAATTTCTCCGGCAATTGCCACATGCCACTGTAAAGCCCACATCGTTTCATCGGAGAACCAGCGAATGCGGCTGAGGTTCACATCCTCATTGAGCCAGCGCAGCCAGAGCAGAGGCGTCTCTTCGCAGCGAAGGAGCTGCAGCCACGCCTGAGGCGATGCCTGCTTGATGAAATCCGGCTGCGTCAGATTCAGGAGAGGTAAAATGGGATTGGCCAGAAATTCATGAGGAAATTCACGGGCCAGCTCCAGCAGGAGATCGAGCGAAGTATTAGGATTACGCGCTACAGCCCGACGCACACTCAAATCGCGTTCTCTGCTGAGCTGCTCCAAAACAGCGGGCGGTGTCGCCGGATTGGCAGCGACCAGCGAACGCAAAGCCGGCTGTTGGCTCAACTCTGCCAGCCGCTCCGGTGCTGTCTCGAGGCTTTGGGCCTCAGCAACCAGCTCGGGTGGCACAGGTTCAGTTGTCATGAGCGAAAAGATCCATCACTAGCTTTGTGACCCCGTACTCGACTGTCAGCATCAGGGCAAGGCACGACGGCTGGTGGCATCAGAAGTAGCAAAGCAAGAACAGGCGGCGCAAGCACAGCCCCTGATTGGCTTGCCGGCAGGCCTCCCGAAAGTAGGTGAGTGACTAGAGAAATACTATAGACCACAGAGCAGTCTCTGTCAATGCAACGACTGGCCGGACCGATGAGGGCCAGCTTACTTCACTGCCCTAACCTAGAGACAAGCCGAGTCAGAGCAGGGATAGTGATCGGCAACTGAGGCTAGGAACGAGGCTCATGCCCTCGGAAGGGACCTAGCGGGTCTACGGTACAGGCTGCGACGACCTGCGGCACGAGTGAGAGGACTCTTTCGGTAGTCTTCTTGCCTGTGGGTGTATCATCGGGATGGAAGCGGGGTAACCCACATGGAAGCGGAGCATCTGAGAGAGCTCCAGGGGGGAGGAGACCTCCGCCTTCGCAAGCCCTTGATCTCTGCTGCATACTCGCGAAGCTAGCTAGGGAATCTCCTCGTCAAGTTGCTGCTCGGACAAGAGAACCCGCATGACTTCAGTCACTACACAGTGGCGCAATCACCTTGGAATATGCTATAGTACAGACGTTCAGTCGAGGTCTCCTATGGCTTGGCAGGAGGAGAAGAGAGCGGTGAAGGTCACACCGGCACGGCGTCAATATTTGCAGATCAAGAGCCAGTACCCCGATGCAATTTTGCTCTATCAGGTGGGCGATTTCTACGAGACCTTTGATGAAGATGCGCGTATCGCTGCCCGCGAGCTGCAGATTGTGCTGACGGCTCGCAACTATGGTGAGGAGCGTGTGCCGCTGGCTGGGATTCCGATGCACGCGCTTGAAAACTACGTGGGCAAGCTCATTCAGCGGGGCTATAAAGTAGCGATCTGCGATCAGGTCGGCGAGGTTGGTCACGGTGTGGTAGATCGCGCCGTGACGCGTATCCTGACGGCTGGTACGCTCTCTGAGCCGAATCTCTTGCCTGCGCGCCAGAATAATTATCTGGTAGCTATTGCTTCTTCGCGTCAGCAAACGGGACTAGCGGTAGTCGATGTCAGTACCGGTGAGTTTAGCGTAACCTGGTTTACGCCGGCGGAGCTGCCGGCGGCTCTCGAGGCTGAATTGCAGCGTCTGGCCCCTTCTGAGTGTTTGTTAGCTGAGGGCACAAGTCGCGAAGCCTATCGTTTCCCCTCGCAGACAGTGACTATTACCCCGTGTCCGCCCCATTTCTTCGATGTTGAGGCGGCTCGCACACGCCTCTGTCGCCATTTTGGGGTGCAGTCGCTCGACGCCTATGGCTGCGCTGGCGCGCCCCAGGCGATTGCTGCCGCCGGTGCGATCGTTGCCTACCTGGAGAAGATGAATACAGCTCTGCTCTCGCTGTTAACGGGTCTCCACTCCTACCAGACGACCAGCTATATGGTGCTTGATGCCCACACACAGCGCAACCTCGATATTCTGCAAGGCTCGCGCAGTGGAACCACCCAGGGGAGCTTGTTAGGCGTACTTGATCGCACCTTAACCCCGATGGGGGCACGCTACCTGCGCCGTATGCTAACGCAACCGCTGCTTGATCTGACGCTGCTCAATGCCCGTCTGGAGAGCGTCGAGGAACTGTATGACAGTCCTGCGCTGCGTAGCCGCATTGCTGCCTGCCTGCAGAGTCTGGGTGATCTGGAGCGTTGTGCGGGGCGAGTGCGCCAGGGGACGGCGACCCTGCGTGAAGTCCAGGGTTTGCGGAACTATCTAGAAGTTATCCCGCGTCTGCGCGAGTTACTGCAAGGTTGCCAGTCTCCTCTGTTACAAGAGATTGCTGCGGAGCTAGATGACTGTCCCCAGGTACGCGATTTGATTGCTCGGGCCCTAGTTTCCGAGGGGCAGGCGGAGGATGGAGCCGAACATGGACGGCTAATCCGTGCGGGCTTTCATCCCGAGCTAGACGCCTTGATTGCTTCGATCCGTGATTCGCGCCTCTGGATGGCGCGACTGGAGCCACAGGAGCGCGAGCGCACCGGTATCAAGTCCCTCAAAGTCGGCTATAACAAGGTCTTCGGTTACTATATCGAGGTCAGCAAGGCTAATCGGCATCTAGTGCCTCCTGACTATGAGCGTCGCCAGACCCTGACCAACGCTGAGCGCTACATTACTCCTGAGCTGAAAGAGCACGAGGCGCGCATTTTGAATGCCGAAGAGCGTATTGAAGAACTTGAGCGCAGCATCTATGCCGATGTCCTGCGTCAATTGGGCCTCTTCTATGGCCAGATTATGACAACGGCCTCAGCGGTAGCGCGGGTCGACGCCCTGCTCAGCCTCGCCGAGGTGGCTGCCCACTACGGCTACGTGCGGCCTGTGCTTGAACAGGGGCATGTGCTCGAGATCGTCGGCGGGCGTCATCCCGTGGTTGAGCGCAGCCTGGACGGCGATGTCTTTATACCCAATGATACCCATCTCGATGGCGATGAGGGCGAGCGCATCCTCTTGTTGACCGGGCCAAATATGGCCGGCAAATCGACCTATCTGCGTCAGGTGGCCCTCATCACCTTGCTCGCCCAGATTGGCAGTTTCGTCCCCGCCAAAAGCGCGCGCATCGGCCTGGTAGACCGCATCTTTACCCGCGTTGGTGCCGAGGACGACATTGCCTCGGGTAAGAGCACCTTCATGCTGGAAATGGAGGAGACCGCTGCCATTCTGCACCATGCCACACGCCATAGCCTGATTGTGCTTGACGAGATTGGGCGCGGCACGAGCACCTACGACGGCCTGGCCATTGCTCGCGCGGTAGTGGAACATCTGCATTCGGTGATTGGTGCACGCACGCTCTTCGCCACCCACTATCATGAACTGGCGGCGATGGCCAACGAACTGCCCCATTTGCGGGTCTATACAATGGCGATCAGTGAAAGCGAGGAGGGTGACATCGTTTTCCTGCACCGCGTCACTCCCGGTTCCATCGGGCGCAGCTATGGCGTCCATGTGGCGCGTCTGGCTGGCATGCCGCCGAGCGTTATTCGACGTGCTCAAGAGGTACTGAAGGCGCTAGAAGTGGGCCAGCATGCTCCAGGTCAAGTAGCCGGTGTGGCCCTCGTGACTGGCGCTCTGCCCATCTCCACCGCTGCCCCAGTCGCAACGTCAACCTCTGACAGCAACGGCCACCATTACCGCAGCGATCGTGGAGGGCAAGCTGCCACCGTGGCAGAACGAGGAACAAGCGCTGTTGCCGGTGCTCAGGGCCAGGGGCTGGTGCTCGCCTATGCCTGGCAGAGCGAAGAAGGGCGGCGACTGGCCTCCCTCCTTGAGCAGCAGGAAGCGGACGGTGCCTTGCTTGACCAGATCGATATCTGCGCAATCACGCCGCTTGATGCCCTTAATCTACTCTTTCTCATGCAACGCAAGCGATATCAACAGAGAAAGGCGCTATGAGTCGCTCGGATTCATTCTCGCCAGATATAAGTCAGTGCTTCTTATCTGAGCCCGTGCCGCTCCCGCCCCGTGCTCCTATTCGTCAGCTTCCCGCGGAAGTGGCAGAACGCATTGCTGCCGGCGAAGTGATCGAGCGTCCGGCGTCGGTAGTCAAAGAGTTAGTAGAGAACGCCCTTGATGCCGGAGCCAGAGAGATCCGCGTTGAGATTCGTGAGGGAGGTCTACGTCTCATTCGGGTTAGCGACGATGGTCAGGGAATGCCCGAAGAGGACCTGGAGCGGGCCTGTGCTCGTCACTCCACTAGTAAGATTGCGCGCGTCGAGGATTTAGAGCATCTGAATACCCTGGGATTTCGGGGTGAGGCCTTAGCCAGTATCGCCGCCGTCTCTGAGCTGACCCTACTCAGTCGGCCCATTGAGAGCGAGGTCGCTGGCCAGGAAGTGCCAGCGGCCTGGATTACAGTACGTGGCGGTGAGCTAGTGCAGCGTGGTCATCGTGCACGCCCTCACGGCACCACTGTCACTGTACGTGAACTCTTCTACAATGTGCCGGCGCGCTTGAAGTTCATGCGCAGCGCTCGCAGCGAAGCCGGACACATCTTGCAGCTTCTCTATCGTTATGCTGCCGGGTATCCTGCAGTACGCTTTAGTCTCAGCATCGAAGAGCAATCCTTGTTACAGACCAGCGGTAGTGGTGATCTGGCCACCACCCTAGCCGAACTCTACCGCCTCCCGCTGGCCGAGCTGCTGAGTCCCATTGAGGTGGAAGAGGAAGGGGTCAAGCTCTTTGGCTACGTGGGTAACCGGGTCCTGGCTCAACCTAATCGGCAGCATGTCATGCTCTTCATCAATGGGCGGCCTGTTCAGATACGGACGCTACAAGAGGCTTTGGAAGCCGGCTATCGCCCGCTGCTTGCCAAAGGACGCCATCCTTTGCTGGTGCTCCATCTGCAACTGCCGGCTCAGGAAATCGATGCCAATGTTCACCCGGCTAAAACTGAGGTGCGCCTGAGGCGTGAACGCGAGCTGGTGGCGCTGCTCACTCGGAGCGTGCGGGCCGTACTCGAACGCAGTCCTGCACTCCCCGCCGAGAGCACCTGGCCAGGCCCGGCGGATGTCTATCAGCCGCGCTTGCCGGGGCCACGTCGGCGGGGCCTGCGCGTCCTCGAAGCCAGTGAGCACTATCGTAGCGCAGGCAATCTGCCAACGCCTGCCGAAATGCTGGTTGCTCTGCGTCCTCTGGCTCAGCTCCAGGAAGCTGTCATTCTGGCTGAGGCGCCTGATGGCAGCCTCTATCTCATCGATCAGCACCGCGCCCATGAACGCATTCTCTATGAGCACCTGCGCAGCCATAGTGCTGGCAGTGAAAGGGCTGAAGGCCTGGCGGCGCGCCTCTTGCTTGAGCCGGTGGTCTTGGAGTTAAAAGGCTGGCAGGCGGAGCTACTAGAGCAACGTCTGCCGATTCTGACCAGCCTAGGCCTGGATTGCGAGCATTTCGGCGGGCGCAGCTTCCTTGTACGCTCGGTCCCAGAGGGCATCGGCGATAGCGAGCAGCTTGCTGCCCACCTGCGCGAGCTGGTAGAGATCGCCCTTGAAGACAGCGAGGACTGGAAAGACCGCTTATTGATTGGACTGGCATGTCGCTCGGCTCTGCGCCGAGGGCGCGTCCTGAGCCAGGGAGAGCAAGAGGAGCTACTCCATCGCCTGGCCCAGACTGCGGCGCCGGCAGTCTGTCCTCATGGCAGTCCGGTCCTGCTGCACTATAGCCGGACCTTCCTCAGTGAAAAATTCGAGTGGTAAGCTGATCCACTGGCTGAGGTAGCCTGAGAGGGAAGGGCTTAAAACCTTACAAGAGGCGATTGAGCAGGTCAGCCATAATGAAGATCACGAGATCGAGGGCCAGGAGAGCCAGCAGGGCGAAATCAATGTGGAGGGCTACGGAGGCGATTCCCTGCAGCAGGGCCTCGTTAAAAACGAGCAGATGCGTATACCAAAGCACTGCAAGCGTCAGCCCGGCCAGGAGCAAGAGGCCCGTCAGTAGCCAGCGAGCACCGCGCCAGTCCTGAGAGCTTGGCCAAAGCTCGGCAGTGATGGTCAGAATCAAGTAGGGAGCAAAGAGCAGAGTCCACCAGGGCCAGCCTGGCCGGATCAGTTGCAGGCGCACCTCCCAGATGTTGTAGCCCGTGGCGACCCAATAGAGAAAGATAATCGCCCCGATGCCGCCAAGCAGAGGCGCGATCGCACTTAAGCCGTCACCGATATGGCTGATCAGGCGCCCGGGCGGACGCACATACTGCACCTCGCCAAGCTGCAGCGCTTGAGGCATCCCGCGCTGCAACATGCCATACGGTTTTTCCTGTATTAGTGGCTTGATACGAAAAAGCGTAATTTTAGTAATCCGAAAACCGAAAGGTCTGAAAAGAAGCACGACGAAAGCGTGGCAAAGTTCATGGAGGATGACGCCGGGGGCATTCATCCAGAACCAGATTAACAGGCCCCGCTCGCCAAGCAGGCGATAACCGATACGATCGACGCGCTGCCGCAGAGCGCGACAGATCACGCGAAGCAAGACAAAAAGCACAAAAACGCCAGCAATCAACAGCCAGGGTTCATAAGGCTTGATCTGAGCAGTCAGGGCAGGGTCCATGAGCATTGCCTCAGCGTTGGTCGACAGCGCGACGGCCTCTCACCACTATTGTAGGGAAGGATCTGGATGAACGTCAATAGGGCCATGTTTTTCAGAGATCAGCGGCTAATCTCATCGGTTTCCACCTCAAGCTCCTCATGCCCGTATTCATCTTCCGACTGCTCCTGCAAACACGGAGCCGGAGGATAACGGCGCTCATAGAAGAAGCCCCAGAGTGCGAAGAGCAAGATAGCCAAAGACAACAGATAGATCACGCGATCGATGCCGAGCAGATCGGTTGCCGCACCCGTCAGCAGAATCACCGGAATTGTCCCGGCGTTATAGAGCATCAACTGCAGCGCCAGCACGCGGCCCTTAATCCACTCAGGTGTTTCCTCCTGGACGCGTGTCTGAGCAGGGATATTAATACAATCCAGGGCAATGCCACCCAGAAACATAATCAGGGCAGCGCAGCCCAGGAAGAGGGGATGAGTATTCCAGCCCACCGGCTCGAGGCTCCGTGCGATTAACGTTAACAATGGCAAGAATAAAATGATCAGAGCGAAGCCCAGGCAACCCAAGAAGATTGAACGAGATATACCGAGGCGGCGCGTAATACGGGGCATAAAGAGCGAGCCTAGAACCAAGCCGATGCCAGCGGGAGCGAAGACGAAAGCCAGAGTATCGGCAGGGAGCAAGAACAGCCGTGTAACCAGGGCAGTTGCCAGCTCGGCCACCAGCGAGAGCAGGATACCGGCAAACGATAGCTGCACCACAGCCAGCAACAGGGGCTTATTCTGGCGAATAAAGAGCCATCCTTGGCGCATCTCACTACCGATATTGCCGAACAGACTGAGCGATTGCGTAGCCAGGTCCTCATCGGAAGAGCCGGAGCGACGAGAAGCGTGCTGCTCAAAAGCGCGAGCAGGGATCAGTAAGATCAGGCCTGCGCAAACCAGATAGAGCAATCCAATCAAGAAATAGAGGGTCTCCACCGGCTGTACAGTGAGAGAAAAGAGCCGAAAGGGAGAGAGCAAGCTCAGCACCAGCGGGGCGAAAATAATCATCCCCAGGGCCATCGAGGTCATAAAAGTGATATTAAAAAGAGCCAGTGCGGGCATCAGCTCATCTTCCTCGACCAGTAAAGGAATCGTCGAACTCTCAGCGGGCGTAAAGAACTGGCCGATGCTCGAAATTAGGAACGTCAGCAAGTAGGCGGGGATCAACTGCCTCGAGTCGATCAGCAGCGAGATGACAAAGCCAAAGCTTGCAATAGCGCGCAAGCAATTACTCCCCCATAGAATCAGCCGCTTATCGAAGCGATCGACAAAGACCCCAGCGGGGGCGCTGAAGAGCAAGGCCGGCAAGCTGAAACTTATGATAGCCACGCCGACCAGCGTGGTCGACCCCGTGACCTCCTCAACCAGGACCATAATGGCGTAATTCGAGGCGTTGAGGATAGTCATCGAAATCAACTGAGCGAGCCAGAGGTAGACAAAGTTTCTCTTCCTGAGAAGTGTCTTAAAGCCTCCCCCTTGCTTGGACCTGGCAACAGCCATAACATCTCTCCCAAATCTGCTAGCTTCGAAGTCAATACGGAGCAGCGACCAAGATCAGGAGCCTAGCCGTTGACCTGACCATGCGAGAAGGCGAGCCGATGGCAACGCTCTCCCCGGCTGGTCCGGTCCAGACCAGTGCAGACCGCTACGGGGGCCGCTCTCCCGATCTCATCCGGTGCAGGCAGACTGGACCTGTCTGCGATGGGCCTAGAAGGCCGCAGGCGCATTCGGATCAGTGTCTGGCGGAGTCAAAGGCGGCAGGCGCTCCTTTGTGCGGCGCTCCACCTCCGAGCGAGGCAGCAGCACACGTCGACCGCAGGTTTCACAGCGTAGACCGATATCGGCGCCCAGGCGTACCACCTGCCAGGTTGATCCACCGCACGGATGGGGCTTTCGCAGGCGCAAGCGGTCCCCAAGCTCAAGATGCATGGGCATCTTGGACATAGCTGGACCCTCCCTCTGCTGGTTCATCTGACATCAACTCGCGATAGAGCCGGTGCTCTGCAATATACGCCTCGACACTCTCGGGTGTTTGATACTTGATCGGACGTCCCTCAGCCACGCGCCGGCGCAGGTCGCTCGCCGAAATGGAGAGAGAGGGAGCATTGACCACGCGCAGCCGTTCGCGGATACTTGGCAGACGCTTTTCCAGGGTGGCGAGCAGCTCTTCTGGCGGGCGGTAGCCCGGGCGGCCTACCGCTACCAAGCAGTTAAGCTGTGCCAGAACGCCGGCAGCGTTGTACCAACTCGCAAAGTCGGCCAGGCTATCGGCGCCCAGAATAAAGGCAAAATAGGCCTCTGGTCCCCAGCGCTCGCGCAGCAGGCGCAGTGTCTCCACCGTATAGGAAGGGCCTGGCCGCTCAATCTCGATCTCGCAGATAGAGAAGGCTGGGTTAGACGCGATGGCCAGCCGCAACATAGCAAGGCGATGTGTCGCGGGAGTGACCGGGCGGTCCGGCTTGTGGGGGGGGTGCCCGGTGGGAATAAAGACCACCTCAGAGAGGGCCAGCGTCGCCCGCACCTCCTCGGCAATCACAAGGTGTCCATAGTGAATCGGGTCAAACGTTCCTCCCAGCAGACCAATGCGCCTCACAGCTTGCGTCTGTCCCATAGGTGAAAGAAACTCCTCTCAGCAACAATTGTAGGCGACGCGTCCACCTGGCTGAGCTACTCTACTAAATGGCACCGGCGGATTCCTTGACCGTTAACTCCGCCTCAGCAAAGGCGCTACGCAGGGCATGGAGGGCGTCCGCAATCACGCCACTCTGGCCGTGTACGATCCAGAAACGAACCGTCAAGGTCACTGCCTCGCGCGTATAGCCACTGATGGTGGCCACTGGCTCCGGCTTGGGGATAATCTCATCAATCTCGCGCAGGATGCTCAGAATACGTGCGGGTGTTTGCTCGCGATCGTACTGCTCCTGTGGCACCGTTATTGTCAAGGTAACGCGACGTTCACCGTAAAAGGTGTTATTAATGACCGTAGTGCTAAAAATACGAGCATTGGGAATCGTCACTTCCTCGCCACTGACCAGGCGCACCTTGGTGGCACGTAGCTGGACATCTTCCACGCGTCCAGTGAGAGTACCGGCGGTGCCGCCCTCGATGCTGATCTCATCTCCAATATGAAAAGGGCGCTCGACCAGGATATAGAAACCCGCTACCAGGTCTTTGAGGATATCCTGGATGGCGAAAGTAAAGGTCACCGCGATGGTGCCCAAAATAGCTAGGGGCGTTTCGATCGAAAGATGCCAGAGGGCCAAAATCCAAAAGATGGCGATGCCCAGCACCACAAAGCTGAGCATGCGCCCGATCAGTGTTCGCGTGTTAATATCGATGCGGTTCTCCGCCAGATTGCGGATCGTAATCTTACTGACCGTGCGACCGACGCCGATTCCAAGCACCAGGATAAAGGCGCTCAAGATGACGGTCCACACATCTCCCATGTAGTTGGCCAGCTTCTCAATCGCCAGATTACTGGCAATATTGTGCCAGAGTTGCTGGACATTGCTGATACTCCAGATGCTAATGATCACAACCACCCCGAGCGCCAGCATCAGCAAGATAACCATTACACCCAATGTCTCGACCAGCCAATCATCCAGCACGGTCCTACGTAGGCGCTCTACCAGCAGGCGACGTAAAAAAAAGCCCGCCGCTCCTGCAATTAGGAGAGTCAGGATCGAGTAGATTAGCTGTTGCACCTGGATTCCCATTGCACAACTCGCGTCCGGCTCTTGACCTGCCCTGAAACGAGCGTGTGATGTGTATTACTTCGTCGCAAATTATATCATACTCTTCCCTGGTTGCAGCAGGCAGCGCTCTGACCAGGGACAGAGGTGACCTGGCTGCGACTTGGCCAGCCCTGTTGGCGGTGTTGGCAAAATCAAGCCGCTGGCCTGCAAGAGTGCGCTCAGCGTGCAGAGAGGAAAGCCGACAACATTAAGGTAACAGCCGGCGATGCGTTCGGGTAGCTGGAAATCGGGATTCTGGATGCCATAGGCGCCAGCTTTATCGAGAGGGTCACCACTGGCAATATAGGCCTCGATCTCCTCCTCGCTATAAGAGCGCATCAGCACCGGTGTTACGCATTGGCTGCTCCTGATCACTGCTGGCTGCTGGCCCTGGGCTGGGAGTGCAATCGCCACTCCGGTGACGACCTGGTGCCAGCGTCCGCGCAGCCGCCGTAAGATGGAGCGGGCGTGATCGGCGTCATGTGGTTTCCCCTGAGAGACCCCATCGAGGATAACGGTCGTGTCGGCAGTGACGACGAGGCAGCCGGCGGCTTCGGGAAGCGTCAGCGCGGCCTCTGCCTTACGCTCGGCCAGCCAGCGCCCAAGCTCCTCGGCAGGACCGGCGTAGCCTCTCTCAAGCTGCTCCTCGTCAAGAGGAGGCACTGCTACTTTGAAAGGCAGGCCCAACTGGGCCATCAGTTGGCGCCGGCGCGGCGATGCCGATGCCAGTAGCACGACTGGTAGCCGCTGTCTCCCTTCACAGCTCCTCTCTTTCATGCCTGCCTCTCCAGAATCGCAACACATTCGATATGGCTGGTCTGAGGAAACATATCCAGCGGCTGTACTGAGAGCAGTCGGTAAGTGGCCTGACGCTGACAGAGCACCTGGAGATCGCGGGCCAAAGTTGAGGGATCGCAGGAGACATAGACGATTCTCGTTACCGGATGCTGGAGCAAGGCCTCCAGCACCACCTCTTGACAGCCAGCCCGTGGTGGGTCAAGCACCAGGCCATCAAGCTGGCCTGCCAGGGTGGGCAGCAGATGCTCCACCTTCCCTTTCAAGATCTCGACATTGCTGACGTGGCGCAGGTTCCATTGGGCATCTTGAAGGGCACTCGGCGACTCCTCGATGGCATAGACCTTGGCTGCATAGCGAGCCAGAAGCAAGGCAAAGGTGCCCACACCACAGTAGGCATCAGCAAGCACTGGTCGGCGTTCCGGCAAAGAAGAAGCCAGCGCCTTTGCCTGGAGTAGGCCCTCAATAACTAGGCGAGCCATCTTTTCGGCCTGGGCTGTGTTCGTCTGGAAAAACGAGCTGGGACGAATGCGGAAAGTCTCTCCAGAGAGGCGCTCCTCAATGGCCTCTGTATGAACCTCAATACCGGCCTGGCTCAGTTCCTCAGCGATCTCCGGCGCCGGTGCAGGCTGAATGAGTACCTGGCCGGTGGCCGTACCGCAGCGTACCAGGACCTGGGGACGCGGGTTGGTGTGACGCGCCAGCACGCCCAAAACGGCGTTAATCCGCTCGTGAGCGATGGGACAGGTGCTGAGTGGCAACACGCGATGACTGCCGCGCGCAGTTAATCCCGGCTGCCCCTCGCGATTGACAGAAAAGCGCATATGATTGCGATAGTGCCAGGGCACCTCACATGGCTCGGTTGGGCGCACGATCTCACCTAGCTCTGAGGGGTCGAAGCCGCCGATCTCCTGCAGCAGGCCAGTGACCACCTCGCGTTTCCAGGCAAGCTGAGCATCGTAGCGCATATGCTGTAGCTGGCAGCCGCCGCATGTGCCAAAAACCGGGCACGGCGCTGGCACTCGGAGAGGAGAAGCCTCGTGGATAGCGCTGATCCAAACGCGGGGTGGCAACTGCCGACGAACACGCCGCTGCCGCTTGGCGGGGGCCAGCTCTTCAATGGCAATGGTCACGCGCTCGCCGGGCAGGCCGGCGGGCACCTCCACCACGCGCGACCGACCAGCGGCAGCCTCACCTGCCTCGTTCGCCATCTCCAAGACGGGAATCTCCGCCTGCGCCAAACCGGAGCGTGTCAGTGGTCCCAAAGTCACCGTATGGTAGGTCAGCGAACGCTCTGCCTCCATCATCGCTGTTTCCTGCGCTCAGATAACATCTCGCGTGCAGCCTGCACACTGGGCAGACGCCGATCAAGCCGCTCGGCCTCTTCCAGGAAGCGCTGAGCCTGGCGCAGTTCTCCCTGCTCGGTAAGGACCATTGCCAGGAGCGCCCGTAGATGGGCCGACTGAGGTAACTGCTTCAAGCCTTCTTCCAGTACTGTTCGCGCCTCCTCAAAGCGCCGTTCCTCGACGGCCAGGTCTACCAGCTCGCTATACGCCTGCAGATCGGCAGGATGGTAGCGGAGGGCGCGCTGTAAGCTCTCGCGGGCCTCGGCCCGCCGACCGAGGGCACGCTGTGTATGGCTTAATACGAGCCAGATGCCTGGGTAGTCGGGGCTGAGCGAGGCGGCCCGTTCATAGTGCTGTAGCGCCTGTGACTGCTCTCCGCGTGCACTGGCGATCGTGCCTAGCGCGGCCTCGATAATGGTCTCCTCGGCCCGATTAGGGGTAAGGGCCTGTGCCTGGGCTAGCAGCTCCTCAGCCTCTTGCAGGACCTCCGGCGGTGGTAGAGGCTTTGCCCTATGCTGAAGCTTCATTTGTGCCAGCAGAGCATAGCCGAGGGCCGTCGGGCGCAAAGACAGGGACTCCTGCAGATGCTGCTCTGCCAGTTCATCAAAGCGCTGACTACGCTCCTTCAATCCCTGTTGCTCGAAAAGAGTGGCTAGACTATCCTCGGTCATGGCCAGCTCTCGCAAGGCATCGGCGCGTCGGCCCGGAAAACGCTGGGCGAGGCGCTCCAGATAGACCATTGCCCGCTCACCATTGCGCAGAGCGGCAGCATGGTTATAGGCATTCTCGACCACCTGCTGATCCAGCGAGAGACGCACCATCAGTGCATCGTCATAGTGCATAGCCTGTGTCAGGCGACGTGTAACCTCTTCCAGCAGCACCTGCGGATCGGGACGGTCCAGCAGTGAAATGCTTTTCAAGAGAGCCTCTCGCTGCTGGGCTGAGATCTCCCGCACGCGGTCGTCGTGCTCCTTGATGCGCTGTTGCAGCTCAGGTATAGGCAGCCCTTGAGCGCGTGCTCCCTCATCGGTCATCGTATGAATACGCCAGGCCTCTTCCTGGCGCAACAGCGTGTAGCTGGTCCAGAACCAGTGGCGGCCCGTCTCCTTATTCACCGCTGTGCCCATTGCCATCTCTGGCAAAGTGCCGCTCAAAGGAGTCTCGCTTAGTTCCAGCGACCAACCGATCTCGACCAGCTTACGCGGGCCGCGGCTAGAGAGCGTGCTGCCCGGCAGCCAGAGACCGCTTTGTGGTTGCTCGCTCTCGGTCACAAAGCTGACCGTCAGGCGGGCGGGCTGCGCCTCATTGGCCCAAGCGCGACGGCGTTCAATCCACTCGTCGCGGCTCAATCCCTCGCGCAAGGGACTCTGCGGTGTCAGCAAATCATAGGCCAGCCCGAAGTCGCCCAGCGACCAGGCGCCGATAAAGGTCAGCGCCAGCTCTTCCGGGTCCAGGGACGACTGAATGAAAGTCAGGCCACGATCCTCACCGACCTCAGCCTCGGGAGCCTCCAGCAATAGCTGACGGATCAGTGGCGCATGGTAGCGATAGCCTTCGGGCAGCTCCTGCTTGCGCCAGCGGCTCACCCCCAGCGCCTCTTCCAACAGGCGGCGTCCCTCCGCTAGCGTACACTCGCAAAAGCGAGCTTCCTCCAGACGCGCGGTCAGCTCAGTGAGCCGCGACTCAATGCGGCGTTTGCTAGCGCGCTCTACCTGGCAATCTCGTACCCCCTGCTGCCAGAAATCTAGCGAGAGGGCGATCAAACGCGCCTCATTGTAGTCATAGCCCTCTTCCCAGCCAAGAAAGAGCTGGACTTCACCTTGCTCGCGTGTCTGAGATACCAGCCCCTTCCAGAAGCGCGGGGGGTGGGACTGGAAAGCTGTAGGCTGCTCGCGTGGCGGCTGCCATTGAGGGTAGATGCGGACCCCTTCCAGGCGAATTAGCGAGCGCTTGGCCTCTTTCCGACACTCCTTCTCAGGGCTGTAATGATAGAGAGCCTGCAAGAGATCAGCGGCGTCCTGCTCGCTCCAGCGGGACCCTCCAACTGAGGCAAGCGCCTCTGACGCTTGCTCCTGGCGGCCCCTTTTTTCCGCCATTGCCTGTGGTGTCTGCGCCAACTCCTTGACCAGAGCAAGCTGAACACTCACAGGGGCGGACGTGATAGGAGCTAGCGCGGCCTCAATCTCCTGCTGGCTCTGACTGCTGCGAAGCTGCTCGACCAGGCTAGAGACCTGTGTGAGCAGGCTCTGAAGGCGAGCCTGATCTTCCACAGACACAGGGCTAGCGATATCTTTCTTACGTGCCATATGAGTAGTGTTCTGCTCCTCCCCTCGCGGCGACATACCTCTGTCTCTGTTGGGAGGATTGTATCACGTCTGGGAGGGAGGCGTCGAGATCTCAGCTGCTGGCAGTCAGACAGGCTAGCCTGAAACCGCCCTCCCTGCTGGCTGCTCTGCCGGTAGCAGTCAAGCCAGCCCAGCTTGACTAGCGTGACTGCCGCTGCAACGGCAGCGCTGGGAACGTCTCGACCGCGGGCAGGCTCGCTAACAGTCCTGACCCAGCAGACGCTGGTTGCAGAGCAGCTCGTCCGCTCAGAGCCGGCAGCGGTCGCTGCTCGCCCAAGACCGGGAAAGGCTCGCCGGAGCCGGGACGTTGGACGGGATGATGCTCGCGCCCGCGCCCGCGCACGGTCGCCTTGCGCCGCAGGCGCGCCACCTGTAGCACGAAGAGAGGAAACGCCGCGCAGTAGAAGTAAGATGAGAGGCTACGCCAGGCGAAGAAGAGAGGCACCACGGCCAGGAAGAAGGCCGCCTCTGGACGTGAGCGGCAGATCTGCCAGTACCAGATCAGCGCCGCCGCCATCGCGATTAGCTCAAAGACAAGATAAACCTTTTCAGGCAGGTAGGGGATCAGATGAGTGGCGCTCAGGTTGATGATCCCTACCCCCAAGGGAAACATCGGATCATTGAGGGGAGCTAGTACACCAGCCACAAAGGCGCCCGGATTCCAGACAATAAAAGGCAGATTCACCGTCAGCGCCGTCAAAGCAGCGATTCCCAGGCGCCGCACTGCCTCCCACGGCTGGTAGAGACGCCAGACCATGATCAGGTAAAAGGGAGTTGAGAACCAGGCCGGTTGCTTAGTAGCAATGGCCAGACCCAGCAAGAGCGCCGAGAGCCAGCCGCGCTCACGCAGGAGCCAGGCGAGCAGCAGTAACAGGCAGCAAAAAATATCGAGATTGGCGCCTGTGGTCGAAACCCACATGGGGACATTAGCCAGGCCCAAGAGCAAGACCCAGGGGCGCAACTCCTGACGGGCTACACGCCAGGCGATGGCGATAATCAGCAGATAGCTCAACAAATACAGAGGGAGTACATTCACAGTGCGTAAGGGAGAATGTAGCAGCACAAAAGGAACAAGGGTCAGAAACGACAGCGCAGGATAGCTGACCTTGCCTTCAAACTCAGGAGCCTGACCACTTTTGAGGGCGGCCGAGAAAGCCGCCTCTAGCTCAGCATCCGAGGGATAGTCCAGGCGGTTGGCAAAGCGGCCCTGACGCAGGGGAGTGGTCCACTCAGGTTGGATGGCAAAGGTGCGCGCGATGCTCACAAAATTCGAATCGCTGTAGGGATTATGTCCCGAGAGCAGAAGGGCAGCGGCATTAGTGTCCAGCGTCGTGCCGTCGTTGGTAAATTCAGGGGGGAGAAAGCACATCACGATGCCACGACCTAGCTCCACTACCCCTACCAGGCTCGTCAACAAGATAAGAATCAGCACAATACGCTGCCAGCGACGTGGAAAAGGATAACTCAATGTTCGCTGCTGTGACCGGCGAGGTAATGGGCGCAGGGCCATCAACATGGCGGCAAAGCTCCCTAGAATAAGCCCCAGGGGAATAAGCGAGCCATAGGGGAGCAAGTAAGGCATATAAAGACGATGATCGATCTCATTGAGCGCTTGCAGGATGAGAGCGATGCCGATCCATACGGCACGTTCCTGCTGGGCGCGGACCATGTAATTGTCGGGGCTTTGATCCTCAGTAAAGAAGAATCGTAACCAGCTGCGTCTGGCTGTGGTGGCCTGCGTGGCCTGCTGCTCGCACGCCTCCAGGGACGGGGGCAGTAGGGATGGCTGCACCATAGCGTTCCACTTCCCTCCTGATACTGTTGTAAGGCAAACCTGTTGTATACTCGTGCGTATGACAGGACCACTACCCAACCGGCACCGGGAACCTGTGGGAGACGGCCTGGTCTGCTCTCAGCTCTCCGGTCTGGCGCGCAGGCCATCCCGTCGAATTATGGAGGCCGGGGCGGCCAGAGAGCGGGCGGGGCAGGGCTTTCTCTGATGTTTCCCCAACCTGAGTCTTACAACGAAGAGGAAGAGCCGGGCGTCACAAATTGCCGTGGGGCTGGGGAAGCCACCCCGTCTTGCAGAGATGGGGCCGTGGGCGATCCACCACCTGCAAGCTGGCAGCCAGCAAGGGGGAATCAGACTAGAGGGGAAGGCGATAATACAGCTCTCGGTGCTGCAACTGGAAGCCGAGCGACTCGTAGAGGCGGATGGCCGGTTTATTCTCTTCCCAGACGTGCAGATCGAGCGCCTCTAACTGCTCCTGTTGGCGAGCAAAGTCAATGATATGCTGAAGCAGTTGGCGAGCCAGGCCACGCTGTCGGTACTCCGGGAGCACCACCACCCGGCGAATATAGCCGGTACGACTCCCTTCGCTACCGTCGGCGGGCGGCAGCATCAACTCAGCCTTGGCCACTGCTCGCCCTTCCAGTTCCCCAAGAAAAATCAAGCCGCGCTCGTGTGTTGAGGGGTCAACCGAGCCGAAATACTTCTCTAACTCGCGATGGATATTGCGCGTAGGCGAGGTGCCGAAGCGATCCAGGTATGCGATGCTCTCGATATCCTCCATGCGGGCCAGGCGAATCACAAGCGAGGTTGCGCGCTCCTCTACCATACGTTCCCTGTGAGCACCAGCGATGCTCTCACGGCATGGCTAGCGTTGGGTTTGCCTGGCCCGGCTGCTGTGCCGCTCCTGCTCGTCTCCTGTCTTTTTGCGCGGCAGCAGCAAAATAGAAACCAGAGCATAACCTGCGCAGCCCAAGAGCATCAGAGCATAGATAACATCTTCTGTGCTTGTGCGATTCGCCAATTGCCAGAGGCCCCACCACAGAAAAGCTGCAAAGACAAGAAACAGCAACACAGTACTGAGAAGGGTCTTACTCATCGTCTCACATTCCTTACATCAGCTAGTACTGGCCGGCTGATTGTCGTCGCTAGCTATTTGGCCGTCGCTCCGATGGGACAGGAGCAGGCGGGCACAGACAGGTGCGAACTAGTCTAAGAAAAAGGCTCGTGCACTCTGGGGTAGCTGCCTGACCGGTGCCTCTTGTTGGTGGTAGCGTCTCAGAGTAGACACATTCGCCGCCAGTATGCGGCCAATACTCGCTAGTATTGTAGCATATCCGTCCAGGCGGTGCCAGCCAGTCGCTCAGGGGATCTGGCCAGTGACAAAGGCGGGCTAGCGGCGATGAGCCAGGAGGCGTAGAGCGCTCTCCTGTCCTTGAGCCAGCGCCAGATGCGCTCGTCCGCCGATGAAAGCGTCGCCGCTGAAGAAAAGCCTGTAAGGAGCGCTTGTGCCATGCACGGCCTCTGCATCCAGCAGAGTTTCTGGCTCGGGGAGGGCTAGGGGCCAGCGCTGAACATCGTAGAAATCTGGCTTTGGCAACTGTTGCCCCAGGAGATCAGACAGCAGGGCAGTTGCCCTTTCGGCCAGGGCCTGGTCGTCCCACGACCAGTGTGCACGGCTGTAGTCTGGGGCGAGCTGAACAATGAGCAGGGTCCACTCAGGAGGAACACGCGTGGGGCCCTTTTCCTCCTCGCGTGCCAGCCAAGAGATAGGATGAGCTTTATCGCTGTTGACAAGGGCATAATAGGGAGTGGGTGGCAGAGTTCTCCGAGGCCAGGCCAGGGCCAGTGACAGCAAAGGACGGTAGCGGGCGCGGCCCAGTTCAGTGAGCAGTGTTTGCTGCAAAGAGTGGGGCAGCTCGCTGGTGGTAATCAGGGCTGCGGCTTGCGGTGCAGGTGCTGTCACCAGCACGTAAGGCACCTCGGCCACAATCTTAGCCGCGTCGGAGAAGAGGAGCCAGCTCTGACCCGTATAGGCAAGCCGTGTAATTTCACAGCCGGTGTAGACCGGCAGCCCGTGCGCCATCAGCTGAGCCAGAGTCAGCAGGCCATGCTGATAGGTCCAGCGCGGTATGGAATTCAGACGAGGATCACCCTCGTGAATGCGATTCTGGCTATCGAAGGTCCAGACAGGCTTAGCGATAGCAACCAGCTCGGGGGTGGCAAAGCGTTCCAGCAACAGAGCATCGCTCACGGGCGCTTGGCCGTGAATATACTGGGCACCTGGATCAAAGCAGAAACCCGAGCGCATGCGCGTCGTAGCTCGCCCTCCCACCTGCTCCTCACGCTCATAAAGCACCACTGACAAGCCGTGATCGCGTAGCACATGGGCCGCAGCCAGGCCAGAGAGGCCTGCACCGATCACAGCCACCTCAGCCTGTCCGGTTCTCTCTTGCTCTCTCATAATCTCCGGCCTGCCCTGCATATTATGCACCTTCAGCTCCCTTTCTGCCTCAAGCGTAGTGCTGACCAGCCGGCGCATTGTGTTTAGCGGGTCTGGACCTGAGAAGCATTGCGAGTGGCTGTCTGGTCCTCGGCCTGGCCAGAGACCTGACTTTCGAGCTGGCGCAGCCAATTCTCTTTCCAGAGCTGGGAACGTGCCAGCAACTCTTCGGCGCTCTTTAGGGAAAATTCGCTCACATTCCCGCCCATGATATGAGCGATCTCGCGTACTCGTTGCTCGGGGCGCAGCTCATTCACGATCGTAATGGTTCGTTCACCCAGGACCTGCTTATTGACGTTAAAATGCAGATCGGCGAAAGCCGCGATCTGGGGCAGGTGGGTGACACAGATCACCTGGTGGTTACGGGTCAGCATCCACAGCTTTTCTGCCACCACCTGACCGCTACGCCCACTGATGCCCGAGTCGATCTCATCGAAAATCAAAGTAGGGGTAGCATCGGCTCTGGCCAGGATCGTCTTCAAGGCCAGCATCAAGCGTGAAGTTTCGCCGCCCGAAGCGATTTTAGTCAGAGGCTTCAGCGGCTCACCTGGGTTCGGAGCGATCAAAAACTGCACGCGATCAATGCCAGTAGCGTCGCAGGCATAGAGCATCTCGGGCTGACCGTTGATACTGGCCGGCACGCCATCGGGATCAGGCTCCTGGAGAATCTCCACGGCGAAGCGAGCCCGTTTCATATTCAAATCATCGAGCTGCTCTTCCATCGCGCTGGCCAGGCGAGCGGCGGCGGCGCGGCGGCGCTCCGACAGCTCTTGCGCGATGCGTCCGATCTCGCGGCGCAGCTCTCGATCCTCTTGCTCCAGCCTGCGGATATGCTCCTCGCGATTCACGATGCGGTCAAGCTCCTGGCGATCCTCCTCAGCGCGTCTGAGAATCTCCTCAATGGAGGCACCATACTTCCGTTTCAGGCGAGCGATCAGATCGAGGCGCTCCTCAATTTCGGCCAGGCGGGCCGGATCATCCTCGATATCGGCCTCATAGCTACTAATGGCGGCGGCCACATCTTCCAGGCGATAGATAGCCTCCTCTAGATTGGTCTCCTGCTCAGCGAGAGTCTTATCGAGGCGTGCCAGCTCATTGAGAGCGCGCGAGGCGCTGCGCAGGAGATCGAGTGCTGACTGAGTAAAATCGCCTGCCAGATCCGAGCCTTTGATGGCCCCATAGACCAGAGCACACAGCTCGCGCATACGCTCTGCGTTACTCAGGACCTTCCGTTCCCGTTCCAGCTCCTCGATCTCGCCGGGCTGCAGTTCGGCTTTCTCGATCTCCTCGATCTCAAAGCGCAGGAACTCGGCGCGGCGGCTTTCGTCACGCTCGGTTTGCTGTAATTGCTGCAGATTCTTGCGCACCATGCGCCACTCGCTGACGCGTGCCGCCAATTGCTCGCGCAAGGGCAGCAGCTCGGCGTAGCGATCCAGAAAGTTGACATGCTGTTCCGGGCGCAGCAGGCTCAAGTGCTCACTCTGGCCGTGGATGTCGATCAGCCAACTGGCCACCTGCTGCAGCACATGCTGAGAGACAGCGCGTCCATTAATACGGGAGACCGTGCGTCCCGAGCGGAAAATATCGCGTGAAAGGATCAGGGTGCCATCCTCGGGCTGGAGGCCGTACTCTTGAAGCAAGCTGGCGAGGGCCAGGCGAGCATCGGCGCTGGAGAGATCAGTGCGCAGGCGTTCCAGGCGGCGGCTCTCAGCCTGTTCTATAGCGGCATAGAGCGTATCGCCACTAGGGACCGCTTCTTCCTCCTCCTCCTCTGCTGTGCGAGCCAGACTCTGGAAGCC
>NZ_JADGHT010000344.1 GCF_019683755.1 Thermogemmatispora sp. | reverse complement strand
TTATTAGAGACAGTGACAGTGCTGGCGGTGATCGGTGGGTGGGAGAAGCCGCGAGTGAAAGAGTATATGGCTCTCTTGCTGCTGCTGGAGGCGGGGGTGATGGGGGTCTTTATGGCGCTCGATCTGTTGCTCTTCTTCCTGTTCTGGGAGGTGGAGCTGGCGCCGATGTTCTTGCTGATCGGAATCTGGGGCAGCGAGACGGAGAAACATGGGATGCCGGGCCGCATCTATTCGGCCTGGAAGTTCTTGCTGTATACCTTCTTTGGCAGCATCTTTATGCTGGCTGGGATTTTGCTGGTCTATTTCCAGGCCGGTCAGAATACAGCCAGTCTGCCGGTATTGATGCAGCATCTGCTGCCAGCCAGTACCGGGGTGACGCTCCCTCTGCTCGGGGTGACGATGGGGTCGCAGTTGTTGGCTTTCTTGCTGGTCTTTGTGGCCTTCGCGGTCAAGATCCCGATGTTCCCTTTGCATACCTGGCTGCCGGATGCGCATACGGATGCTCCGACTGAGGTGAGCGTGATTTTGGCAGGCGTGCTGCTGAAGATGGGCGCCTATGGGCTGATCCGTATCTGTCTGGGCCTCTTCCCGGATGGGTTGCAGCAGTTTGCGCCGTTGTTGGTGGTGCTGGCGGTGATCAATATTCTCTACGGGGCGGCCATCTGCCTGGTGCAGAAGGATATGAAGCGTCTGGTCGCTTACTCAAGTGTGAGCCATATGGGGGTGATCTTGCTGGGCGTGGCGGCGGCAGCAATGGCCGTGCATACGAGCAATCCCGATGTGGCGCGCTTTGGGACAGCGGCCTTGATGGGGGCAACGGTGCAGATGATCAGCCACGGGCTGATTACTAGTCTGCTCTTCTTCTGTGTGGGTGTGATCTACGATCGGGCCCATACGCGCGAGATCGAGATTTTCGGCGGGGTGGCGAAGCGGATGCCTCTGTGGGCAACGCTCTTTACCTTCGCTGGTCTGGCCTCGCTCGGTTTGCCGGGTCTGGCGGGCTTCGTGGCGGAGTATATGGTCTTTACAAGTAGCTACCGCATCTGGCCCGTGCCGACGGCAATTGCGGTCTTTACGATGATTCTGACGGCGGCTTACCTGCTCTGGATGCTGAAGCGGGTGCTCTTCGGTCCTTTCAATCTGCGCTGGAATTGGTTGCCTGATGCAACCTGGCGCGAGGCGATCCCTCTGGTGACGCTGGCGGCTTTCATCGTGCTGGTTGGGATCTACCCCGGCTTCTTGTTGGATGTGATCGTTCCGGCGCTGCATCATCTGCTGCCGGTGGCTACAACGGCTCTGGGTCGCTAGGAGGCGCGTGCTATGGCTACGGGTTTTAAGGTTGCTGATCTCTACTTGCTCTCGCCGGAGCTGAGCCTGACGCTGCTGGCGCTGGTGGTGATGGCGGTGGATCTGTTTGTGAAGCGCCGCGCGATTACGGCAACGGTGGCGCTGGTGGGCCTGCTGGTGCCGGCTTTCTTGACGATCTCGCTCATCTTGACGAATACTGGTACGGCTCGCCGCGCTTTCTTCAATATGCTGGTGGTCGATAACTATGCTTTGTTCTTTAAGGTGGTCTTTCTGTTGATCGCGGCAGTGATGATCTTGTCTTCGTACTCGTACGTTTCAAAGTACGTGCGGGGCGCGGGCGAGTTCTATACGCTGCTGCTCTTTTCGACGACCGGCATGATGTTGATGGCCAGCACTGGCGAGCTGATCTCTCTCTATATCTCGCTGGAGCTGACGAGTTTCCCGCTGTATGTGATGGCCGGACTGCTGCGCACAGATCAGCGTTCGGCTGAGGCGGCGGTGAAGTATGTGCTGTTGGGGGCGATGTCATCGGCGATCCTGCTCTATGGGCTGGCGCTGCTCTATGGGCTGACGGGAACGACGGATCTGTTGAGCATCGCCGGGACGTTCGCTAAGGGCCTGCAGGATGGGAATCTGTTGGTGATTGTGGCCGATATTCTGATCCTGGCGGGCTTCGGCTTCAAGATTTCGGCGGTGCCTTTCCATATGTGGGCGCCCGATATCTATGAGGGGGCACCGACGCCGGCGACGGCTTTCTTCTCGGTCGGTTCGAAGGCGGCGGGCTTTGCCGGCCTGCTGCGCATTTTCTTCTACGGCGGGCTGAATCTGCGCGATCTGTCTCAGTTGGTGGTGGTGGTGGCCATTATGGCCATTTTGACGATGACTTTGGGCAATGTGGTGGCGGCGGTGCAGTCGAACGTGAAGCGTATGATGGCTTATTCGAGCATTGCTCAGGCCGGCTATCTGTTGGTGGGCTTCTGCGCTAGCCTGGCAACGGGTCGCCCAGAGGGCAATGCGGCTGTGCTCTTCTTTATCCTGGTCTATGTGCTGACGAATCTGGGGGCCTTTGCCGGAATTATTGCCCTGGCCAATGCAACCGGCGGGGAGCAGATCGAGGATTTCCGCGGCCTGGCGCGGCGCGAGCCGCTGGTGAGTTTGGGAACGGCGCTCTGTCTGTTGTCGCTGGCAGGAATTCCTCCGGTGGCTGGCTTCTGGAGCAAGGTCTTTCTGTTCAGCGCGGCCTGGAGCCAGGGGGTGGAGATGAATCAGCCCTGGCTGCAGTGGCTGGTGATCATCGCTTTGCTCAATAGCGTGGTGTCGCTGGTCTACTATGGGCGCATTGTGAAGGCGATGTACTTCGATGCTCCGCCCAAGGAGGACCGCCTGTCGACGCCTCTGGGCTTGAGTTCGTCGATTGTGTTGGCGACGGCGGCTTTGCTGGTGTTGATTGTGGTGGCGCAGGTGGTGCTGAATTGGGCCTTGCCAGCAGCTTCGATGCTCTTCGCCTCAGCGCAGGGCGTGCTGACGGCTTTGGGGCACTAGTTTAGCTACTTCGCCTGTGTGTTTGGGAGTCTGGCAGGCTCGCAGTTCCGCTGACAAGGGAGGAGGACAGTTCGCGCGCGTGAACTGTCCTCTGCCTTTGTGCGGCTGGTTTTGGCTATGCTGCTCCCGGCAATGGGAGCGCTTTGCTATTGCGCGTTTTCTGAAGGGCATAGCGAGCGTGACGCCTTAGTAGGCTGCCCGTCTAGTAGATGCCGAGTGTGAGGCCGAGCCATTGTACGCTGGCATGGCCCGGCGCCTTCGCGTTCAGGCTGGCATGCAGCGCTCTCAGCTCCGGCTTCACTTTCACCGACCCCATCTTCTGCGCCATATCCCAGGCTCTCGCCCCCAGCCAGGCGCTCTGCTCTACCTCTCCCCACGCCAGAAACAGCTTCGCCTCCGTCACATCCAGATACATCCGCCAGGCTCCCACATCACTCCCCAATCCTGAGCGTGCCTGCGCCAGCCCCCGATAGGCCTCTCCCAAACGCTCGCTTTCCCCCTGCCGCTGCGCCAGCGTCAGCAGCAGCTTCGCCCTCTCGTGATGCACCGCCGCCCGGTTCAGCTTCAACTGCGAGGCGTCCTCTTCTCCTCCCTCCACTCGCTCCGCCAATCTGAGCGCCTCCTCCTGCCAGCTCCGCCACTGCCGCTCGTCTCCCTCTCCCACCTCCGCCAGCACCGTCGCCGCCCGCAGGTAGAGATTGCCCCCCAACGCCGGCCCTACCCGCTTCACCCAGCTCAGTCCCGCCTGCGCCGCATCTCTGGCCTGTGCTGCTGCTCCTATCTGTCGATAGAGATCCATTAGACGATAGAAGGCCAAGCCAATGAGCGTTGGCTCATCCTGCTCTTGACCCAGCCGGAGTAGTTCGCTGGCCAGACTCAAGGCTACGCTGCTCTGGTGATCCCCCTGCGAGTGCCTGGCAACAGAGCTGGCCCGCAGCAGGTAAAGGCCCAGCAGCCAGAGCCAGGCCTCGCGCTCGCTGGCTGGTGCCTCCTTCACCTTCTGCCGCAGCCTCCCCAGCCAGCGCGGCATCCTCTCTGCCAGTATGCGAAATTGACCGGCATACAGTAGCCGGCTCGCCAGCGTCAACAGATCCTCGTACTGATAGTAGCCCTCCAGGCTGACCACCTCCGCCAGCCGCTCGTAACTGGCCCCTGGCTCTCCCTCCCTGCCCACATAGGCCACCTGCTCCCAGGCCAGCCCCAACAACGCCGGCGGGATCTGTAAAAACCTGGCCAGTAACACGCGCCGCTCTGGATCTGCCAGATACATCGTCGCCTCCCAGTAGCTCACCGTCTGCTTCTTGACATCCAATGCCTGCGCTACTTCTGCTCGACTGTAGCCGCGCCGCTGCCGATAGTCGCTCAGGACTGCCCCCATATGCGGCAAGTTATGCTTCCCCTGCGGGTAATCTCCATAGCGCCGCCACCAGTGAACGCTGCTCATCTCATACCTCCTTTGTCCGGCAGACACCCCGCATCTACGCTGCCCCTAGACCAGACCGAGTGTGAGGCCGAGCCATTGTACGCTGGCATGGCCCGGCGCCTTCGCGTTCAGGCTGGCATGCAGCGCTCTCAGCTCCGGTTCCACTTTCACCGACCCTATCTTCTGCGCCACGTCCCAGGCTCTCGCCCCCAGCCAGGCGCTCTGCTCTACCTCTCCCCACGCCAGAAACAGCTTCGCCTCCGTCACATCCAGATACATCCGCCATAAGCCTACGTCACTCCCCAATCCCGAGCGCGCCTGCGCCAGCTCCCGATAGGCCTCTCCCAGATGCTTGCTTTCTCCCTGTCGCAGCGCCAGCGTCAGCAGCAGCTTCGCCCTCTCGTGATGCACCGCCGCCCGGTTCAGCTTCAACTGCGAAGCGTCCTCTTCTCCTCCCTCCACTCGCTCCGCCAATCTGAGCGCCTCCTCCTGCCACCCTCGCCACTGCCGCTCGTC
>NZ_JADGHT010000343.1 GCF_019683755.1 Thermogemmatispora sp. | reverse complement strand
CACTATGTCCGGCAAGATGCGCGGCAGCTCCTTTACTGAACAACCAGGGCCTGGTTCTGGTCCACATTCTCACGAGATAAGATCAGGCTCTCCCTTCCGGCCTGCTGCCGCCAGGCGGGCCGCGGCCACTGCCAGCTGTCCCAGACTGAGACCGCCGTCGTTCGGGGGCACACGGCGATTGAGATAGACCGCGAAGCCGCTGGCTTCTAGCTCAGCGACGAGGGTTTCCAGCAGCAGGCGGTTCTGAAAGACGCCGCCGCTGAGGGCAACCTGGGAGAGGCCGCAGACCTCCCTGATGCGCTGACAGAGGTCGACGAATATGGCCACCAGCGAGCGGTGGAAGCGGCGCGCAAGACGTGCTCTTTCGTAGCCATGCTGGAGGTCCTCGACCAGGGCTGAGAGCAACGGGGAGACATCGATCTGGAGCGGCCCCTGACCCGAGCGGAGCAGGGCGTAGGGATAGGGCGGCTGCTCGTCGGGCGGCACACTGCTGGCCAGCATCTCCAGCTCGATGGCCGCCTGGCCTTCATAGAGCACCTCGTCGCGCAGGCCGAGGATGGCGGCGACGGCATCGAAGAGGCGCCCCAGGCTGGAGGTCAGTGGCGAGTTGAGGCCGCGCTCGATCATCTGCGTGAGAATGCGCCAGGTGCTGCGATCGAGACGCCGCGTGAGAGGAATGTCCAGGGTCAAGAAGCGCTCGCCGTACGCCCGCGCCAGATAGACCGCCGCCATGCGCCACGGCTGGCGAACGGCCTGCTCTCCCCCCGGAAGCGGCACATAGGCCAGATGGGCCAGACGCTCGAAGCCGCAGAGATCGGCCAGCAGGATCTCACAGCCCCAAATGGCCCCGTCGGTACCGTAGCCCGTGCCGTCGGCGGCAATGCCAATGACTGGCCCGCTCAGGCCATGCTCAGCCAACACGCTGGCAATGTGGGCATGATGGTGTTGGACACCGATGCGTTGCTCGATGTCACTGTCCAGCGCGTACCTGGTCGCCAGATAGTCGGGATGCAGATCATAGGCCACGACCTCGGGTACAATGTCAAAGAGGCGCTGGAAATGGCGGATGCCCTCGCGGAAGGAGGCCAGGGTCTCCAGGTTCTCTAGATCGCCGATGTGGTGCCCGACAAACGCCTGGCGCCCTTTACCCAGACAGAAGGTGTTTTTGAGATGGCCCCCGCAGGCCAACAGCGGACGCGGCAGCTCAAAGGCCAGCGTGATCGGCTCGGGCACATACCCCCGCGAGCGGCGGAAGAGCTGCTCGCCTCCAGCCACCAGGCGCGTGACCGAGTCGTCGCAGCGCATGTGGATGACGCGGTTGTGGCTGAGCATGCCATCCGCGATGCCGGCCAGACGCTGACGGGCCTCGTCGTCGCGGTAGGCAATCGGCTCCTCGCTGTGGTTGCCGCTGGTCATCACCAGCACCGGCGGGCGATCAGCGGGAATGAGCCGGGCAAAGGCGTGCAGCAGGAGATGATGGAGCGGCGTGTAGGGAAGCATCAGACCCAGGGTCCGGTAGCCTGGGGCCACTTCGGGCGCCACTGGGCAGGCGGGACGCTGCTCGAGCAGGACAATGGGCCGGCGCGGCGATTGCAGCAGGGCGGCCTCGCCCTCGCTGACGAAGCAGAGGCGCCGCGCTGTCTCCAGATCGGGCACCATGAGGGCGAACGGCTTGGCTTCGCGATGCTTGCGCCGCCGTAGCCGCTGGACAGCCACGGCGTTGAGGGCGTCACAGGCCAGATGATAGCCGCCCAGACCCTTGATGGCCAGAATCGCCCCCCGGACCAGCTGCTGAGCCACCTGCTCGATAGGGGTCGCCTCCTCGACCTCCGCGCCGCTGGCCGAGAGCACCAGCTCCCCCTCAGCCCACAGCTCCAGACGAACCTGCGGCCCACACTGCGGGCAGGCATTAGGTTGAGCATGAAAGCGCCGATTGGCCGGGTTCTCATACTCAGCGCGGCAGGCAGGACACATGGCGAAGACGCGCATGGTCGTCTGCTCACGATCGTAGGGAACATCCTGGATGATGGTGAAGCGCGGCCCGCAGTTGGTGCAATTAATGAAAGGATAGCGATAGCGACGATCAGCGGGATCAAATAACTCGCGCAGGCAATCAGAGCAGGTGGCCATATCGGGGGAGATCAGCGCAGCACGCTCGCTGCTCTCCCGGCTCTCTGCGATCACAAAGGTCGTCTCCTGCCGCAGCGGAAGCGGTTCAACGGTCACGCTCTCGATACGCGCCAGCGGCGGTGCTTCCATTTGCAGTCGCTCGCGGAATTGGGCGAGTGCCTCCGCCGGCCCTTCGATCTCGATGGTGACACCGCGACTATCGTTGCGCACGAAGCCAGCCAGGTGGAGACGCTGGGCCAGTGCATAGACGAAGGGGCGAAAGCCCACCCCCTGCACAATGCCTTTCACGGTGAGACGCTGCCGCAGTCGTGCTGGCATGGTGGCAGGCGCTCCTCCTGACACACGCTCGCTCATGATACTGCGCCTCCCATGGTGTGGGGCGCTTCGCTGACGGCGGCCCCTGAGGACTTGCCAGCGAAGGCCAGCAGCCAGTCACACCAGGTGTCCAGTCCCTCGCCGCTGCGGCAGCTCAGCGCGAAGATTTGCAGCCCTGGGTTGACGGCCAGCGCCTGAGCACGCACGCGTTCGGGATCATAGTCCACGTAGGGCAAGAGATCCAGCTTGTTGAGCACCAGCACCTGGGCAGCGGCAAAGATCTGCGGATACTTGGCTGGCTTCTCATCCCCCTCGGTTGTGCAGACCACCACAACCCGCAGGTCCTCGCCCAGGTCCCAGGCCGCCGGACAGACCAGGTTGCCGATGTTCTCGATGAAGAGCAGGTCGAGCCGCTGCAGATCAAGCGCCTCCAGCGCATCGCGCACCATCTGCGCCTCCAGATGGCAGGCCCCGCGCGTATTGATCTGTACCACCTGGGCCCCGGCGGCCTCCATGCGCTCAGCGTCCAGGCTGGTCTCGATATCTCCCTCGATCACCCCTATGGCCAGCCGCCCACGCAGCCGGGCCACGCTGCGTTCGAGCAGGGTGGTCTTCCCTGCCCCTGGACCGCTCATCAGGTTGATGCAGCGCACGCCAGCCGCCGCCAGCCGTTGGCGCACCTCTGCCGCAACCTCCTCATTGGCCGCCAGGATATGTCTGGCAATGGTCACTCTGGGCATAGCTACCGCTCCTCATCCGTTATGCGCCTGCTCGTGGCCTCCCTGCTGGGTGTCAGCCCCAACCTCCATGTCGAGGATCTGCAACTCGGTGCCCGAGAGAATGCGCGTGGACCAGGTGCCACAGGCGGGACAGCGCGCGATGAAGTCCTCGACGGCAAAGGAACTGGCACATGGCTCGCACCAGGCCCGATGCGGGCTGATCTCGATCGCCAGCCGCGCCTCGGCCAGGACGGGCGAGAGCGAAGCCAGCATGGCAAAGGCCGCTTGCAGGGCCTCCACCAGGACCCCGCTGGCTTCGCCCACGCGCAGATGCACCGTCCGCACCCGCTGTACACCGCACTCCTCCGCCCTGGCCTCTACCACCTCGATAATGCTCTCAGCAAGCGCTAGCTCATGCATCGCTACCCCCACCTTTCGCCCTCGACCGAACGGGGCCTATGCTGGCTCCGCCCTCTTCTCAGCGCCTGTTCACGCCCGGCGCCACGCACAGCCTCCTTCCTCTCTCTACATCGAGCGAATACGCAAATAACGCTGAATATCAGGGAGTTGCTGTCTGAGCACCAAGAGCAACAGCACCAACACAATGGCGCCTGTGATCCACTTGACCATTAGTACACGCCTCCTTTCAGTCAGTGAGAGCCAAGCTCGTCCGCGAAACGAGGACTATGCAGTCTCAGTCGAATCTGAGCCTTGATAGAGCTGCCTGACCACCGTATCGAGGATGTGCAGGGCGCGTTCGACCGCCGCCTGCACGGGGGGACTGAGCCCCATCTGCAGCTCCTCCTCGATGGTATCTGTTTCCCAAGGGGTTGGCTCGCAGCCGATGAGTAGGGTCGGCACAGCAGGCGCCCCGAGCGCACGGGCATAGGTCAGCACGCGCACCGGGTCGAGGCTGTGCGCCTCCAGGCCCAGCTTGCCAGCAGCCAGATCGGCTGCCTGATCCTCCGGAGGAAGCAGCGGCTTGAGCAGATAGAGCGTTCCCGGGCTGCCACCACGCGGCACCGCATCGATGAGGATCAGCGCCTCGTAGCCGTCAAGAAGCGCATAGGCCAGCTCCAAACCACGAATGCCAAAGTCAATGACCTCAACTCCCGGTGGATAGCGCCCGCGTGCCCGCTGAGCCACCGCGCAGCCGAAACCGTCGTCGCCCAGAAAGATATTGCCAATGCCAGCTACCAGCAGGCGACGCAGCCCGCCGCGGGCTGCCTGCTCGAAAGCGGCTTCGAGAGCCTGCAGTAGTCCCTGCTGGTGCTCATCTCTCTCCATGCCCACCTCATTCCCCCTCCCCGAGCGGCTCCACTTCCTCCGGGAAGAAGAAGAAGCGATGACCTGGTAAGACGCGCTCGTCCCATTGCTCTCTGCCGGGATCATCATCGAGGGTGACCACCAGATAGAGGCGGTTCTCGAAGTCTTGCTGGATGACTTCGACGCGCCCGATCCGTCCCTCTAGCAGCAGATCAAAGGCATCGGCCAGGTGCCCCTGACGCGCTCGCCCCGGACAGAGACGCACACGCGTGCCCGCCCTCACCTGACGTCCCGCGATGGTGATCATCTCCGGGGGAGGATAATCCTCACCGGGAAAGGTCCAGCCACGGCTGTCGTCTGTGAGGCTCATGGCTCAGCCTCCCCCAGGG
>NZ_JADGHT010000342.1 GCF_019683755.1 Thermogemmatispora sp. | reverse complement strand
CCTATAACGGTCGACTCTACGCCCTCTTCTACAAGGCGGCCAATAAAGGAACGATCTGGTATAATCCCACGCAGTTGCAGGCGATCGGCGGAACAATTCCCAAGACCTGGGATGACCTGATCAAGCTCTCCGACATGATTGCCAGCAAAGGAAAGTATCCCTGGTCGATGGGCGTCGAGAGCGGCTCAGCCAGCGGCTGGCCGGCTGCCGACTGGGTCGATGAGATCTTCCTGCTCCAATCGGGGCCTGATCTCTACGATCAGTGGGTCAATCACAAGATTCCCTGGACGCATAGCAGCGTCAAGCAGGCTTTCCAGACCTTCGCTCAGATCGTCACCGGTAAGCACTATATCAATGGCGCCCCGCAGGCGATCCTGGCGACCAATTTCCAGGATGCCAGCTATGCCCCCTTCAAGAATCCCCCAGAGGCCTACCTCTACTATCTCGGCGATTTTACCGCTGGCTTTATTACGGCACAGTTCAAGAACGCCCAGCCCGGGAAAGATTTCAACTTCTTCCCCTTCCCGACGATTAATGCCCAATATCAAGGGGCGGTAACGGGAGGCGCCGATGTGATCGTCGCCCTGAAAGATAACAATGGTGTGCGCGAGCTGGTGAAGTATCTGGAGACGGCCCAGGCGCAAGAGATCTGGGTCAAGCGTGGTGGCTTCACCTCGCCAAGTAAGGCGGTCTCTCTGTCGTCCTATCCCAATGATGTGGCCCGCGCCTCGGCACAGATGCTGACCAGCGCAACGATCTTCCGCTTCGGGGCCGATGACCTGATGCCTCCGGCTATGGAGACCGCTTATTGGAAAGCCATGCTGGACTTTATTAAGGACCCGACGAAGCTCGATAGTATCTTAAGCTCGCTGGAAGCCACTGCTCAGCAGGCGTACGCCTCCTCCTAGGAACCAAGGAAAGTGCCGCACTTGGAGGGCGTGCAACTGCTAGCTCGCAGGCTCCTCTGACGACCAGGCCTGGCCGGGTTGAGCTTGGCCGGGCCTGCTTCTTCCTGGTAGCTCGTTGGCTCCGCTTGCACAATGGCTGCTGAGAGAGGCTCACATGAGCGCGAGTAGCTGAGAGGGGAAAGCTCTTCCCACCTCTCCCCTCGGGCCAGGGACGCTGCTCGGCGATGACTGGCAACGAGGCCGGTCTGACTCGCTAGCTCATCGCTGACCCCATCGCGATGGATAAGAGGCCTCTCTCGTGCCGAGCGCTCTGCTTGCTCCTTCGTTGGGGCAGTCCAGCCTGACTTGTACAAGCAGCAGAGCTGGCTGACCAGATGGAGCCTCTTCGCCTCTTCCTACGTGGTACTGGTGTCAGGTCTGCAAGGACAAACTGACAGGCTGGTATGCTACTGTTGTATCATTTTGATATATGATTCCCAGGGGTGTGTGTTTATGATCAAAGCCATCGAAGAGCGGCGAAGCCTTCCGCTTAAGACAGCAACGCCCAGAAAGCGTTTCGGCCTAACCCCCTGGCTCTGGATCGGTCTGGCGGTCCTCTTTGTGGCCATCTTTCTGGTCTATCCGCTGTTCTTCACCATCTGGCTCAGTTTCCTTGATGCCACCTCCACACGCTTTGTCGGATTGCGCAATTACCTCTTGATCTTCACGAATCCCTCGCTGCTGGAGGTGCTGCGTAATAATCTGCTCTGGCTGGTACTGGCCACGGTGGCGACGGTAGTGCTGGGCCTGCTGATCGCCGTGCTGGTCGATCGAGTGCGCTTTGAAAGCGTGGCCAAAGCGGCCATCTTTGTGCCGATGGCGCTCTCCTTTGTGGCCGCTGGCGTCATCTGGCGCTTTGTCTATGAGTATGCGCCGCCTGGCCAGACGCAGATCGGACTGTTGAATGCGCTGTTGACCGCCCTTGGTGGTCAACCCCAGACATGGCTCCAGGATAGTCGTTTCAACAACTTCGCTTTGATTGCGGTCTACGTCTGGATGTGGACAGGCTTCTGTATGGTGATCCTCTCTGCGGCCATCAAGGGGATTCCCAGCGAGATTCTGGAGGCCGCCCGCTGCGACGGTGCCGGGGAGATTACCATTTTCTTCCGCATCATTGTGCCGATGATCAGCCCGACCATTGCCGTAGTCACAACGACGATGATCATCAATATCCTGAAGATTTTCGACGTTGTCTACGTCATGACAGGTGGAAACTACGGCACCAACGTGGTTGCTGTCGATTACTATCAGCAACTCTTCAATTTCAACAACTTTGGTGTGGCCAGTGCTCTGGCTGTCTTGCTCTTACTGGCGGTCATACCCATTATGTACTTCAATATTCGCCGTTTCCGCGTTCAGGAGGCTCAACGATGAGTACGATGCATCCAGAGGCACAATCGAGCCTGGTAGCCCCTCAGAGGGCAGTGCCCGCCTGGCCAATGGGGCAGGCCGCTGTCAAGGTTAAGCGCCAGCCTTGGTACCAGCGGCTCCTGAGCCTGGTCAACCATAGCCTGGTCTCCGTGATCGTTATTCTGATCGCTCTTGCCTGGTCGGTACCTACTCTAGGACTCTTCATTAGCTCCTTTCGCCCCCCGGCTTTGATTCACGCCACTGGCTGGTGGACTGCCCTGGTCCCGCCCTGGAGCTTTACGATTGAGAACTATGTGAATGTCTTACAGGCTCAGGGGCTGGGCCTGGCCTTCCTCAATAGCCTGATCATTGCTGTCCCGGGCACGATTCTTCCGACCCTGGTAGCGGCTTTCGCTGCCTACGCCTTCGCCTGGATGGATTTCCCCGGGCGCGATTGGATCTTCCTGACGATCGTAGCTCTGATGGTCATCCCAGTGCAGATGACCTTGATCCCCGTGCTGGGCCTTTATACGATGCTGGCTCAGGCGACGGGCCTGCAGCTCGCGGGTAGCTACCTCGGTATCTGGCTGATGCATACTGCCCTCGGTCTGCCGTTCGCCGTCTATCTGCTGCGCAACTTCTTTGCCGGTCTGCCTAGCGACCTCTTTGAGTCGGCCCGCATTGATGGCGCCTCCAATATCAACATCTTCTTCCGCATCCTTTTGCCGCTCTCTGTGCCCTCTCTGGCTTCGCTAGTGATCTTCCAGTTTATGTGGGTCTGGAATGATCTGCTGGTCGCTCTGGTCTTTATGGGCAGCAATCCTGACCGGGCGCCGATGACGGTGACGATTGCCAACCTGGTCAACTCTTATGGCTCCAACTGGGAGGTGCTGACTTCGGCAGCCTTTATCTCGATGGCTCTGCCGTTAGTGATCTTCTTTACCTTGCAGCGCTACTTTGTGCGTGGTATCCTGGCCGGCTCTGTCAAAGGCTGATCTCCTGGCCAGGCAGGGCAAGAAGGCGGTCTCCGTCTACGTAGGAGCAGGGACAAGAGTGGGACGCCTTCTTGCTACTGCTCCTGCCTGCAAGAAGCTGCTTAGTAGCTCAGTCCCTCGCCGCGGGCGTGCAGAGGCGGCAAGCTAACTGGCAGATGACCCTGCGGATGGGCAGCGCCGAAAAGGACAGCGCTGGCAGTTTCAATGGCTGGCCGCGTGTATTCGTAAGTGAGCAGGTAGGTGGTAAGCTGGGGACAAGCCAGGAGATCGTATGGGTTATAGACGGCAAGTGCGACGATAGGGCAAGCAGCTTCGCTGACCAGCCAATTGATGTAGGCGCTCTGATCCTTGTCCAGATAGGCATTGACTGTCACGAGCAGCACAAGCGCAGCTTGTGTAATATCCGTATGCAGAGCCTCGCGCTCGGACTCAGCAAGCGGGAGCGTCAAGAGGCGCGCCTCTGTGTTAGGGTGGTAGCCTTGGATAGAGGCGATGAGCGCCTCAACAGGATAGCGCTGATCCTCAACGCGGCTGGCACCTTCTTTCTGGGGAATCAGGATCAGCAAGCGCTGCTCAGGGGCCAGCCGTAGGGGAAGCAATCCTTGATGATTGCGAAGCAGCGTGATAGCCCGCTGATAGCTGCGTCGTTGCAGCTCCAGATGCTCAGGGACTTTGAGCTGGCGCAGCGCCTCAGGTTGCGGCAAGCGCTCCCAAGAGAGATAGCGTGCTTTAAGTCGCTGCAGACGTCGCAAGGCCTGCTGAAGGCGGGCGGGCGAGAGACGTCCCTCGTCGAGGGCTGTACGCATGGCGGCCAGCCCGGCAAGCTGACGGTCATAGCGATGCGAGATCAGAATGAGATCGAGACCGGCCTCTAAGGCCCGGACAGTGGCCTGCTCGATACCCAATGTCGAGGCCGTGGCCTCCATCTCCAAGCAGTCGCTCATGGCCACACCATCGAAGTTCAGGCGCTGCCGTAGGAGGCCTGTAATGATAGTGGGGGCTACCGTTGCGGGGAGCGTGGGATTCCCTGTCAGGGCTGGAAAAGCAATGTGGGCCGTCATAATAGCGTCTGCCCCGGCTGCCTGGAGCACGCGGGCAAAAGGAACCAGCTCCAGATGTTCCAAGCGAGCCAGGTCGTGGGGGATCAGTGGTAGCGCAAGGTGGGAATCGGTTGCTGTATCACCGTGCCCTGGGAAATGCTTCAGACAGCTAATAATGCCGGCCTCGCGATAGCCGCGCACAGCGGCCAGGCCCAGACGGGCAACCTGTTCAGGGTCTTCGCCAAAGGAGCGGACGCCGATCACAGGGTTGGCTGGATTATTATTGATATCCAGCACTGGCGCCAGATTCATATTGATGCCCAGAGCCTGCAACTCGCGCCCCGTAGCGCGGGCGACGGCAGTCACCAGCTCAGGTGAATCGCTGGCGCCCAGGGCCATATTACCAGGAAATAGAGTGACATGCTCGCCCAAGCGCTGAACCATGCCATTCTCTTGATCGATGGCGATGAGCAATGGATAGCGGTGACC
>NZ_JADGHT010000033.1 GCF_019683755.1 Thermogemmatispora sp. | reverse complement strand
CTATATTTCATCCCGTGGCATCGCTGATTGCTTCGATCAGCCTCTTGCCTCTTCGCTGCCGCTCTCGTCGAGTGCCTCTGTATTACCTGTCACGGCTCTCGGCTGGGGATGGGAATTTAATAAGCGTGAGCTGGCCCCTGCCCTCTGTGGCGAAGAGGCTCGCAGTGATTATGAGGTGCGCCTGCGACCCTAGGAGCGGAACGAGGGAGGATCGTAGCGATCTTGCTCGCTGGCTGGGTCGTGTTCCTGGTCGCAGCCTCCTCTTTATGCTATGCTCTTGGTGAACCCAAGGCTGATCGTTATGGTGGGAGGGATGACCACCAGGCAAATGGTGAATGATCGGCGGCAGGACAGCTAAGTCTCTTTCACAAACGCGAGCTGGTCTGCTGATCATCTCAGGCTCTTTTGAGAAGAAAGGACGGCTGAGACCTCTAGTATGAGTCAGTCAGAAGAGTTACTGGTTGAAGCTGAGCGTCAACGTCAGGCGCGGCGAGAAAATGCCCGGCGCATTATGCGAGAGAGCGATCTCCCCTCGCTCTTGCGCCGTCTTGATCGAGAGATGCTTAAAGGACGCGGACGCTTTGAAGAGTACGATACGCTAGTGCTCCTCAAATGGGGATCGGGCTATACGGGACGCCACATCTGGGTCGAGGTGGTCGAGGATACTATTCGCTTTCGCCTCACCCCTCATCGGGTCTGCCCCACTCAGGTCCCTCTCTGTGATGGGGAGTATCATATCTTTACGCCCGCTATGTGGCGAGACCGCGCCCTCCTTTGGTCCGAGCTGCAGAAATACTATGCCAAGCCAGTGGCCGAAAGCTCCAGCGATTAAAAAGGAGGAGGCCTTTGCTCTGCCCTGCCCTCTCTGGTCCGCCGAGGGCGCAGCGAGAACAACAATGAGCAACTGGCCTGCGTTTGGCCCTGCCCTGTCCGGTGGATCAGCTAGGGCGCTAGCCGGGCAAGGAGGAAGCCACTGCGCTAAGGCTGCTCCAGAGCTAGCATCTGGACAAGCGCTGCCTGGTGCAGTTGCAAGTTGAAATTCTGGTAGCTTGGTTGAGTGTAAAACTCCTCCTGCTCGATTTCGCTCGCCCAACTTAGAAGGTTAAGAAAGACGGCTCCCCAGCGTTGATAGCCTGGCTCGTGTCTCTCGCCCTCTCTGCTGTCTCCTGCTTGCAGTCCAGCCTCTTCCTGTCCACGGGCCAGGAAGGCTGAAGCCATCAATAACTCTGCCGCCTGGCGATGGAGGCTTTCTAACCAGTGCTGCTCGATGGTTTCAGCTTGCTCTGGATGAACACGGGCCAGCAGCGCTACCGCCAGGGTGGGGCTCACCGCCGGGCGCACATAGCCCCAGATATAGCGCATCGCCCATTGCTCTGGCACATCCATGAGCTGGGGGCCTGCCATCTCCTGCAGCAGGCGAGCGGGACTGCAGCGCTCACGTACTTTCCTCCACACTTCCTCGTTCTCCCAGGTACTGAGCAGCAGATGATAGCGCCTGTCGCGGCTAGCATAACTACGCACGCTCAGCAGGCCGGGAGTTGGACGCAGCGACTCAGTAACCTGTCGTACCTGTGACTGGGCATCAATCTCGTATGCTGGTCTGATATGGGCCAGTGTTGCAATGAGTAGCTCCATTGCTCAGCTCTCCACATACCCTAAGGCTCTCAGCTTATCTCACGACTTTCTCCTTGCCTTGTCTCCACTTGCTGAAAGTGATTTCTTTGTCGCCCTACCTTCTGAAGCTAGCGGAATATAGGTATGGCGACGGTCGAGGTTGGGCGACCGGGTCAGGTCTACAGAGCAATCGGCATCATCTGCTCAGAGCTGCCGGCTATTGGTTAGCAATCAGCAAACAGGAAGCATGTGAACTGAAGGGGTGGCTGTCGGGCTGATCCTCTGAGGCAGCTAAAGCAGGCCTAGCATTCTATTGTCCCTATGGCTCATCTCTGCTTCTGGCGTTCTCAGCAGGGGGCGCGAGGAGCAAAGGGTCTAGCTTTGCTCCTCGCGCTCATCACTGAGCGATCTGGATGCTACCATCCTGTTGTAGCTCCAAGATCGCCGGCGCTGCACGTGTGCTGGTCACCAGCACATTATCCCAGAAGCGCAGCGCGATGGGACCGCTCACGCCATTGAAACTCTGATTGCTGATCCGCTGCACGAGCTGAGCGGGAGTGGGGAAAGAGGGTGAGGCCTGGGCCTGGCTCTCTCCTTCTCCCTGGTTGCTCTGAGGCTGTTGCCCGGGCTGTTGGTTCTGGCTAAGGCTCAGGGCCACCATTTCAACGCCGTCACCGAAGAGCAGCGCTCCCTGGTCCAGGGCGGCGGCTCCACTGCAGAAGCTGCCGGGCGAAGCAAAGAGTGTGCAGAAAGCGGCGTAGAATTGCTTAGGCCAGGGACTATCTCCACTGGGAGGGCGAGCAGCGCTGCTGACCGTCACATAAATACGAGGAAGTGCGAGCTGATTTTGACGAACCCAGGGCACCAGCTTCTGAATGGCCGTTGGCTGGACGAACTCCCCTCCGATCAGCAGAATCGGCTGCTGATCGCGTGGGAGCTGAGCGATCGCCTCCGCCAGTGTCATCACATCATTCGAAAGCAGGGGGGCAAAAATGAGATCGGGTCGTGGTTGGGCTTGCAGAGCATCCTTCAGGCCAGCCAGCAGATCGTCGCGCGAAGCCTGGGGGCGGCCATTAGCGTCGAGAAGACCACTGGCCACAGCGGTCTCCTGAGCCACGATCCGTGCATGCCGATGAGCCGTGAAATACTGGCTAAAATAGTGTGCGGAGCTACTGGAGGAGGGATTGCTTGGGTCGTAAAAGATCGCCACGTTACGCGCTCCCAGCTCATTATAGGCATAATCGGCTCCGGCACGGCTCTGAGCCGAGTCATCTGCCGAGAAGCGGATAAAGGCGAAGCCAGGAGAACAATGGCGGTAGAGCGAAGTTTGTGTCAGCAGGTCAATGATAAAGAGGCCCGAGGCCGTCGGTGCAATCAGAGGAACACCGGCGCGGCAAAGCACCGGCAGCACCACCTCTGTCAAGCGGCTGGGAGCCAGTCCCAGTACGGCCAGGATCGGCGGTCGTCCGCTGACCTGGAGACCGAAATCCTGAAAGTTCCCCTTGGCATTAAGCGTTGCCACTGTATTAGCGATCTGGAGCGCGCCCTCCTCCTCTCCTGTTGTATTTGCGAGCACCAGGTACAGCAGAGGTGCGCCTGGAATCTTCATCTGGGCGCTATTGTACTGCTCCTGACTGATATAGGCCCCGACCAGCTCCTGAGTATAGGCGGCGTAGAGAATGTGGCGATCGGTTCCGCCCTGTGGATCAGCCACACCGGGACCGCTGTCGAAGCTCACGACAATAATGCCGTAGGGATGCCCCGAGAGGCGCACGCGCAGATCCTCGCGATAAATCGCCGCTTCAGCGCTGTTGCAGCCTGTTGTATCGCTAATAGAGACCGCTGCCGAGAGCAGAGCCTCAGCCTTCTTGCTATTGCCCTCGCGCATGGCCTGAGCTGCCTGGCGCTTATCCTGGTAACCGGCGGCGTTACAGGCATCGAAGATTTTCAGCCCGTCACTCAGCCCGATCCCATCGGGTGTTGGCAGTAAGTGCGTATTGGGGGGATGGTAGTAACGAGCGTCATCCCAGCGGATGGCCAAGAAAGCCGTCAAAGAGGTCAGTAGTAAGACCAGAATCAGGGTACCGAAGGCCAGAGCACGTGGGGCAATCGGTACCAGGCCACCGCGGAAAAAGCCGCTGATCTCCCACCACATCACACGGAAAGGATCACGTACCGGGCGGCGTCGATACTTGCGGTTAGCCTTAGCCTCCTGGCGGAAGAGATCCAGCAATACCAGGCAGCCGGTATCGCAGACGAGCAGATGAGCCTGAACCTCTGGATAAAGCAAGGCCACATTCTGCCCGCTATCCATAGCTTCGGCGTACTCGGGCAGCAATTGGCGACACTGCTGGCAATCGATCAGGCCATCGCCAGCCGAGGGAGGTGAAATGCGAATCGTCTGCTCCTGCGATTCGGAACCAGGTAGTGGAGAGGGAAAAGCTGGAGCAGCAGGCGGCTGGGCAGGCGGAGGCGGCGCCTGGAAAGGCTCGGCGCTCGCCAGGGCCGACGCGGCAACAGCCGCCTCGTCGCCTTCCGCCGGGGCCGAAGATTCCGACGGAGAGGCACGCCGTACCTTCTTTTTCTTGCGCTTAGTAGCGCTAGCTGCCGAGGCTTCCTTGCAACGTGGGCATGAGGCCATATGCTGGCGGGCAGCCTCAACAGCCTCCTCGGGCACGGCCTCGGGGTCCTGCTCATATTCAGCCAGGACAGAGACAGCGAAAGCACATGCTGGCGGCAGCAATTCGTCCGTTGCCATCAGCATCCTCCAGAAATAGGCGTTTTCTGCGAATCCTACCTGCTACGGCGACCGTCACTCAGATAGATCAGAGTTCGCGGGCGAGGGAGCGCAGGGCCAGGGTGATTTGTTCTTCGAGCGTCAGATTCTGATCTTGAGGCAGACGAGCGATAGCCGCCTGGGCGGCAGCCGGACTGTAGCCCAGCCCTACCAGCGCCTCCAGCACCTCCGAGCGCCGAATACCGCCCGTCGTAGGAGTCCCCGGGGCCACGGCTGGAACCTTTCCTTTCAGCTCCAGCACTAGGCGAGCGGCGAGCTTCTTACCTACGCCGGGGGCACGGGCCAGCAGTTGTACATCCTCTTGAGCAATCGCGCGGTAGAATGTGGGGGCATCAAGCACCGAGAGCAGTGCCAGTGCCACCTTGGGACCCACGCCGCTGACCCCAATCAGCAGTTCAAACATATCGCGCTCGGCCTCCTCGGCAAAGCCATAGAGCGCCAGGCCATCCTCACGGACGTGCAAATGGGTATAAAGCGAAACCTCGCTGCCAGGGGTGCTGAAGCGATTGCGAGTTGAGGCAGGCACGAAGACGCGTAGCCCGAAGCCTCCCACACGGATGATCAGATGGTCCTCGCGCTGTGCCTCAAGAATGCCATGAATGCTTGCGATCATCCCTGCCTGCCTATATTTCTCCCTCTGTTGTCGTATAGGAAGTAACGCCACTGGCGTAATCTGAGTAACGGCTGCTGACTTTTTGGGGAATGATTACCATCCTCCTGATTCTGAGGAGGGATGAAAATCCCCTGAAAGGAGGCTGGCCCTCATCAAGTGGGAGCTATGGAGGTGACAGATGGCAATGGCCGCTGCGTCCGCCGCATCATCAGGGCGAGGGACAGCGCGCAGGTTCAGCAAAATCCGCACCATCTCCCCGACCTGGGCCTTGTCTGCACTACCGTAGCCAGTAACTGCCTGTTTCACCTGGCGAGGTGTGTACTCGGCAATGGGCAGGCCATGATTAGCCAGAGCCAGCATGGCCACACCGCGCGCCTGACCAACCATCATCGCCGTGCGGGCATTTTTCGCGAAAAAGAGTTCCTCCATCGCGGCCTCCGACGGCTGATGGGTAGCGATGATCTCGCCCAGACGCGTGTAAATATGTTGGAGACGCTGAGGTAGGGGCATACCGGCGGGTGTAGTGATCACATCGCACGCAAGTAGGCTTAATCTGTCGCCCTGGGCTGCGACAACGGCATAGCCCACAATTGCCGTCCCGGGATCAATGCCCAGGGCGACCCGCCGTGGCGGAGCCTTCTGGGTCATAGGGGCGTGCCGCCTTCCTCAGAGCGCGACCGATGGGAAGACAGAGCGACCATCAAGGACGCTCTGATTCCCAGCTCGCCGCTGCCACAAGCCCTACTCATAGGAGGCCACCAGTTCGTCAGGAATATCGGCGTTAGAGTAGACGTTCTGGACGTCGTCCAGGTCCTCGAGCTTCTCTACGAGTCGCATGAGCTGATGGGCCGTTCGGGCATCATGCAGCTCAACGCGCGTCTTGGGAACCATCGTGCTCTCTGCCTTCAGAATCTTATAATTCCTCTCCAGGAGGGCCTGGCGTACCTTCTCCAGGTTAGCCGGTGTTGTATAGACCGTCAAGGTTTGATCCTCGGAAGGCTCGGCGTCCTCGGCGCCCAGATCGATCGCCTCCAGAGAGACCTCATCGGGGTCATGCCCGTCCAGGGCCAATTCGATTACTCCCCGCGGCTCGAAGATCCAGGAGACACTGCCGGTCTCACCCAGGCTCCCGCCGTTGCGGCTAAAGGCGTTGCGAATCTCCGCAACTGTACGGTTGCGGTTTTCAGTCATTGCCTCGATAAGAATGGCTGTCCCGCCGGGGCCGTAGCCCTCATACGTCACCTCTTCGAGGTTAGTGCCTTCCACTCCGCCGAGCGCTCGCTTAATGGTGCGCTCAATATTTTCGAGCGGCATGTTGGCATCGCGCGCGCGCTGAATAGCCATGCGCAGACGCGGATTGGCGGCGGGGTCTCCACTCCCTCCCTCGCGCACGGCGACAGCGATTTCTCGCCCGAGGCGCGTGAACAGTTGGCCTCTGCGCGCATCGTTCACGCTTTTAGCGCGGCGAATCTGTGCCCATTTCGAATGGCCTGACATACCGTTGCCCCCTATCTATCGCAAATGCTCTGTATGAAGAAGGGCCGTTGCTGCCCTGCTTGCTCTATTGTTCGTGAGGGAAACCACTGGCTGTATTGTAGCATGAACCAGGGGAGGGCGTCGAGGGGGCTGCTGCCAGCCAGGCAGCGATGACACGAGCTAGTTCTTCGGGCCGCTCCTGCATCAGGGCATGGCCAGCCGCGGGGATGATCTGGAGCGTTGAGCCTGCGATGTGATCATGAAGGTACTGGCTATACTTGATGGGCGTCATCTGATCTTCTGCGCCTACCACAATCAAGGTGGGTAAAGAGATCTCTCCTAGGCGTGCCATGCAGTCAAAGGTGTGGCAGGCCAGGAGATCGCGATACAGGGAAGCGCTACCCCTGGCTAGTTCTCGCTGGAACTGGGCGCGCTGGCTCTCGCTGCTCGTAGGGACGAGGCTCCAGGTGGCCAGCGCCTGTAAGGCCTCGGGGGAAGCGGTGCGCGCAGCCTCCAACAAATCAGCTCGTACCCGCAGGCGAGCGCCAGTTCCTATCAAGATCAGCCCAGACAGCTCTGAGCCATGTTCCAGGGCCAGCGTCAGCGCGATGGCTCCGCCCATCGAATGCCCGGCGATGATCGGCCTTCGGATCTGTAGCTCATTGTTCACAATATCCCAGACAACTCGCGCGTAGTCACTGACTGTTACCTCTGCCGGCAGGGTATCCGGGCGCTGACCATGCCCGGGCAGATCAATGGCAAACGCCGGATAGCTGCCAAGGTGCTCCAGGAGCGCGCTCCAACTGCGTGCGCTCCCACCTGCGCCATGCAGAAAGACAAGTGCCTGTTGAGTCTCCATCTCTGGTCTTGCTCCTCTCCTTTGTAGTTACTGGACCGTCAAGCCAAGCATCTTTCAGGACGCTCCCTCGTCTGCTTGCAACTCGTCGCTGTCTGGGCTATCCTTGCACAGAAAGCAAGAGCATTCGCTCACTGATGCTCTTCTGGTAGGAAGGATACAACATTCGTAGTGGGGAAGGCGTATTACTCTCATGAATTGTCCTAATCACGAGGAAGCTGATGGCCAGGGGAGGGCACAGGACCTTGTCGGTCAGTCGCGAGCCAAACGCCAGCGCGCGCTTGGCCGGGCGGGCGAACATCTAGCAGCCGCCGCTCTGCGGCGGCGAGGGTATCGCATTTGTGAGCGCAATTTTCGCTGCCGAGCTGGGGAGATTGACCTCATTGCTTGCGAAGGAGAGGAGTTAGTCTTTATTGAGGTCAAGACACGGCGCGGCACTGGTTGGGGACCTCCTGAAGAAGCTCTGACGCCCCGCAAGCGACGCAAGCTGATCGAGGTGGCCTCTCACTATCTCGAGCTGCATGGGGCCTATGAGCGCCCCTGGCGCATTGATGTCGTGGCCATCCAGCTCAGCAGTACTGGCCGGTTAGAGGCGCTGCGCATCCATCGCGGCGCTGTGGAGTACGAGGAGTAGAGTCTCGCCAGGAGGCCCCCTAGTAAGCCAACCTCATTCGTGCTTCCATTCTGCCTCTGCACCTCAACAGAGGCGGAGGTCGCAGACAAATGCAGAAGACCAGTAGTGAACATCTCTATCAGCGAGGAGAATAGCCTGCCGAAGCTCTTCGGCGCTCGCTCACTGTGCCAACTGAGAGAGAGAAGGAGCAGCAAAGATGGCGGACTTTGTCGAGTCGGCAAAACATCTTGTCTCGGCTGCAGTTAGCCGTACGACGTGGGAGGCGCAGAAACAGCTGCGGCTTCGAAGCAAGCAGGGAGAAATTGATCAGTTACTCAAACAGCGTCAGCTTCTGCTAGAAGAGCTGGCCACGGCGGCTATGACACTCTATCAGCAGGGAGCGCTGTCGCAGCCGCAGCTCGCGCGCATTTGCGCCAGCATTCAGGAGCTGGACGCAGATTTGCGTAATCGAGAGCAACAGCTACAGGAAATCAAGAACGAGACCTATCAGCCGGCGCAGTTTGCTCCGCAGCCAACGCGTGACTATACACCGCCTCCAGTGGCTTCAGCGGCCTCGCCAACTGATCAGACGGCAGCCGGGAGTGGGATGGGAGGTGCTCCGGGGGTAACCGGGGCTAGCAACAATCCTCGAGTGGCGGATAAGGTGCCTTGCCCCCACTGTGGCCAGTTAGTGCGCGCACGGGCGCTCTATTGCTCTAGCTGTGGGAAGAAAATCGGCTGAAGCGAAGCAAGGAGGACTGTGTTATAATAATTTGAGGCTCTCTGGAAAGGCTCAAGAGATACTTGAGCCACGGCTATAGCAGGGGAAAAGGAAGACGGCGTGACTGGTGCTTCTCAAGAAGAGGTGAGCTGTTCCCTTGACGTGATCAGCCATAGCGCAGCCCAAACCCAACGGCTTGGCCTGCGCTTAGGCGAGCTGCTGCGCGGTGGCGAGCTGATCCTGTTGGCTGGCCAGCTAGGAACGGGAAAGACCACTTTTACCCAGGGGCTGGCTCAAGGTCTAGGCATCACTGAGGTGGTCAGCAGCCCGACATTTACACTCCTGAAGGAGTACCGTGGCCAGCCGCGTAGAGGCGGAGCAGAGCAGGCAACGCACGCCAAAGGGTTGGCGCTCTACCATTTCGATCTCTATCGCCTGGAGCATCCCGAAGAGATACTCGATCTGGGCTTCGAAGATTACTTTGCGAATCCTACGGGAGTCTGCGTGGTAGAATGGGCTGACAAGGCTGCGGCCCTCTGGTCTGGCGAGTATCTCCGCGTCCGCCTGAAGTTACTCAGCGAGACAAAGCGCGCGCTCCTCTTCGAGGCCGTAGGATCGTATTATTGTGATCTGCTGCAACAATTCCAGAAAAATACCTATGCTGCTCTTGGCAATTGATTCCTCCACGCGCCAGGCCAGTCTGGCTCTCTGCTCAGAGGAAACGCTCTATGCAGAAGAGACCTGGCTTGTCGAGAACAATCATAGCGTTGAGCTGTTGCCTGCAATCCGCCGGTTGCTAGTCAGTCGTAGCTGGCGTCCGGCGGATCTCTCAGCCCTGGCGGTCGCGTTAGGCCCAGGCTCCTTTAATGGGGTGCGAGTGGCGGTAGCGACGGCCCGTAGTCTAGCCTTTGCACTGGGCAAGCCGCTGCTTGGCATAGGCACATTAGATGTCATTGCGGCACAACAGCGCCGTTGGCCAGGTCCGATCTGCGCGGTGTTAGAAGCAGGACGCTCAGAACTATATGCCGCCTGCTACCTCGCTACAGAAAGCAGAGATGAGCAGGGGCGACTGGTCCAGGAGCTGCGGCGGCTCGGGGACTATGTGCTGCTACCTCCTCAGCAGCTGGCTGCCTATCTCCAGGAACTGGCTGCCACAGCGCTGGCTGTGCCGGGGCGTCGTGAGCTTCCGCCTTTTCTCTTCTGTGGAGAGATAAGGGCGGCCACCTGGACAACTCTACGTTCCTCTCTTCCCGAGTGTGCCTTCGCTGAGCCGTTGCAGGCCACCAGGCGGGCCGCAACCCTGGCCTCGCTCGCCTTGCCACGCTTATTGCGTGGCGAGAGTGATGATCCTTTACGCCTGGAGCCGCTCTATTTGCGTCCGCCTGCCATTACCGCCAGTGCACGTAAGCAACCGCTGCTGAACGCGGTAGATCAGCCGCGCTCACTACCTCAACGCGAGACAGAGAGGGAAGAACGTGCGTTACGTCATTGAACGCATGACTTTGTCAGACGTGCCTCGGGTGATCGAGATTGAGCGTCTGGCCTATCCATCGACCTGGCCTCCTAGTGCTTATCGCAAGGAACTGCAAGATAACCGCTGGGCGCACTATATTGTCCTGCGGGACAAGAAGATTCTGGAGGAGCACCTGGAGCCTGCAGCCTCTGAAACCGAGAAGCCACGGCGCTTCTTCCCTCTGTCGCTGTTGCCGGGCCGCTCGTCGACGGCGACAACCTCACCGCAGCTCGCTTCGATCATTGGCTTCGCCGGGCTGTGGCTCATGGTCGACGAGGCACATATCACAACGATTGCCTTGCATCCTGACTATCGCCGTCAGGGTCTTGGAGAGTTCTTACTCACCAGTTTAATCGATATCGCCTATTCCATTGGCGCCAGATGGGTCACGCTTGAGGTACGTGTCTCCAATTACATTGCGCAGAATCTCTATCGCAAGTATGGCTTCCGTGAGGCCGGTCTGCGCCACCGCTACTACAGCGACAACCAAGAGGATGCGCTGATCATGTGGACCGATGAGATCCATAGTCCGGCCTATCGCCAGAAGTTTCAGGAGCAAAAGACTGCTCTACTGCGGAAGCTGGAGGCTCAGGGCTAAGCAAGGAGCTAGCGCTCTCGGCCCTATCGGACGAGAGTAGTGGGGCAAGGCCTGGATCGGCTAGCAATGAATGCCTTCCAATCATGCTAGAAAGGGGGTGAACTATGCTCGTTCTCGGGATCGAAAGCTCTTGTGATGAGACTGGGGCGGCCATTGTCAAAGATGGTCGCTACGTCCTAGCCAATGTGGTTGCCTCGCAGACAGAGATTCACGAACGCTACGGCGGAGTTGTACCGGAGGTTGCCTCACGGCAGCAGCTAGCTGCCGCCCTGCCGGTCATTGAAACGGCCCTGCAGCAAGCTCACTGCGGCTGGGAGGAGATCGACGCTATTGCTGCTACCTATGGTCCCGGCCTGGCCGGCTCCTTGCTCGTAGGGCTGACTGTCGGTAAGACCCTTGCCCTGGCCCGTGACCTGCCCTTCCTCGGGGTCAACCATCTGGAGGCCCATATCTATGCTAACTGGCTGCGCCAATCGCTGGATTCTGACCCCCAAGCCGGCGCAGCAGAAAAGGAGACGGAGCGTGCCTATCTGCCCGGCGATCCACTCTTCCCCCTGGTTTGCCTGATCGTCTCTGGCGCGCATAGCGAGCTGGTCCTTATGCGCGACCACGCCGATTATCTCCTGCTAGGGCGGACACGCGACGATGCGGCAGGAGAAGCTTTTGATAAGGTAGCGCGCATCCTGGGCTTGGGCTATCCCGGCGGCCCGGCTATTCAGCAGGCAGCACGCCTGGCTGAAGAGGAGCTCCGGCAGCAGTCCCTGCCGGCGCGCAATCCCTATCGTCTGCCCCGGGCCTGGCTGCGGGGAACCTATGACTTCAGCTTCAGTGGCTTAAAGACCGCGATGCTGCATCTGGCCGAAGGACTCGTAGCTGATCAGCAATCGGGTCGTCCGCTGCCCAGCGGAGGCCGTCAAATAAGCCGCTATACAACGATGGGGAGTGAGGCAGCCAGGCGCGGTCAGATTCATATTGGCCTGTTGGCTGCCAGCTTCCAGGAAGCTATAGTTGATGTCCTGGCAGTCAAAACACGCATGGCGGCTCAAGAGTATCATGTACGCCAGGTTCTCCTAGCTGGTGGGGTGGCGGCCAATGTCGCTCTGAGGGCACGCCTGGAGGAAGAACTGGCGCCGCTGAGTATCCAGTTGCAGTATCCACCGATCGAGTTCTGCACAGACAATGCTGCCATGGTCGCGGCGGCGGCTTTCTTCCACTTGCTGCGTGGCGAGCGGCATGATCTTGATCTTGATGTGGAACCGAGCCTGAGCCTTCCTTTTCGGCAAGAGTAGCAGAGGAACTGGCGGGCAGAGCGAGAGCGCGAGGCGTACCTGTAAAGCGAGCGCTCTATCCACGCTACGAGGAGCTAGCGGCATGAGCGAGGGGCAGATTAGCCGCCTGGCAGTGCCGTTCTGTTTGTCTTGAGGAGAGAGCTATGGCCAAGAATCACGCGGGGCATACGGCGACCTATGCCCTTGGCATCGACCTGGGAGGCACAAAGACGCTAGCGGCGGTCATCGACGTTGCCAGTGGCGAAGTGATTGCCTCGGCGCGCAAACGGACGAAGGCGGAACGCGGGCAGGATTTCGTCGCCCGACGAGTGGTGGAAGTAGCCCACGCCGCTCTTGAGGCCGCTGACCTGCACAATGGGCGCGAGCTGCTTGCAGTGGGCATTGGCGCCGCCGGCCAGATTGATCGTCAAGCAGGCGTGATTCTAGAGGCCCCCAATCTCGGGGTGCGCAATATGCCAGTCGCGGCCCTGCTCAGCGCTGAGTTCGGGCGCCCGGTTGCGGTCGGCAATGATGTTGAAGTAGCTGCCCTGGGCGAGTACCTTTATGGGGCTGGACGGGCCTATAAAAATTTCGTCTGTATCTTTATCGGCACAGGCATCGGTGCCGGCATCATCCAAAACGGGCGACTCTATACAGGTCTCTCTGGTACCGCTGGCGAGGTTGGCCATATCACGGTCGAGGCCAGCGGGCGCATCTGCGGCTGTGGCGCACGTGGCTGCCTGGAAGCCTACGCCTCGCGCACGGCCATCACACGTGCTATCCTGGCCGAGATCCATCATGGTCGCAAATCGGTACTCGCCGATGAGGCTCTACTCCAGCTCAAAGGCGGCGAGACCATCATTCGCTCTGGATTGCTGGCCAGCGCCATTCAGCAAAATGATGAGCTTGTGATTGAGGTCGTGAGCGAGGCCGCTGACTACCTGGGCTATGGCCTGGCATCGATCATCAACTTTTACAATCCGGAGGCCATCATCCTGGGAGGGGGCGTCATCGAAGCCATTGACCTGCTCTTTGAGCGTGCAGTAAGGCGAGCGCGAACCGTGGCGCTGGCTTTGCCCGCCCGCCAAACGCCTATCTTACGCACGCGCCTGGGCGATTTCTCCGGGGTAGTGGGAGCTGCCTGTCTGGCAGCTCAAGCGGCGGGCTATCCTCTCCGTGAGAGCGAAGAGCAAGCGATAGAAGAATAAAGCGCGAGCCGGGTGGGCAACGAAAGGGCGAACAGAGAGACTCCACCCACCCGACTGGCGCGCGACGAGAGAGGCCCATAGATCTGCCTGTCGGCCTACGAGAGCCTGGGCGTGACCTGGCTGGCAGGGCGCAGCCCAGCCGGTCAGCCCCTGATCTTAGCAGCAGCCGTAGCAGCAGCGAATCACTCACTGGCGTAGTGGCTGGCTGTCTGCAGATGGAAGGTCGGCAGGCTCCTCCAGCTTGGCGAAGAGAGGCCGAGGAGGTGGCAATTGTCGGCCTGCCGGCACGGTCTCAAGCTGCCAGCGTGAGCTACTGACCTCACCTTCGAATCCCAGGTAGCTATGTAGCCTCTGGGACGAGAAAGGCACATAGGGGTACAGCAAGACGCGCAGACCACTCAGTACCTGCAGCATCACATAGATCGTTGTCCCGGCGGCCTGGCGATCCTCCTTAATGCGTTTCCAAGGAGCCTGCTCATCGAGATAGCGATTCGCAACATGAGCCACGGCCATCGCGGCCTGCAGGCCATCCTTAAAACGGCACCGGCTAATCAACTCCCCAACAGTGTGAAAGCCCTTCTCCACCTCCGCGAGCATCGCCTCATCAGCGGCGCTCAGAGGCCCCGGCTCCGGCACAGTGCCCCCGAAACGGCTCTGGACAAAGGTCAGCGTGCGATGGACAGCATTACCATAAGTGGCCACCAGCTCATCATTGTTACGCCGTACCAGCTCCTCAAAAGTAAAATCAGTATCGCGCCCCTCGGGGGCGGAAGCCGAGAGGTAATAGCGCAGAGGATCAGCCCCATAGAGGTCCAGCACATCCTTTGTCCAGACCACATTGCCACGACTACTTGAGGCCTTACTGCCGCGCATAGTCATAAACTCGTTAGCCGGCACATCGTAGGGCAGATTGCGGTTGCCATAGCCCATCAGCATCGCCGGCCAAATAATCGTATGGAAAGGAATATTATCCTTACCGATAAAGTAGTAAGCCTTCACTGGAGGATCAGCCATTCCAGGAATCCACCACTGTTTCCAGGCATCGGGGTCGCCCTTGCGCTGCGCCCATTCCACCGTAGCCGAGAAGTAGCCGATCACCGCATCAAACCAGACATAGATGCGCTTTTCATCATAGCCCTCCAGCGGGATAGGCACCCCCCAGTCGAGATCACGCGTAATCGCGCGTGGGCGTAGTCCCTCCTTGAGCCAGTTCATCGTGAACGTATAGACATTGGGACGCCAGTGCTCCTTGCCCTGTGAAAGCCATTGCAGAATAGGCTCTTGCAACTTGGGCAAATCAAGAAAGAAATGCTCAGTATCGCGAATCTGCAGAGGCTGCTCTTTGCTACCGCAGAGGCGGCAGTGAGGTTGAAGCAGATCGACCGGATCCAGGACACGCCCACAGTTATCGCACTGGTCGCCCCGTGCTTGCGCATAGCCACAGTGGGGGCAAGTGCCTTCCACGTAGCGGTCAGGCAAAAACCGGCGGTCCGTCGGGCAGTAGGGCGACTGCATCGTGTCTTTATAGACATAGCCCTTCTGATAGAGCGTCAAAAAGAAATCCTGCGTAATGCGATAGTGGTTGTCGGTACCGGTTTCTGTATACAGATCCCAAGAGATGCCCAGACGCTCCCAGATCTCGCAGATCTGACGATGATAGTAAGAGACGAATTCGCGTGGCGAGATCCCCTGACGCTCGGCATCGACCAGGATCGGCGTGCCATGCTCATCGCTGCCAGAGATCATCAGTACATGGTTGCCAGCCAGACGATGGTAGCGTGCAAAGGTATCCGCAGGCAAATAAGCGCCAGCGATCTGCCCGACATGAGTCGACGTTTTGGCGTAGGGCCAGGCCACGCAGACCAGAATATGCTCAGCCATAGAACATGACTCCCTTGCTTGCTGATGGAGGTCGTCAGTCACTCTGTCTTCTTCCTGGTTGCTTGCCAGCCAGCGAGCTAGCTTGTAGTCTTTGCTTGGCAGCTTTCTCTCTCAGAGAGTCAGCACGACGGATGGAGAAGTGAAGAGACCACTAGGCGGATTGTGCCTCATTATAGCATAGAGTAGGTGAGGGACAAGACCCTACCTGTACAGGGGAGGCTAGATCTGACCACATCCCGCCTGGAAGGGAAGGGCGCGGAACACGCCCCTTGCTGGACAAGTTGCGCGGGCCGTGAGATCAGTCACGTGCCGATATAGCGTGCATAGAGCGAGCGAGCCACCTGCTCATTATCGGTACCTTTGATAATGGCCCGTCCGTCGGGGAAGACCGTCATCTCATAGCCATCGACGCTGAAGCGCAGCAAGTAGGCGTTATGCTGGACGGGAGCCAGAGCCTGCAACCGCTGGGCGAGGGCGGCCAGATCAAGGTGCGTACCGCGTTGACTGCTACGTACCTGGACAGCGTTACGTCCGCAGAGTGTGGTAGTATTCTGCTGGAGAGAGGCTGTCAAGAACTCGAAGCGCCCAAAGGCGCAGGTTGGGCAGTCTGCCTGACGAGGTAGCTCCAGACGTTCAAAGGTATTTTCCCAGAGATCGGCCACCAGCAAAGCCCGGCTGATCAGTGGACTGTTCAACAGAATCTTGAGGGCTTCGGTGGCGGCGATACCACTGATCATACTAACGATGCCGTTGAGGACACCGGCGGTATCGCAGGTTGGAGTACTACCAGGCGGAGGCAACTCAGGGAAAACGCAACGCAAACAAGCCGTCTCGCCGGGGAGGATGTTCATCGTCACGCCGTGAGCGGCGATCACTCCGCTATAGATCCAGGGGCGTCGGTACTTTACACAGGCATCATTGAGCAGGTAGCGCGTTTCAAAATTATCAGTTGCATCCAGGACCAGATCGACACGCTGTATGAGGGCTTCGGCTTCCTCGGCAGTGAGGTCCTGCACCAGCGGTTCAATCTGCACCTCGCTATTGATCTGCTCCAGCTTCCTGGCGGCAGCGATGGCTTTGGGGAGGTGGGCCTCGACATCTTTCTCATCAAAAAGAATCTGGCGTTGCAGATTGCTCAGCTCGACATAGTCGCGGTCCACGATGATCAAGTGTCCAATGCCGGCTCGGCAGAGGTGATTAGCGAGCATAGTGCCGAGCGCTCCACAGCCAACGATCCCTACAGAAGCAGTTTGGAGGCGTTCCTGCCCCTGGCGACCGATCGGAGCAAAGAGGATCTGGCGCGAGTAGCGCTCAAAGGCGACCATGAGAAGAGCCTCCCCTAGACTGGAACAGGCCGCAGAACAGCGGCCTGACAAGACATAGCTCGATCCACAAGCTCTCACTAGCCAGCTCGTGCCTCCATTGTACCACAGGGAGACAGTGCGCGCAAAGGCAAGGCACCCTATGATTGATGGCACGGTTAGAGGCCTGCAGCCTGATAAGCGGCCTGATTGTTCTACTGGCTCACTCACTCACTTGCTTACTTGCTTACTCGCTTACTTGCTTACTCGCTCGACTGGCTAGTACTCATGAAGGCCTCAGTTGGCAAGACCACGCAGGTGTGTTACAATGCAAAGGGGTGGGTCGTCTTTGCTGTTGAGGAGAAATAAAGTGCAGTGCCTGAGCAAGACGGCTTTATACGGCGGAAAAGACGATGAAGAAAGTGCTGGTCATCGACGATAATCCAACTATTGTTGAACTTATTAAATATGCGGTCAATCTCCAAGGCTCGTACGAGGTCATTGTCGCGTATGACGGCGTTCAGGGCCTCGAGCAGGTCTATGCCCATCACCCCGATTGCGTCATCATCGATGTGAAAATGCCTCGGATGGATGGCTACCAACTGGTGCGCTGCTTGCGGGGCGATGCGCGCACTGCCGATACTCCTATGATCATCCTGAGTGCAATGACACGCGAGGAGGATCAACTCACTGGCCTTCTCTCCGGGGTTGATGAGTATCTGACTAAGCCTTTTAAGCCTAGCGCCCTCAATGCGGCTATTGAGCGCGTTCTGCGCCTGACTCCCGCCGATCGCCAGCGCCGCATGGATGAATTGATGCGGAGCCAGGGTGAACAGCAGCAGCAACAGCAGCGGTGAGCCGGGTTAGACTGCATGGGGACAGCGCCTATTCCGCTTTGCTCTCCTCGCTGGAGTGCGCTGCTGCCGTGGCATGTGATGATCGCTTACGCTCGCAACAGTCAGGTCTAAACCGAGCTGCTCTTTAGGTAGGCGTGTGGCTGAGTTCTTTTGTGCCTCGCCTGCCTTGCCGGCAGACGGCTGATCTGCTCATCCTTGCTGAGAAGGAGGAAGGCAGTCGCGGGCAGGATGCCGCGCTCCTCGTCTCCCTCCCTCTGTCGCGTCAGTTTATCTAGCTGCTTGAAAACTTATTTCTGTAATTGCTGATCGACGATGATATCTATCCGTCTCATGGCTCGTGAACCAAGGACAGCGCAATTGCCGCGGGTGCTCTTCGTTGATGACGATCCACATGTCCAGGGGCGCATCAAGCAAGCCCTGGAGCATATGTTTCTGGTCCGCTGTGCCTCTTCTTTGGAAGAAGCTCGTCGCTGCCTCCTCGAAGAGCCGCCTGACCTGTTAATCTGCGAGATTGTGCTAGGCAATGAGGATGGCCTCGACCTCTGTCGCTTTGTGCGAGGTCAGTCCGCCTTGCGGCATCTCCCCGTGATGATCCTCAGCTCGCAGATGACAGTACAGGATAAAATCGCTGGCTTCGCCGCTGGCGCTGACGACTACGTTGTGAAACCTGTCGACGCACGTCATCTCGCTGCTCGCTTGCGCCTCCTCTTGCGCATTAAGCAGCTAGAGCTGCATAATCAAGATTGACAGGGAGAACCTGCCTGGTGTCTCGGGGTCTTTCTTGGGACAGAGGGGCAGGGGTCTCCCTGGCCTTCCTGCTCTCTACCTTGCTCCAGGCAAAGTTCGCTCCAAGGAGAGCGAGAGGATTTCCGCCTACGCTGCCGCCGTATATTGCCTGTCTGTCTGCCTGCCTGTCTCGGGTAAGCGAGCAAAGGGATATGCGGACCTGTTCCGGGGAAAGCCTTCTATGTCAGGGCTACCAGCCAGCGCCTCGCCTGCCTGCCTTGCCAGGCTCGGTTACACCTCTCTTCTGCTGCAGCATAGCGTAATGGCAGCCCGAGCTACCGAGGAGCAAATACACAAGGGAGCGACGCCTTGTTCTGCGCACCTGTCTGCCTTGCGGACCAGCGCAAGGCAGACAGAAGACAGAAGGTGTCGCTCCCTGCTTGGTTGATATCTGTTTGCTTCCCTCTAGGACTTTGGGCCTGCTCATGAGCTGCAACCCGAGCTGATAGAGGGCTGAGCGAGCAGACAGGCAGGCAGGGGACGGAGAGGCTCAGCCTGGGAAATGGCAGGCTACGTAGTGATCGCGCTCTTTCTCTTCTAGTGGCGGCACCACTTCGCGGCAGATCTGCTGTGCTTTCCAGCAACGTGGGTGGAAATTGCAACCCGACGGAGGATTCACTGGGCTGGGTACATCCCCTTCCAGAATGATGCGCTTACGACGGGCTTCGACCTCGGGATCAGGCACAGGGATGGCCGAGAGCAGCGCCTGCGTATAGGGGTGCAGCGGCAGCTCATAGAGCTTCTCGCTCTCCGCCAACTCGACGATGCGTCCCAAGTACATCACGGCAACACGATCACTAATATGCTTCACGACCGAGAGATTGTGGGCCACAAAGAGGTACGTCAGGCCAAACTCGGCCTGCAGGTCCTGGAGCAGATTCAGCACCTGGGCTTGAATAGAGACGTCGAGGGCTGAGACCGGCTCATCGGCGACAATGAATGACGGACGCAGTGCCAGAGCGCGAGCGATGCCGATGCGCTGACGCTGCCCACCGCTGAACTCGTGGGGGAAGCGGTTCACATAGTATGGATTCAGGCCCACTACCTCCAGCAGATGAGCCACCTGCTCGCGGATCTCGCGCGCATTGCCGCGCTTGAAATTCTCCAGCGGCTCGGCAATAATCTGCCCGACAGTAAAGCGTGGATCGAGCGAGCCAAAGGGGTCCTGAAAAATCATCTGCATCTCAGCCCGCTTTTTGCGCAGCTCGGAGGGCGGTAGCTTTGTTAACTCGACCCCATTCAGCTTGACGCTGCCCCCGGTTGGCTTGATAAGCTGCAGAATAGCCCGCCCTGTCGTCGACTTGCCGCAGCCGCTCTCGCCGACCAGACCGAGCGTCTCGCCACGGCGGATCGTCAGATCGACCCCGTCGACAGCTTTCACGTGGGCGATAGTGCGATTAAAGAGACCGCCTTTAATCGGAAAGTGAACCTTGAGACCCTTGACCTCGACCAGCGTTGTCCCTGTCGCTGTTGAGGTCGCCATCTGCTGTTGTGCCATAGCGTCCTTCTCCCTGACTAGCTTGGATAGAAGCAAGCGGCAAGCTGCTCACCGCGTCCTACTGGCTTCAACTCGGGCCGTTCTTGACGGCAGCGGGGTTGGACCCGCGGGCAGCGCGGTGCATAGGGGCAGCCAACGATATTGCGTGAGAGATCAGGTGGCTGCCCGGGGATGGGAGTCAGGCGCGTACCGCGCTTCTCGTCCAGGCGCGGGATCGATTGCAAGAGACCAATTGTATAGGGGTGGGCGGGGGTCTGGAAGATCTGGCGTACAGGTGCCGACTCCACAATATGGCCAGCGTACATGACGATCACATGCTCGCAGGTGCCGGCCACCACGCCCAGGTCATGGGTGATCAGCATCAGGGCGGTGCCGAACTCCTTGGCCAGGCCCTTCATCAGTTCAAGAATCTGTGCCTGGATAGTCACATCGAGAGCGGTCGTCGGCTCATCGGCAATCAGCAACTGCGGATTGCAGGCCAGAGCGATGGCAATCATGACACGCTGGCGCATCCCACCACTGAACTCATGAGGATAGCTCTTGGCCCGCCGACGCGCATCAGGGATACGGACCAGCTCCAGCATCTCAACGGCTCGTTGCCAGGCCTGATCGTTTGAAATGCCCTTGCGGTGGCGCTTCACTGTCTCAGCGATCTGATACCCGATAGTGAAGACAGGGTTAAGCGAGGTCATCGGGTCCTGGAAGATCATGGAGATCTTGCTGCCGCGCAGCTCCGTCATCTCGTCGGTATTCTTCTCTAAGATATTCTCGCCGTTGAAGAGAATCTCACCCCCGACGATCTTGCCTGGCGGCGAGGCGATTAAGCGGATAATGGAGAGAGCGGTCACGCTCTTGCCGCAGCCACTTTCGCCCACCACTCCCAGAGCCTCGCCAGGCCGCATGGTGAAAGAGACATCATCTACGGCCTTGACAACGCCACTGCGAGTAAAGAAGTAGGTTCTGAGATTGTTGACTTCCAGCAAATTTTCCGGCATGGGTGTATGCTCCGCTCTTGCGTGGTTCGCTTAGTCTTTGGTGCGAGGATCGAAGGCATCGCGCAGGCCGTCGCCGAGGAACGAGAAGGCCAGCACCAGGATCGCCAGCGTGAGAGAGGGGACCAGCACCTCCCAGGGGTGCGTATCCACCGCATTACTGGCCTCGGAGATCATCAGACCCAGGCTGGAGCCAGGTTGCTGAACGCCAAGGCCCAGCAGGCTGATACTCGCCTCACCGATAATGGTATTGGAGATATCGAGAGTAGCGGCCACGACGACGATGCTGAACAGGTTAGGAATAATGTGACGCCAGATGATCTTGAAATTGCTGCTACCGGCGGTGCGGGCCGCTTCGATGAACTGTTGTTCTTTAATCTGCAGTGTCTGGCCACGCACCAGGCGAGCCATCAGCGGCCAGGAAACCAGGGCCAAGGCTCCCGACACCAGAAGCAGACGCGCGTTCCCATTAGGGCCGACGATAGGAATGTTGCTCAGCGTCGTATCGGCCCATGTGCCGAAGATGCCAGTGAGCAGGATGATAAACAACAGACCCGGAAAGGCGAAAATGATGTCCGTGAGGCGGGCTAGCACCTGATCGATCCAGCCTCCGAAGTAGCCAGCTAGCACGCCAACCAGGATGCCCATCGTAATGTCAATCACCTCCACCAACACCGCCACACTGATGGAGACAAGCAGGCCCTGCATTAAGCGAGCAAGGATATCGCGTCCCAGATCGTCGGTGCCCAGCCAGTACTGAGCAGACGGCAGCTCGTCCTGGCGGCTCAGCTCCTGGTGATAGAAAGTGCGGTAGACCGTCGCTGGGATCGGCCCATTATCGGGACTATCGTAGATGCCTCCCAGGTGCTGATAGACGAAAGGCCCGAACAGCGACAGCAGCACCATAAAGATAATCACGCCGAGGCTGACCATCGCACGCGTGTCGCGACGCAAGCGGCGCAGCGACTCACGCAGCGGCGAGACCGGTTTACGCTCTTTTGGCCCCTCGGTCTCGGGTATGACGCCCGGTGTCTCGACGAGGAGATCCGGCTCAACAGGCAACATCAGGTTCGTGTCCGGGGCGATCAAGGGGGAGGCTGGTTGAGTCTCTCGGTCATGCGTATCCATTGGCTAAGCCTCCTATTCGAGCTTGATACGAGGGTCGACCAGCGTATAGGCAATATCCGCCAACAAGTTGCCCAGCACGACCCCGATGGCCAGCAAGACAGTAGTCGCTTGGATTACCGGGTAGTCACGGTCAAGCACGGATGAAACAGTGATCGTGCCGATGCCAGGGATGTTGAAGATGTTCTCAATGAGAAAAGCACCAGTGATAGTGAAGCCCAATGTGACACCTGTCACGGTGATCAGGGGAATGAGCGCATTGCGCAGCGCATGCCGGTAAATGACGAGACGCTCAGGCAATCCCTTAGCACGAGCCGTACGGATGTAGTCCTGGCGCATCACCTCCAGCATGCTCGTCCGCGTGATGCGCGCAAAGTAGGCAGCTCCTGCCAGCCCGAAGACGAGCACGGGGGCAAGCTTGTACTGGATATCGGTCCAGGTATAGTGCCAGGGCTCGCCCCAGTTGGCCACAGGCCAGCTCGCCCCTGTTTCCTGGTCGATGAAGACGATCAGCACCTGAACCAGGACGCAGAAGACAAAGATGGGCATCGCATACAGAATTAGCATGATGCCCATGTTCAGAGTATCCACCCAGGTATTAGCCTTGAGGGCGGAGATAATCCCCACGGGGACCCCGATCAGCAGGTAGACGACCAGGGCCCAAAGGGCCAACTCCATAGAAACAGGGACGCCATCTTTGAGAATGTCCCAGACTGGTCGTCCCTGCGTCTTGAACGAGTAGCCGAAATCGAAGTGGGCCAGGTGAACGAGGAAGTTCCAGTACTGCTGATACCAAGGTAGATCCAAGCCGTAGGCATGCTTGAGCTGGGCGTAGAGCTGGGGGGAAAAGTGCTCACCCAGCATCGTACGGATTGGATCGCCCGGAGCAAAATAGCCCATGATGAAGGTGATGAAGGTGACTCCAATCACCACGAAGACTAGGCCGATGAGGCGCTTGATCAGAAACTGTATCATGCTAAGCCCCTTACTGTCCTGTCAGCGCTCGCTTGGCGAGAAGGAGGCGAATACTTTGTGGCTAGCCATTGCCTCTTTCCACCCTCCCTTAATTACCCAACGCTGAACCTTGCCCCTGTGCCTCCTTTATGGACAAGTGTACCCATGTCACGTTCCGCCAGAGGTGGAAGATCCATGAAATGGCACCCTCTCATAGATGGATCTGGACTGTAGCGGACAACAGACGTTACATGACGTATCTTGTCCCTTATTTTAAGGAGCGCTATCAGGCTTGTCAAGCTAGAGGTTATGCTTCTGCCATCATATTATTACGCTCGCCTGTCTGC
>NZ_JADGHT010000032.1 GCF_019683755.1 Thermogemmatispora sp. | reverse complement strand
CCGCTAGGGACAGCCCCCAGACGGTCCCCCGCCCAACCGGGCCTTGTCAGCAAGGCCTGGCTGAGAGCACAATACAAGGCTGAGGGAGCGATCTCCACCATGATCGCCCCCTCAGTCTTTCTTCTCTCACCACCAGATCACCTCAGATGAGAGGAGCGTCACCCATGCCCATGCTGGACCTGCATGACCTACCAATCTCGGCTTTCATCGCCCCCGATGGCAGCAACCGCCAGGCCGTTGCCCCCCTGCTGGAGCAAGCCCTCCAGCTCGCCCTGGACTATGCCGCCCAGGCCAGTGAGCTGCCTCCCCTGCCCACCGCCATGCCTGGCCTTCCTGGGACGGCTCTCCCCGAGCAGGGCCTCGCAGAGGAGCAGCTCCTGGCCCACCTGCGCAGCCTCATCTCCGCCTCCCTACACCCGGCCCACCCCGGCTACATCGGCCACATGGACTCACTACCGACCACGATGTCCCTGGTGGGGGACCTGCTGAGCGCTGTGCTCAATAACAATATGCTCAGCGTTGAGATGTCGCCGCTCTTCTCACGCCTGGAATGGACGACTCTCCGCGAGCTGGCGCAGCTCTTCGGTCTGGGGCCGCGGGCCGGCGGCCTCCTGCTCAGCGGTGGCAGCCTGGCTAACCTGGAGGCCCTGGCCATCGCCCGCAATCAGATCCTGGGACTGAGCGGCGGCGCACTCACCTCGCTCGGTGCCCGCCCTGTCCTCTTCGCCTCCGCCGCGGCCCACACTTCGCTGCACAAGGCCGCCATGCTCCTTGGCCTGGGCAGTCAGGCCGTCATCCCCGTCCCAGTTGACGAGAGCGGCCATCTCGACGTCCACCAGCTCCCCACCCTGATCGAACAGGCGCAGGCCCGCGGCGACCGCCCCTTCTGCGTCGTCGCCACCGCTGGCACTACCGTGGCGGGCGTGATCGACCCCCTGGCCGCCATTGCCGCTATCGCCCACCGCTACGACCTCTGGTTCCACGTCGACGCCGCCTACGGCGGTGCCCTCATCTTCTCTGAACAATTGCGGCCACGTCTGGCCGGCATCGAGCAAGCCGACTCTCTTACGTTCAACCCACAGAAATGGCTCTACATCTCCAAAACTTGTGCTATGCTGCTCCTGCGCGACACCTCCCTGTTCACGCAGGCCTTCCGCATCCCCGTCCCCTACATGCGCCAATCCGAGGCCCAGGGGGAAGCAACTGACGACACGCCGCCCAACCTCGGAGAGATCGGCCTGCAAGGCACACGCCACAGCGACATTCTCAAGCTCTGGCTCTCTCTCCAACACCTGGGACGGCGCGGCTACGCGCGTCTCGTCGAGCAGACCTGTCAGCTCGCCATGCTGGCCTACACACGCCTGCGCACCCTGCCCGCGCTGCGCTTCGCTCACCCCCCGGAGACCAATCTCCTCTGCTTCCGCGCCGAGCCAGACTGGCTGCCCGCCGCCGCCCACGACGAGCTCAATGCCCGCCTGCAAAGCGCTCTGCTGGAACAGGAGCGCATCTTTCTCTCGCTGCCGCTCTACGAGGGCAGGCGCTGGCTGCGGGCGGTCCTTCTCAACCCCTACACCGATGAGCAGGTCATTGAACGGCTTACCACCGGACTGGCTCGCCTTCTGGAGCAGGAGCGCCAGCAGCATGACAGCAGCCAGGCGCCGGGCCGCTGACGGCATTGACGTCCCCTGGAGACTGCTCGCTATACTGAGACAAGCAACCAATCCAATGGAGGAGGAGGATCAGCGCTCCACCCGAGGAGCCAACCAAGCTATGACCGTCTCAGCCGCCATCAGCGTTGAGCATCTACGCAAAGTCTACCGCGTCTACGAGCGCGAGGCCGGCCTGCGCGCCGCCTTGCGCGGCCTTGTCCAGCGGCACATCCAGGAGGTCATTGGGGTCGACGACCTCACCTTTACCATCGAGCTGGGGGAGATCGTGGGTTTTCTCGGCCCCAATGGGGCCGGCAAGACAACCACCCTCAAGATGCTCGCTGGTCTGCTCTACCCCACTACCGGCACGCTGCAGGTCTTGGGCCATCTGCCCTGGCGCCGTGAACGCTCCTTCCTGCGACAGATCGCCCTTGTCATGGGGCAGCGCCAGCAACTGATCTGGGACATCCCGGTGAGCGATTCCTTCGAGCTAAACCGCGTCATCTACCGCATCCCGTCAGCTCAGTATCGCCAGACCCTGGACGAGCTAACGGACCTGCTCGAACTTGCTCCACTCCTCCAGAAGCCTGTGCGCAACCTCTCACTGGGAGAACGCATGAAATGCGAGATCGCGGCCTGCCTCTTGCATCGTCCCCGCGTGCTCTTCCTCGATGAGCCGACCATCGGCCTCGACGTTGTCATGCAGCGCCGCATCCGCGACTTTGTGCGCGAATATAATCGTCGCACTGGGGCCACTGTCCTCCTCACCAGCCACTACATGGCCGACGTCGAGGCCCTGTGTCGACGTGTCATCCTGATCCACCACGGCAAGATGCTCTTTGACGGCGAGCTTACGCGCCTGATCGAACGCTTCTCACCCTACAAGACCATTGCCGTGCGCCTGCAGGAGCCGGCGAACCTGCGCCCCTACGGCGAAGTCATCGGCCAAAGCGAAGATCGGATCACCCTGCGCGTCCCCAAAAGCGCGGTCGCCCGCGTCACCGCACGCCTGCTCACCGAGCTACCGGTGATCGACCTGAGTGTCGAAGATCCGCCCATCGAAGCCGTCATCGAGCACATCTTCACACAAGAGGAGGTGGGTTGAATCCCATGAGACAGCTCCTGGCCATTTACCGCCAGCAACTGAAAACAGCCCTGGCCGAGCAGCTCCAGTACCGGGCCGCACTCATCATCTGGTTGATCGAGGTTGCCCTGGGACCGGCGGTCTCCGTCAGCGTCTGGTCAACAGTGGCCCGCAACGAAGGCGGAGAAGTCAACGGCTACAGCTCGGCGAGCTTCGCCGCCTATTTTATCGCCACCATGCTGGTCAACTACGCCACCCAGACCTGGGTATTTTGGGAATTCAGCCGCCGCGTGCGCGAAGGCGAATTCTCGCCGCTGCTCCTGCGCCCCATCCACCCGATTCACGCCGACCTGGCGGAGAACCTGGCCTACAAGATCCTGATGCTACCCGTCATCGCCCTCGTCACCCTGGTCCTCTTCTTGGCCTTTCATGCCAGCATCGCCCTCAGCCTGGACAACTTGCTCGCCTTCTTTCCAGCCCTTGTGCTGGCCTTTGCCCTGCGCTTCATCTTAGAGTGGACCCTGGCCCTGTTAGCCTTCTGGCTGACTCAAGTCAACGTGATCAACCAGCTCTACGTGGTCGTTGTGCTCTTTCTGTCGGGGCAGCTTGTCCCGCTGACCTTCCTTCCCGCGCCTGTGCAGACCGCCTCAGCCTGGCTCCCGTTCCAGTGGATGGTCGCTTTCCCAGCAGAGCTACTCGTCCATCCCCTCAGTCTATCGACGCTCTTCACGGGTCTGCTCGTCCAGCTCGCCTGGCTCCTGGTCGGCTTTGCACTCCTCGCCTTCACCTGGCAGCGCGGCATTCGACGCTACACAGCAGTAGGAGGATGAATCATGATGCGCACCTACCTGCGTCTCCTGGCCACCTTCTTCCGCGTCAGCCTGTTGGGAGAGCTGGCCTATCGCGCGAACTTCTGGCTCCAGATGGTTGAGTCGCTCATCGAGTTGGGGACAGCCCTGGCCCTGGTCAGCGTCGTCTTTACCTATACCCAGAGCCTCAATGGCTGGCACGCCTCTGAGCTGCTCATCCTCATCGGCACCTACTTTCTGATCGGCGGCGCCATCAATATGGTCATTATGCCCGGCATGAGCCGTCTCATCGAGCAGGTCCGCCTGGGCACCCTGGACTACCTGCTCACCAAACCCGAAGAGGCTCAGCTCCTGGTCAGCATCCAGCGGCTCGATATCTGGAAGCTGCTGGACCTCCTCCTCGGGCTGGCCCTGCTCGTGGCCGCCACCATCTGGCATGGTAGCTGGCCTGATCCACTGCAGGTCTTGGCCTTCGCCCTCACCTTGCTCGCTGGGACCGCCATTGTCTATAGCTTTGTGCTCTTCCTGGCTACCCTCTCCTTCTGGTACGTGCGTGTCGAAAACATCCTGGTCATCTTCGAAAGCATGTACGAGGCTGGGCGCTGGCCGGTCGATATCTATCCTGGCTGGCTGCGCGCTACCCTCACCTTCATCGTCCCGGTCGCCTTCGCCGTCACCGTCCCCGCCGAAGCCTTGACCGCCCGCCTGACCTGGCTGGCCTTGCTGGGCACCCTGACCCTCGCCGCTTTGAGCCTGCTGGTGGCGCGCCTCTTCTGGCGCTTCGCCATTCGCTCCTACAGCGGAGCCTCCGCTTGAGGCGGATCAGAGCACAAAACAGGAAAGAAGTACTGGGGAGGAGCCAGCCTTTCCTGCTTGACTTCCGACACAACATATGGTATCTTACCGCCCGTACCTGACTATATCTTGTGCTTGCTCATTGGCAACCGAAGAGAGAAACCCACAGGGCGATGCTGTCGTGGCATCGCTGAAACATGGGGGAAGTCCGGTGAGAATCCGGCGCTGTCGCGCAGCGGTAAGCTTCCCGTCCTCGTCGCCACCTATGCTGACCGTGGGCTGACCGTAGCCTGCCTCGCCTGCCCGTAGCCGGCATGGCCACGCGGCCAGGCGGCGCCGCAACGTCAGAGCTGGTCAGCACCATAGTTCAGACCCGGCCAGCAAGAGGACCACCCACCAGCAGGCAGGAAAGCAGGAGAGAAGGAAAGGACGGCGAAGCTAAGCCCGAATGCCCACCTGTGGGATCTGGCTCGATCCCTTCGCGTGAAAGGGTAGACCAGCGGACAGCCCATCTCTGAGGCTGTCTGTGCGTGTCAGCCTGTTTCCGTCGAGGGAACAGGCTTTTTTCATCTCAAGGAGGGAAAACGGCATGGCATTCTCTGCGAACCAGACGCGCCCGGAGACGCCTGTGACCATCGATCCCGAGCACGTGCTCGCCGAGGTCTGTCGCGGCTTCGAGGACCGCGCCGATCGAGCCCAGCTCCTGGCGGAGGTTGAGGCCACGCTCGGCGCTAGCCTCTCCGAGGCAGAGCTGTGGCAGGCTCTGCTCCTGGTAGCGCGTGCCCATATCGAACAAGAGCCAGCCTTCAGCTACATTACGGCACGCATCTTGCTCCTCTCGCTCTACCGTGAAGCACTGCGGTCTGCCGATCAGCTCCCGTGCAGCTTTGCTGACATGGAGCAGGCCTATCGCCACTATCTGCCACACTATATCCAGCGCGGCATTGAAACGGGGCTGCTGGACTCCCGCCTCGCTAGCTTCGATCTCCAACGCCTCGCGGCCCTCATTCGCCCGGAGCGCGACCTGCTCTTTACCTATCCTGGATTGCAGACGCTCTACGATCGCTACTTGCTGCAGTACGAGGGACAGCGCTTCGAATTGCCACAGTTACTCTGGCTACGCGTGGCAATGGGCCTGGCTCTCAACGAAGAGCAGAAGGAGCAGCGCGTCGCGGAATTCTACGAGGTGCTTTCGCAGTTCTATTTCACGCCGGCCACTCCTACCCTCTTCAACGCCGGCACAAGTCACCCGCAGCTCTCGTCCTGCTACCTGACAACCGTCAATGACGACCTCTGGCACATCTTCAAGTGCATCCAGGATAACGCCTTGCTCTCGAAGTGGGCCGGCGGCCTGGGCAACGATTGGACACGTGTCCGCGCGCTGGGGGCCTATATCCGCGGCACCAATGGCCGCAGTCAAGGAGTCATCCCCTTCCTCAAGGTCGTCAACGACACCGCGGTCGCCGTCAATCAGGGCGGCAAGCGCAAAGGCGCCGTCTGCGCCTATCTCGAAAACTGGCATCTGGATATCGAGGACTTCCTCGACCTGCGGCGCAATACTGGCGATGAGCGCCGGCGCACCCATGATCTGCACACGGCCTGCTGGATCTCCGACGAGTTCATGCGCCGTGTCGAGTCCGGCGAGCAGTGGACTCTCTTCAGCCCCGACGAGGTCCCAGACCTGCATGAGCTGTATGGGCGCGCCTTCGCCGAGCGCTACCGCGAGTACGAGCGCCTGGCCGATGAGGGCAAGATCCGCCTCTGGAAGCGCATGCCGGCGGTCGAGCTCTGGCGCAAGATGCTGACTCGCCTCTTCGAGACTGGCCATCCCTGGCTGACCTGGAAAGATCCGGCCAATGTGCGCTCACCTCAGGATCATGCCGGCGTCATCCATAGTAGCAATCTCTGCACGGAAATCCTGCTCAATACCTCGGCAGAGGAGACGGCGGTCTGCAATCTCGGCTCCCTGAACCTGGTGGCCCACCTGGTCAATGGTCAGCTCGACCATGCAAAGTTACGGTCAACCATTCAAACGGCCATGCGCATGCTCGACAATGTCATTGATATTAACTACTATCCAACCCCCGAGGCGCGCACGGCCAATCTGCGCCATCGCCCTGTCGGGCTAGGCGTCATGGGCTTCCAGGATGCCCTGTTCCAGCTTGGCATCAGCTACGCCTCTCAGGAAGCGGTCGAGTTCGCCGATCGCAGCATGGAAGCCATTGCTTACTATGCCATCCTGGCCTCCAGTGAGCTGGCTGCCGAGCGGGGACCCTATCCCAGCTACCGCGGCTCCAAGTGGGATCGGGGCCTGCTGCCTATCGATACCATTGCCCTGTTGGAGCAGGAGCGTGGCGGGTCCCTGGAGATGGACCGCAGCACTACGATGGACTGGGAGGTCGTCCGGGCCCACATCCGCCAGCATGGCATGCGTAACAGCAACGTCTTGGCTATCGCGCCGACTGCCACCATCTCCCTGATCGTCGGCGTCAGCCCCTCCATCGAGCCAATCTACAAGAACCTCTATGTGAAGAGCACTCTGTCGGGCGAGTTTACCACGGTCAACACCTTCTTGGTCAACGACCTGAAAGCCGCCGGCCTCTGGAACGCCGACATGCTGGAGGCCCTCAAGTATTATGATGGCTCCCTGCAGGAGCTGCCGATGGTGCCAGAAGAGCTGAAGCAGCGCTACCTGACTGCCTTCGAGATCGATCCGCGCTGGCTGATCGAGTGCGCCAGCCGGCGTCAGAAGTGGATCGACATGGGGCAGTCTCTCAACCTCTATCTGGCTTCTCCGAGCGGCAAACAGCTGCATGAGATCTATATGCGCGCCTGGAAGAAGGGCCTCAAAACCACCTACTACCTGCGCACGCTGGCCGCCACCCAGGTCGAGAAGTCAACAGTGGATATCAATCGCTGGGGCATTCAGCCGCGTTGGATGAAGAGTGTCAGCCCGTCCAGCGCCATCCAGATCAAGCGCGGGGCCTTTAAGGAGGCTCCCTCCTCGGGCTTGGCTGCTCCTCCGCCATCCTCGCCCGCCCGCCAGACAGAGCAGAACAGCGGGCAACCAGGCACTCCGGCCTCTTCAGCTCCTCTTTCTCTCACCCAGCCCGGAGCTGCCTGCTCGCTTGATGACGATTGCGAGGCCTGCCAATAGGCAAGGCGAACAGCGCCCACCCAGCAACGGGAAGAAGAGCGGGCCAGGCTGGCTCTGCGTCGGGGAATCAGCCCGCTCGCTGGCGGCCTCCGCCTCTTCTTCCGTTGGGACCGGACTGCATGGCGTGGCTCCGCTCCTGGCCTGCCGCAACTCGCTGTTGCCTGGATCATGGGCTGGGTCACGCTCTTCGCGCGCTGCTGTCTGCCCCCGCGCAGACTGGGGCAGACAGCAGCCTGACGGCGATACGCCTCACTCAGCTCTGTGCTCTACTGACTATACCTGGTGCCAGGACACCCTAGAGGGAGAAAGAAATCACCATGACCGATACCATCAAGGGCAAGGATATTCTCGAAGAGAAGCGCCTCATCAACGGACCGGCTGTCAGCGTCAATCAGCTCATGCCGCTCAAATACCGCTGGGCTTGGGAGCACTACCTCAACGGCTGCGCCAACCACTGGATGCCCAATGAGGTGCCTATGGCCAGCGACATCGAACTCTGGCGCAGCAATCGCCTCTCCGAGGCTGAGCGCCTGGTCATTCTGCGCAACCTCGGCTTTTTCGCTACCGCCGAGAGTCTGGTCGGGAACAACCTGGTACTGGCCATCTTCAAGCACATTACCAATGCGGAGTGTCGCCAGTATCTGCTGCGGCAAGCCTTTGAGGAAGCGGTCCATACTCACGCCTTCCTCTACATCGTCGAGAGCCTCGGCCTGGATGAACGCGAGGTCTTCACAATGTATCACCGCATCCCGGCCATCCAGCGCAAAGATGCCTTTGAGATGAAGCTCACCTATGCCCTTCTTGATCCTCACTTCTCGACTGCCGAGCCGGAGCAGGCCCAGCAATTCTTGGATAACCTCATCGGCTACTATGTCATCATGGAGGGCATCTTCTTCTACAGTGGCTTCGCCATGATCCTCTCCTTCCATCGACGCAACCTCATGACCGGCATTGGTCAGCAGTTCCAGTATATTCTGCGTGATGAAACGATTCACCTCAACTTTGGCATTGACCTGATCAACGGGATCAAGGCCGAAAATCCTGGCCTCTGGACACCAGAGTTTGAGCGGCATATTATGGAATTGATTGAGGAGGCGGTGGAGCTGGAGATCGCCTATGCCTATGATTGCCTGCCGGAGGGAATCGCGGGCCTGCATGCGCCGGCCTTTGCCCGCTATGTGCGCCACATTGCGGATCGGCGCCTGGAGCGCATCGGCCTGCCTGCAGTCTACCATGAGCCGCATCCGTTCCCCTGGCTGAGCGAGACCATCGACCTGAGCAAGGAAAAGAATTTCTTTGAGACGCGGGTCACTGAGTATCGGTCGGCGGCGACGCTCGAATGGGATTGATTCCCGCGCGTACGCCACGCTGACTGCTGCTGAGTGGAACTGGCGCGCATGCGAGGAAAGGAAAAGGAAGAGGCAGGATTATGGTGTTGGCTACCAATCTCGGCTACCCGCGCATTGGCGCGAGACGCGAACTGAAGCGGGCCCTTGAGCAGTTCTGGTCGGGGAAGCTGGATGAGACAGGGCTGCGCGAGCAGGCTGCTGCCCTGCGCCGGGCCCACTGGCAGCTCCAGCAGCGTCTGGGGCTGGACCAGGTCCCGGCCAATGACTTTTCGCTCTATGACCACGTACTGGACATGGCGATGGTGGTAGGGGCGGTACCGCGACGCTACCTCCGCGGCGGCGACCCCGCGACGCTGGATCTGGCTACCTATTTTGCTATGGCCCGCGGTGTAGAGGCTGGCCCAACGGGCGAGGCGGTGCCGCCGATGGAGATGACCAAGTGGTTTGATACCAATTATCACTATATTGTGCCCGAGTTCGAAGAGGATCTTGTCTTTCGCCTGACTTCCACTAAGCCACTGGACGAGTTCGAGGAGGCTAAGGCCCTGGGCATCCCGGCGCGCCCGGTCCTGCTGGGGCCTGTCTCCTTCCTTCTGCTTGGCAAGACCCACCGCGAGGATCTCTCGCCCCTGACGCTCCTTGAGCGGCTGCTACCGGTCTACGAGGAGCTGCTGCAGCGCCTGGCGGCGGCGGGCGCTGACTGGGTTCAGCTTGATGAGCCTTGCCTGGTGCTCGACCTTGAGCCGGCGGCCTTGCATGCTATTGAGCAGAGCTATACCCGCCTCAGTCAGGCGGCCCCCCAGCTCCGCTTGCTCCTGGCGACCTACTTCGGCGACCTCGGCCCTGCTCTACCGACGGTCTTGCATCTACCGGTGGCCGCCGTTCATCTTGATTTGGTGCGCGCCCCGCACCAGCTTGAGCTGGCTCTGGCCGAGACCCCGCCAACGCTAGCCCTCTCGCTCGGCGTCGTCGACGGACGCAACGTCTGGCGCACCGACTTCGAGCAGGCCCTCTCGCTCATCGAGCGAGCCGTCGAGCGCCTGGGCCCTCAGCGGGTTCTTCTGGCCCCCTCGTGCTCACTCTTGCACGTGCCGGTCGATCTTGATCTCGAAAGTGAGCTGGATGCGGAACTCAAGCAGTGGCTGGCCTTCGCGCATCAGAAGTTGCAGGAGGTTGTCCTGTTGACGCGCGCTGCCAACGAGGGGCGGCAGGCGATTGCTGAGGAGCTGGAGCGCAATCGCCAGGCCCTGCAGCGTCGGCGTACTTCACCCCGCATCCATGATGAGGAGGTGGCTCAGCGTGTGCGCCAGGCCCGCGCTCAGCGCGCCCAGCGCCAGAGTCCCTATGCTGTGCGACGCCAGCGCCAGCGAGCCCACCTGCAGCTTCCGCTGCTGCCCACCACGACGATCGGCTCCTTCCCTCAGACCGAGGAGGTGCGGGCGGCGCGCGCCGCCTTCAAGAATGGGCGTCTCGACGTCGCCGGCTACGAGGCGTTTATTCGGAGCGAGATCGAACGTACCATTCGCTTCCAGGAGGAGATCGGCCTGGATGTCCTGGTTCACGGTGAGTTCGAGCGCAGCGACATGGTCGAGTACTTTGCTGAGCAGCTCGATGGCTTCCTCTTCACCCGCAACGGCTGGGTCCAGAGCTATGGCTCCCGCTGCGTGCGCCCTCCGGTCATCTACGGCGATGTGCGTCGCCGCGGCCCGATGACGGTACGTTGGTCGACCTTCGCTCAGTCACTGACCTCCCGCCCTGTTAAGGGCATGCTGACCGGTCCGGTCACGATGATGCAGTGGTCGTTTGTGCGCGATGATCAGCCTCGGGCGGACACCTGTTATCAGTTGGCCCTGGCCTTGCATGATGAGGTTCAGGACCTGGAGGCGGCGGGCATCCGCATCATCCAGATCGATGAGCCGGCTCTGCGCGAGGGCTTGCCCCTGCGCCGCTCGGAATGGGCCAGCTATCTTGATTGGGCTGTCGATTGCTTCCGCCTGGTCTCGGCTTCGGTCCGGGATGAGACGCAGATCCACACGCACATGTGCTACGCCGAGTTCGGCGATATCATCGAGGCAATCGCCGCCATGGATGCCGATGTCCTCTCGATCGAGGCCTCACGCTCGCGCCTGGAGCTGCTCAATGTCTTTGTGCGCTATCGCTACCCCAATGAGATCGGGCCAGGCGTCTATGATGTCCATTCTCCCCATGTCCCTTCGGTGAGGGAATATGAGCAGCGCTTGTTGCGCATCCTGGAGGTCTTGCCCGCAGAACAGGTCTGGGTCAATCCCGATTGTGGCCTCAAAACGCGCCGCTGGGAGGAGGTCAAGCCCTCCCTGGCCCATTTGACTCAGGCAGTGCAGGCGGTGCGCTCCCGTCTGGAGAGCGAGCAAGGCTTGAATCTGAGGACATAAGACCGGCTGCTTCCTGTCGGCTGCGCTGGATAGGGACATGCTCCGACCCGCCCGCGCTTGGGCATCCTATCCAGCGCCTGGCTCTCGTTGTGGATCTGCTTCTCTCTTCGTTGCTTCTCCCCTCTGGGATGCCTGATGCGCTCCCTCCCTCCCTCCTCTGGTCAGGTGGAGCCACTCTCCCCTTGTCTGCCGTCTGTGAAGGAGATCACAATGGAATTGTGAGCTGTGCTCTGGTGGAGGTCCTGTCACCAGACTATCTTGCCTTGCAGAGAGGAGGACTGCCAGCGCTTCCTGCTCCCCGTTCACGCGAGACCATTCAGGCTGCTGTTGTCGCGCTGGACTTGTCTACCTGCCCAGTGAAATTGTTCCGATAGAGGCTCAATATCAATAGGTTTGTCCAACTGCGTGTCAGTCACATTTGATGGCTTCCTTCTTCAGGCATTATCTATCTCTGGTATCATCGGTATTATTGTGCCTCTGCCCTGTGAGGTGGCCTTATGACGACATCACATCACTACGAAGGGATGCCGGGCAGGTATAGTCTGAGTTGGCTCCTGGGGAGAACGAGTTTGGCTGAGACCTATCTCGGCGAGGAGCGTGCCAGCCGCACGCCGATTGTCTTCAAGCTGCTCACAGTCTCCCTCTCGGAGCGCGATCGCTTCCATGTTCTGGAGACCATGCGCGCCTACGCTCGCATTCTTCATCCTGGCCTGGTGCGTATCCTGGAGGTCGGTCTGTACGGCAACTACCCGTTCATGGTGACTGAGTATGCGGCTGCTGGTTCGCTCCGCCAGCGCTACCCGCCCGGGACACGCCTGCGCCCCGAGATCGTGCTGCCGATTGTCTCGCAGCTCGGGGCGGCCCTGCAGCACCTCCATCGTCAGGGGGCCCTGCATCTGGACCTCAAGCCTGAGAACATCCTGTTCAAGCAGGATGGGGGGGTGATGCTCACTGACGCCGGCCTGCTCAGTGTGCCTGCGCTCATGCAGAATCGCCTGGCTGCCGAGCGCGAGAGTACGGCCTATCTGGCCCCGGAGCTGATGATGGGCGTGCCGGCGGCGGCCAGCGATCAGTATGCCCTGGCCTGCCTGGCCTATGAATGGCTGAGTGGGCAGCCGCCATTTGTCGGCTCCCCACGCGAGGTCCGGGCACAGCACCTGCATGCTCCTCCTCCGCCACTCAGAGCACCCGTGCCGGCAGCCTTGGACACGGTGCTCCGGCGGGCTTTGGACAAGGACCCTGACCGACGCTTCCCGACTATTGCGGCCTTCTCCGAAGCCTATGTCCAGGCGATGCGCGGGATGACCAGTCAGCCAGTGTTCTCCCCGGTCTTCTCCGCCTCCCTTCCTTGGCAGCCTTCTCCTTCCCCTGCTTCGAGAGAGCAGGTGTTCCACCAGCAGGAAAGGAGCGCCGACGAGGAAAGGGAAGAACCCCGGCTGCCTACCTGTCGCCTCTGCCATCGCCCCACGCTCACCGGCGAGGCTCCGCTCATCTGTCCCACCTGTAGTTATCCGCTGGACCTCCGCGAGGAAGAGCGTTCACTGGAGCTGCTCATTACCGAGCTGCGTCGCCTGACCCAGGCTGGAGCTGCTTCGCTGCCAGTTGGCGAGCTGGCTACGCTCTCTGTTCCCTCTTTGCTCGCGCTCCGGCGCGAGGTGCACTTTGGCAGTGCCGCCTCCCTGCCTTTGGAGCAAGCCGTTGATCGTTACCAGCGCCGTTTACGGGAGGTGCGCCATCTGCTTGCTACCCAGAGCATGCGCCCGGTCTCCAGCGCCAGCTCCGCGAGTGTGCCGCAGGACCAGAGCAAGCCGGCGATGAGCGGAGTCGCGGAGCCAGCTCCTCGGGAGGTAACACAGGAGGCCGAAGCTGCCGCGCTCGATGATACCTTGATCAGGAAGGCATTAACGCCTCGCCAGCAGCCTGAGCAAGAGCAGGTTGCCAAGGCAGCGCCGTCATCGCTGGCTCCGCCCGACCTGCCCTCCGCCTCGCCAGCGGCAACGTCAGCGCCTTCACAGCAGCGACCAGAGCCGCCGCTGCCCGCTGTGGCTCAAAGCAGCGAGAGCGCTGCTTCTGGGCAGCCCCAGCCACAAGAGACCGCTGCTGCAGGAGCAGCGGCGCCTGGCTCGTCACCTCCGGCAGCGGCAGCGTCGCTGGCATCAGTGGAATCGGCGACGAATGTGACCAGCCCACCAGCACCTGCACTGCGCTCTCCGCTGACGAGTGCTCCTCACCCGGTGCCTTCGCCAGCAGCTCCTCCACGTCCTCCTATTCCGCCGCGTCCACCGCGCCCGCCACGCCCCAGCCCGATCACGACCCTGCGCCCGCTGGTCGAGTCGCCAGTGGCTCTCATGGTAGCCCTGGGTACCTTTCTCTTGCTGGCGGCTCTCCTCGTTTTTCACATCGCCAGCCGGCGATATGCCCTTCCTGTGACCATCGGCGCTCAGCTCTTCTTCGCAGCAATGGTGGTCATCACTGGCCGTTCCAGGCATTTCCGCGAGTTCAGGGGCATCTACGCCCTTTTCTTCGCGCTCACGGTTCCTTTGCTTTTTCCAGATCTAAGGGATTTCTTCGCACAATACCAGCCCTGGCTCCTGGCCCTGACGGCGCTCTATGGAGCCGTGACCTATGGCATCCTGGCTGTCTCGCAGCGCTTTAGCCCCTTTGCTATCCTCTGCGCCGTGGCTTTGGCTGTGGCCGATGTCTCCCTGGTTCGGGCCTTAGCTGGAGACCAGTGGGAGTGGTGGGTCCCGGCAGGCATGCTGCTTCTTGCCTTGGTCGAGGCGGAGGCTTTGGGCAGCCAGATGGCGGCGAGCCGCTCCCCACTGGGGCGCCTCCTGCATACCTCTTGGGATGTGCTGCGCCGACCATTGGCCTTCTCTTCTTTGGCTCTTGCTTCGGTAGTCACCAGCTTTGCTGGATTGCTGGGCTTCCTCTTGCTCCTCGCTCTGTTGGTCGCTCAGCCGTTAGCCCAATACCTCACGCTTGGTCAGCTCCCGTCGGCCCTCCTGGCCGCGCTGCTATTGGCCAGTGTCTGGCTGCTCCGCCTGGGGACGCGGACGCACCACAGGGCTGTAGCGTATCCGCTTTGCGCTCTGCTCGCGCTCACCCCCTCCTTGGCCAGCGCCCTGATCGCTCCTGAGAGGGCACGGCTGGCCTGTAGCTTCAGTCTGCTTCTGGTCACTGCCTGCTTTGACGGCTACGCGCGCCTAGCGCCACCAGCGCTCTGGCTCTATCTGCGTCCCGAGCGCTGGCTGACAGCCCTGCGCTTCCTCTTGTTGCTGCTGGTCCCCTTCCTGGCCGTGCTCCCGTTACAGGCGCAGGGCCTGCCATATCACCAGCAGCAAGGTGATCTCTTAGTTGGCTCGCTGCTTGTACTTGCGAGCGCTGCTCTGCTTTTGCTGATGACGCTCTGGCCCGCGCCAGAGGCCGCCGCTGAGGGGGATCAGCGCCTGATTCCCCACGTCTCTCCCTGGCTGCCGCTTTTGCCTGGAAGCCTCCTCGTCTGGGGCTATGCCGCCCTCGGACAGGCCTTGAGCTGGCCAGCCGTCTGGCCTTTGTGGTGGTTCGGGGCATGCTGTGGGGGGCTGTTGGGACTCTCCTGGCTCATTCGTCAGCGCACCAGTCGGCTACAGGCCGCTCCCTGGGAGGTGCTGGCGCTGGCTGTAGCCATGCTGATCAGCGTCCCACTGAGCTTCTCCCACCGGAGCGACTTGTCCGCCTCCCTGGTGCTGCTGCTGCTGGCAGTCCTGGGCTACGCTATGCTCCTGGTGCAGCGCCGCTCGCTCTGGCTGCTCCTTCCTAGCCTGCTTCTGCTAACCGGGTTGGGTCTGCTGGGGCAGTGGATCGCCTCGACCAGTGGAGAGAACCATCGGGATGGGTGGGCAGTGCTTTTGCTGTCTTGCTCGCTCTTCCTACCACCGCTGGCGGCTGGCCTGCGTCGCTTCTTCCCTGCCGGGACCGCCTTGTATCCACGCTTGACTGGCCAGAGCTGGGAGGCTGAACGCCTCTTTACGGTCTGGGAATGGGATGGGCCAGTGATGGCGCTGGCTTTGGGGACCCTGGTCTGGCTCCTGGCTCTGCTCCTCTTCTTCCCCAGTCCCAACCCCAGGGCCAGGTCTGCGCTCGCCGGAGCAGCAGACTGGCCCTGGCTGGCTGACCTGGCCCGGTCGGCATGGCTGGCGATCGCTGAGGCACTGGCGGCAGGACTGGCTGCCTACCTGGCCGGACTGTGGTCAAAAGATCGCCTCTGGCTGGCCCCTGCCGCTCTCTGTGCCCTGGTGGCTCTCTGGCTGGCTCGAGGACAGTTCTGGCCCCTGGTTGCCACCGTGGTTGGAACGGCGGCTATCGGCATGGCGATGAGCCACTTCAGAGGCCGGCGCTGGGCCATTCCCTGGTATGTGGCCGCCCTCTTTAGCCTGCTGCTGGTGATGTGGCAGGCCCTGCGTCCTTTACTGGAGGTAGATAGCACCTATGTGCTGCTGGGGCTGACGGGCGTTGTCACCGTAGTCAGCTTGGTGGAGGACCAGCCAGCGGCCCTCTGGTTGGTTCCCTTCCTGCTGCTGGAAGCAAGCTCCGTGGCCTTGCTGTATAGGCAGTTGTGGCTGCCAGATGTGCTGCTGGTGCCTGCACTGGTCCCGCTGGGCGCCCTGGCAGGCGTGGGCTTAAGCTGCTGGGGCCGGCGGCAACGAGGAGCTGCAGGTCAGCAGCAACGCTGGCGCTGGGCCGCTCCCTGGTACGCCGGCGCCCTCGTGGGTCTGGGCGTTACAAGCCTGGTACTCCTCGCTGGTCCCTGGCAGGCGCTGCCGTTGCAGTTCCTCTGGCTGGCAGGTCCCTATCTCTTGTTGGCCTTCACCGCCATTGCAACCGCGGTCGGCTTACTGGAACGGGTACCGGAGATGCTCTGGTCGGTGCCTCTCCTCGTAATGGAAGTCTGTGTCCGGGTCCTCTCGGCCCTTTTGTCGGGGTACCAGCGCCCGCCTGCCGAAGAGGGCATCCTGCCGGTCGTCCTCGTACCAGCCTGCGCCTTGCTAGGGCTGGCCCTGGGTCGTCTGGGCGGTCAGCCTCGCCAGCAACGGCTGCGCTATGCAGCGCCGTGGTACGCGGCGGCCTTGCTCTCGCTGGGTACAGTCAGCGTGGCCCTCTTTGGCAATGTGCCATCACTCCCCTGGCGCCACAATCCCTTGCTGCCCGTGGCCTATGCCACACTGGTGACGGTCGTCGGCTGGCTGGAGGAATTGCCTGAGACCCTCTGGCTTGTGCCGCTGCTGCTACTGGAAGCCTCGGTCGCCGCTCTGCTCCCTGAGTCGCACTCTCGGGCCAGCCTTCTCACGGCGCTGCTGGTGCCTGCACTGGTCCCGCTGGGCACCCTGGCAGGCGTGGGCTTAAGCTGCTGGGGCCGGCGGCAACGAGGAGCTGCAGGTCAGCAGCAACGCTGGCGCTGGGCCGCTCCCTGGTACGCCGGCGCGTTGGTCGGGGTGGCTGCAACGAGTGTGGCCCTCTTTGGTAACCTGTGGGACACGTTGCCTTTACAGGAGGCGGGACCTTACTTGCTGCTGGGCTTCGCCGCTCTGAGCACGCTTGTCGGGCTACTGGAGCGGCAGGTGACTCCGCTCTGGCTGGTGCCTGCACTCACACTCGAGGTCTGTGCCCTGGCGCTACAGCAGCGGCCACAGGAGAGCTGGCTGCTGCCTGCCCTGGTGCCGGGCTGTAGCTTGCTCGGACTGCTGCTCAGCCGCTGGCGAGGGCAACGGCTGCGCTATGCAGCGCCGTGGTACGCGGCGGCCTTGCTCTCGCTGGGTACAGTCAGCGTGGCCCTCTTTGGCAATGTGCCATCACTCCCCTGGCGCCACAATCCCTTGCTGCCCGTGGCCTATGCCACACTGGTGACGGTCGTCGGCTGGCTGGAGGAATTGCCTGAGACCCTCTGGCTTGTGCCGCTGCTGCTACTGGAAGCCTCGGTCGCCGCTCTGCTCCCTGAGTCGCACTCTCGGGCCAGCCTTCTCACGGCGCTGCTGGTGCCTGCACTGGTCCCGCTGGGCACCCTGGCAGGCGTGGGCTTAAGCTGCTGGGGCCGGCGGCAACGAGGAGCTGCAGGTCAGCAGCAACGCTGGCGCTGGGCCGCTCCCTGGTACGCCGGCGCGTTGGTCGGGGTGGCTGCAACGAGCGTGGCCCTCTTTGGTAACCTGTGGGACACGTTGCCTTTACAGGAGGCGGGACCTTACTTGCTGCTGGGCTTCGCCGCCATTGCGGGGGGAATAGGCCTGCTAGAGCGGCGGCCAGAGACGCTCTGGCTTCTGCCGGCGCTTGTGGCGGAGGTCTGCTCCCTCCTGCTGTGGGATCTGCTCGCCCCTGGCACGGGTCTGCCCCAGTTTTGGGGAGAGCCAGAGCTATTGCTCAGCCTGACCCCGGCCTGTGTCCTGATAGGACTGGCGTTCAGCCGCCTGAGCAACCTGCCCCGCCAGCAGTGCCTCCACTATGCTGGACCAGGCTACACAGCGGCGCTCATCGCCCTCGGGACTGCCTGTCTTGCCCTCTTCTTTGCAGCGCCCCGGCTGCCGTGGCTGCAGCCGCTGCGTCCCTCCCTGCTACTGGGTTACGCGGCCCTGGGCGCCCCCGTGGCCCTGGCTGAAGGATTGCCGGAAGTGCTCTGGCTGATCCCTCTGCTCACTGGGCTAGCGATTGCTGCCATCGCCGGGCCTGATCATGAACAGGCCCCGCTTCTGCCCGGCATCGTCTTGCTCACGACGCTCATTGCTCTGGCAGGCAGCAGGCTCGCTCGACGACACCTGGCCTGGCTGTCAACCAGCAAGGGGCCGCAGTGGCACCTGCGCCTTGTAGCTCCCTGGTATGCTACTGCCGCCCTGGCGGCTTGCGCGACTCCCCTTGTCTGGCCAAAGTCCTTCTTCGGGATAGCGACAGTGGCCTTGCTCTTACTCCTCTATGCCTTTCTGGCCTTCTGGGTCGCTTTTCAGGAGCGCTGGCCCCTGGTCACGCTGCCGACCGTCTTCTTCAGCCTGTGGGGGCTGCTCTGGCTGATACAAGATAAGGGCCTGCGGCCTTTGCTCCTGCCGCTCGGGATAACAGCGCTGGCGGTGGCCTTCCTGGCTGACGTGCTGCTGCGGCCCGCTGACAGCCACTGGTCAGCAGGCTTGGCGAAGGTCATTCGCCCTTCCTGGGCCCTGGCCTGGGTTCCGCTCGTTGTGCTCACCTGGGTCTCCTGTGGCCTGCTCCACCCCTCTCCGCTCTCCGCGCTCCCCGCAGCGGATTCCTGGGGCATGGCCCTGGCTGCCTTGCTTATCTACGGCTCAGGCATCTTGCTCCGTCAGGTGGGCGTCTGCTGGCTCAGCCTGCCACCGGCCCTCTTTACCCTGCTGAGATTAGGCTGGCTAGACCGTCCCGCAGAGCCGGATATGAGGGGCCTGGCCCTCTTTTGCCTCCTCTGCACCGTTGGCCTGGTCGGAGGGGCAGCTCTAGGGAGGCGCTGGCCTCTGCCCGTGCGCCCCTACCTCTTCCCGCTCCTTACCGCCAACTGCGCCGGCGTGCTGGCTGTAGGCCTCGCTGGCACTGGTCTCGGCTCCCCTGCCCCTCAGTCTGGGAACGGCCTCCCGGCCGCGGCGCTCCTGCTGGGATATGGTCTTTTCCTCTGGCTCCTGGCCTTGTACCTGAACCGGCCATTCCTGACCCTGCTCACTGGCCTCTGGACGGTTTGGGGAATGGCCCTCTTGGCGGGGGTGTTACACAGTGACAGAGATACTGTGCTGATCAGCATCGGGGCCGTCGCCGCACTGCTGGGCCTGCTCGGCCTGCACCGCTCGCACTCGACGAACGCCCCCACCCAACGGCACCAGGCTCCTGCCATACGTCCTACCAGACACAAGGAGGAGGCCTTATGAGAGACCATCCCCTTCCTCTGTTCAATCGCCTGCTCTGGAGCTGGCCCTGGTACCTTCTGGCTGCCCTGGCGGCCATCCTGGTCGGTCTGCTCGGTAGCTCCACGACCCGACTCGTGGGACTGGCCTGCTTTGCCCTGCTTGCTACACTTGCCATGCTGCGCGAGCGTCTCCCCGAGGCCCTGTGTCTGCCCGCAGCTCTCCTGGCCTGGCTGCTAAGCCTGTTGCCGCAGACACTGGGCTGGAGACTGGAGGTAACGCTGCTGCTGGCCTGCCTCGTCTGCCCCCTGCTCTTCAGCTCGCAGTTCGTCTGGCGCATCATCAGACCAGAGCCGCTCTGGCTGCCACCTGCCTGGCCCGCCCGACTCCTGGGCCTTGGTGGCCAGACGGGTGTTGTCCTCATCTGTGCCAGTGCTCCTCTGTTCAACCAATCGATCCAGACTGGCCCTCTGGCCTTGACAGTTCTGGGCTTACTCCTCGTCTGGCAGGCCCTGCTCCAGACTCAGCGCACGCCCCGCCGCTGGACTGGCTACGGTGCTGGCCTGCTGCTGGTTCTGGCCTTCACCTGGGAGATTCGGCAGCAATTGCAGCCCACCTTTGATCTCCTCTGTCTGCCGCTGGCCAGCTACCTGGTGGTCCTCAGTCCCTTTCTCTTGCGCGATCGCCAAACCGCGGGCAGCCAGCAGATCGGGCGCCTCGTGATGGTGCTCGGCGCCTGCCTCTTTCTGGTGCCCTCTTTCATCTTGAGCATCGTCAGCGGCGAGCAAGAGCAGCTTCTCTCGCTCTTCCTCGTCCTGGCCGAGTCACTGAGCCTCTTTCTCTTCGGCATCGCTGTGCGGGTGCGCTTCTTTATCCTCGGGGGGGCTGCGCTGGTGGTCGGTGGGGCCATCAGAGCCGTCATCTACACGTTGGGTCACGGCGACCAGGCTCCGCTGATCTGGCCTGCGCTCGGCCTGGCCGGCCTGGCCTTGCTAGGCGGCTCCATCTTCCTCACCTGGCGGCGTCCCTCGCTGCCATCTTGAGAAACCATGCGCTCCTCTGCCGGTGGCAGAGGAGATGGCTCGCTGATGGCCCGCTGCGGGGCATGCTCAAACATAGCCCCGCAGCCGATCCGCCTCTCGATAGGCTGCCTGCGCCTCGCTCTCTCTCCCTAGCCGCTTGAGAGCATGGCCACGACGCTCGTGGAGGTCTGGATCACCAGGCTCCTTCTGGAGCAGTTGTTCATAGAGGACAAGCGCCTCTTGGTTGCGCCCAAGAAACAAGAGCGCATCGGCGCGTCGGAGCGAAGGCGCTTCCTGACCAGCCCTCTCCTCGGCCTCTAGCGCTCTCCGATAGGCTTCGCGGGCCTCTTGCTCCCGCTTTAGCCTCAGCAGGGTATCAGCCCGGCCATAGTGGGCATCGACTAGCCCTGGATCACAACGCAGGGCCTCCTCGTAGGCCGCCAGCGCCGCCCGGTAAGCGCGCTGCTGGTAGAGCACATCACCTCTGGCGCAATGGGCCGCTGCGAAGGTCGGCAGGAGCTGTACCGCTCGTTCGAAGGCTTCCTGTGCTTTCCTATACTGCTCGCGGGCCAATAGGAGTAGACCACGACCGTAGTGAGCGGCTACATTGCCAGGATCAGCCTCTAATGCCAGCTCGTAGGCCCGCAACGCCTCTGCCTCCCGGCCAAGTCGCTGCAATGCCGCCGCCCTCCCACTCTGCGCATAGCTATCCTGTGGATTCTGACGCAGGGCTTGCTCATAAGCGGTTAACGCCTCCTGGAAATGCGCAAGCTGCCAGCACGTGTCTCCTAGCGCACGCCAGTCGAGCTGTAGTCGCGGATCACAGGCCGTCGCTTGGAGATAGCTCCGAAGCGCCTCAGCATACTGGCCCCGCCGAGCAAGCTGGTCTCCAGCTTCCTTCATTGCCTGGGCCTGGGTCTGCACCTGGGCCAGCAGCGAAGGCAGGCGGGGCTGGACCGGGGCCGCCTCCTCCCGCTGGTCCTCGCGGGGCGGCGTTTGCTGCTCCCTCTCCACCGGGGTCGGCTCGGACTCCACCGAGGGAAGCGACGGGAAAGGCTGTGCAGCCTCGGCTCCCACAGAAGGCGCCAAGGGAACAGATCCAGGTTGCACCGACGGGGCCGGGGAGACCTTGGCAGGAGTGACAGCGATGGAAAGAACAGCCGCTGATCCCGATGGTGAAGGCGCCGGCGTCGCGGGGGGAGCTGGAGGCGTTGGCGACACGGCAGGCGCTTCACTCTGGCGAGATCGCTTGAGGGTGGTACTCTCGCGCAACGGTTGAGGATCGACCGGATCAAGACGTGCAAGCAGGTGATAGCGCTGCAAAGCCGTCTCCGTCTGTCCCTGTGCTGCCTCCTCGCGGGCGCGTTGCAACCAGCAGGCTTTCAGTTCCTCATACTGCGCGGGATCATGCGGAGCTGTGCGTAACGCCTGCAGGAACTCCCGGACCGAGGCATGACGCTGCTCTGGCTCCTTCATCAGCGCCTTTAAGATGGCCAGCTCAATATAGGCGGGCAAGTCTGGCCGATAACAGCACAGTGGCAGGGGCAGCGCTTCACGCTGCTGCTGGGCCCACGCCAGCCAGCTTCCTCCCGAGGCCTTCACCGGCTTCTGCCCCGTCAACATCTCGTAGGCCAGGCATCCAAGCGCATACTGGTCGCTGGCTGGTGAAACCCGCCCCTCGAACTGCTCAGGGGCCATATAGGGAAGCGTCCCGGCGATCGAGAGGCGCTGCGTCACGGCGGCATCCAGAATGACGGCAATGCCAAAATCTGCCAATAGGGCATTTCCGGCAGCATCAAAGAGAATATTTTCCGGCTTCAGATCGCGGTGAATGACCGGCTTCTCCTGAGCATGAGCGTGCTCGAGAGCCTGCCCGACTTGCTCTATGATCTGTAAGGTCTCCTCAAGGGAAAGGCCCCCTGGCCGCTGACGCAGACGATCACGTAGCGATCCGCCTGCTGCATAAGCTGCAATCAAGTAGGGCGGGAAGTGTTCGTCAAGACCGGCATCATAGAGGGGCAGAATATACGGATGACGCAACGTCTCTAACAGCCGGGCCTCTTGCAGAAAGGCTTGCCGCTCCTTCGAGGAGGCACCGCGGGCACTGCTGAGGAACTTGATCGCTGCACGACGGGGGAGGAGCAGATGCTCAGCCAGGTAGACCTCGCCAAAGCTCCCGCTGGCTAACCGCTCCCCTATGCGATAGTTTCCGAGTTGCTGCCCGCTGTAGGGGCCTGATGCACTGAGGGACATGCTCGCTTGTTCGCTTGATTGCTATCCTGCGAGTGGCTACGCCACTCCTCCAGGTGTTAGCGCGCCGAGCACTTTCCTCGTTGCTCGTGCGTACGCCCACGTCTGCTCATCTGTTTAAGATAAGAATACCATACAACCAAGGCGGGCGCTAGAACTGATGACGGCCCAAGCAAACAAACCTGGCGCCGTGGCTGGTCCCTCAGCCACAGCACCAGGCTGCTGCGCAGGTAATGGAGCTTTGTCGCCAGAGCAAAGAGCCTGCCGACAGAGCCAGTCGATCAGACCGGCTTAGAAGGGCGGATAGGCGTTCTGGACCAGGGTGTCAAAGCCCGCCTGGAACCAGGCCCCTGCCACCGGCGCATTCGGCATCGCCCCCGTCGGCTGGTTATTGTTCATCGAATTGCCCCCATAGGTTGGGTCACACATCCGATCGAAGCCTTTGCCCGTCGGGTTGTCTGGCCCCTGCGGGATCAGCGTGCTGGAGCCATCCGACTCCCCGGGCGGCTTGATCCAGACAAAGGCATCAAAGCCACTGGCCGGATTGGCCTGCGGACGCGCCCCAATGCCACCCGGCTGATTGCACCAGTTCCCCCGGCTGTAGCGCCGATCGATGCGCGTCTGGTCCACAAACGTA
>NZ_JADGHT010000341.1 GCF_019683755.1 Thermogemmatispora sp. | reverse complement strand
GTGATGGACCTGCTGGCCGAGCATGGGATCGCCGCCGACCTGGGCACAGCCACCGCTGCCCCTCCCCCCTGGATGAGCCGCCAGTACCCCGATATTTTACCGATGACGCGCGAGGGCCTGCGCCTCTTCCACGGCTCACGTCAGCATTTCTGCCCCAACAGCAAAAACTACCGCCGTGAGGCCGCTGAGCTGGTGCGTCAGCTCGCCCAACGCTATCGCCAGCATCCGGCTCTGCGCCTGTGGCACGTCAACAATGAATATGGCTGCCATGTCCCGGCCTGCTATTGTGATAACTGCGCTGTTGCCTTCCGCTCCTGGCTTCAGCAGCGCTATGGCTCGCTCGAGGCCCTCAATGAGGCCTGGGGAACAACCTTCTGGGGACAACGCTACCACCACTGGGAGGAGATCCTACCTCCCCGTCTGACGCCGGCTCAGCCTTCTCCCAGCCTCTGTCTGGACTACCAGCGCTTTATGTCAGATTCACTGCTGGAGTGCTTCCTGAATGAAGCTCGTATCTTGCGAGAAATTACGCCGCAGATACCGGTAACGACCAACCTGATGGCGGGCTTTAAGCCGCTGGATTATTTCGCCTGGGCGCCGCATCTAGATGTGATCGCCTTCGACAACTATCCGGCCCCCACGACTCCCCCGAGCGAGGTGGCTTTTGCTCACGATCTGATGCGCTCGCTCAAGGGTGGTCAGCCGCATCTGGTGATGGAGCAGGCACCTGGCCCAGTCAACTGGCGCCCCCAGAACCCCCAGCGTCGGCCCGGCGAGCTGCGCCTCCAGAGCCTTCAGGCCGTGGCCCGCGGGGCCGATGGCGTTCTCTATTTCCAATGGCGGCAATCGCGCGCCGGCGCAGAGAAGTTCCACAGCGCCATCGTCTCTCATGACGGCAGCGAACGGGCGCGCATCTTCCGCGAGGTCGAAGAGATTGGCACCGAACTGAAGCAGCTTGCCCCCTTCGTCGCTGGCAGTCGGCTGCCAGCTCAGGCGGCCCTCCTGATGGACTGGGAAAACTGGTGGGCTGTGGAGTACCAGCCCGGTCCCAGTGATCGCCTGCGCTACTGGGATCTGCTCCTGACCTACCATCAGCCCCTCTATGCTTTGAACATTCCCGTGGCGGTGGTCTCGCCAGACAGCGACTGGCAAGGCTACCGGCTGCTGGTGGCCCCGCTGCTCTATCTACTGCGCCCAGGCCTGGCCGAGAAGCTGGAGGCCTTTGTTGCCGGAGGAGGGATCTTGCTCACTACCTTCTTTAGCGGCATCGTTGATGCCAACGACCGCGTGGTGACAGGCGGCTACCCGGCAGAGCTACGCCGGCTCTTGGGCCTGCGCGTGGCGGAATTCGATCCCTGGACCGAGGCGATGAGCAACACGCTGGTCATCGAAGAGGGTCCGCTACAGGGACGCTTCGCCTGCAGCCTCTGGGGCGAGGTTCTGGAGTTGGAAGGGGCTCAGGCTCTTGGACGCTTCGCCAGCGACTACTATGCGGGGGGCCCCGCCCTGACCGCGCATGACTTTGGTCAGGGGCGCGCCTACTACCTGGCCACCCAGCCGGAGCAGGCGTTTCTCCAGCGGCTCCTGAGCCACCTATGCCAGGAAGCTGGCCTGACGCCTCTACTGGAAGCCCCCGCCGGCGTCGAGGTCTCGCGCCGTGTTGCCTCAGATGAGCGCAGCATCTACTTTCTCCTAAACCATAACCAACACGAAGTCAGGCTTTCCCTCCCCAGCGGCCGTTTCCGACGGCTGCCCCAGGATGAGATCATCAGCGGACAGGTGCGCCTGGCTCCGCGCAGCGCGCTGGTGCTGCGCGAGGAGAACTAGCAGGCCGCGGCACCGGGATCGGGCGTCTCGCTCGCCCGTCTCCCGGCCTCTTCTTCTCTCTCGGCGTTGCCATGCCGACTGACTTACGGCGTCAGTCCCTGATCCTCGGCGGTGCTGCTGCGCTGGGCTCGTAGCACGGCCTCAGCCCGATTGAGCAGCGCATCCTCAATACGCTGCCGATGTTTGGGCAGCGTATTGGCTGGCAGCGCCTCGGGAGGGAAATAACGACAGTCGCGGGCCTCCTCGGTGGACGTGAGCATCCCGCCGACGACACGGCAGCGGAAGGTGAGGACCACCTCCTGTTTCTGAGGCTTGGAGTAGACCCCAACCAATCGCTCGACGGTCACCTCAAGCCCCGTCTCCTCGCGCACCTCACGCTTGACCGCCTCATCAACCGTCTCCCCCAGCTCCATCCCTCCCCCAGGGAGATTCCACCAGTCGATATCGTTGCGATGGACAAGCAGGACTCGCCCGGCCTCATCAAAGATAAGAGCAAAAACGCCTACACGAAAGCGGGCCGCACTTCCCGCCAGGGCCTCCGCTTCACTCTTTTCCGCGCTCATTCCCTGTTCTCCTCCAAGCACTCACAGCGCCCAGCGCCTCCCCGACCGCCTTACACGAGGGCCAATCAGCCATGACCCAGGCTGGCTCAGTCGCTGAGACCATAGAGCCGCCAGGCATTATCATGCAGAATGAGCTGCGCTATATGACGCGCCTGCTCATAGTCTAACTCATCGGCATTGATCATCTCCTGCAGAACCTGAGCGAGGATCGAACGACCGCGCAAGGCCGCCGCCCAATGCATTTCTGGTAGATGGACGCCGTCAGAGCTATAGACAAGCTTACTGGCCGGAGCTACCCCTAGCGCCTGGCGTGTAAAGGCCAGCATCTCAAGCCGATCAACAAAGGGGATACAATACGACAGGTCGAAATAGACATGAGGATAAATGGCTGCCAGATAGGAACCTAACTGCACATAAGGATAGCTTTCATGGAGCAAGACAATGGCCATCCCCCGATAATCATCGCGCTCCATAATGTTGCGCAGATGCAGCGGGTTACCCAGCAGCAGATTCGTATCTCTATCACCATAGCCTGTGTGGAATTGCACTGGCAGCCCTTGTTGCGAAGCATAGCGGAAAGCAATATGTAGCAGATAATCCAGCAAAGGCTTATGATTGATGCGCAGAGAACCCTGGCGCAGCCCCTCAGCCCGCGCCTGAGTGAAGGCCGCTACTGCCTCATCTTTAGTCCATTCCAGAATATTCAGGCCGGTGCGATAGGCCACAATACTCTTAAAGCCACAGAAGCCGCGTTCGCGGATAGTGCTCACCTCTTGCTCATAGTGAGCCACCATCTCATCAAAGTCGCTGTGGGCCATCACGAGGCGCTGCATCAGCGGCTCCAGGCGGAAGAGTCTGGCAGCGCGACAGTGACCTAGCTCGCCCATCCGCTCTGGAGAATAAATGTGGGGGCCTTCGGGGAAGCCAGTGTCGATGACCAGCGCAGCCAGGTTAGCGGCCTGCAAGAGGCGCGCCAGAATCACATCGCTCTCCAGAGCATTGCGAGCCGCGATCAGCGCCTCTTCATTTGCCGGGCAGCCATAGAAGGCTGTTGCCTGACGCACCAGCCAGAGGTAGTAGACCGACTCGGCAACATGACGCTGGGCAAAGCTGGGGTCAGTGGCTTCGGTGAAATAGCTACGGAAGCGTACCAGATCCATATGCTGATCTAGCACGACCGGGTGACAGTGATTATCAACGAGCGGGATATCGCTGAGATCGAGCATGGTAACCCTCGCGCGCTATCTATGAACTGGGGTTGTCTCGCTCATGATAGCAGCCCCGCGGGTCAACAATCAAGCCCTGCCAGGCCAGGTCACTACTCGCCTACGAGCAGCACCCTTGCCCCGCGTCAGTCAGGCTTTCTCCCGATGCCAGGCGGCGCCCCCCTGCCTAGACAGGCCAGCCTGTCTCAGTCCCAACCGCTGGCGGGCGTCAGCTAGACGAGCCTTGGCCCCTTGCAGCCCCGTTTAGACTTCCTTGCCGACCATGACCTCGGTCGATTTAATGATGGCGACAACCTGATCGCCCGGCTGGAGCTGTAAGGTCTCTGCCGAGGTACGTGTGATAGCAGCGACCAGCTCTTGCCCATCCGGCAAGGCGACGGTCACTTCGGCCATCACATCGCCCAACTTGACCGCTTTCACCGTTGCTTGCAAACGATTACGGGCACTAAATTGAAGTGGCATCGCGCTTCGTCCTCCTTTTTTCTTGCTCCTGCGCTCGCAGGTCTGGAGTGCAGCGCACCTGTGAGCGCAAGCCCATCGCTCAGACAAACTGCGAGCATGGCAGCGCCTCCCTGCATCTGAGAAGCTCCACCATGCTCGCTGAGCATCACCTTATGCTCACACTAGCGATACGACACCAGTGCGTTCGCGGTTTCAGAGGCCAATACAGACCGATTTCAGCTCGGTGTAGTTCTCCAGCACCTCGTGACCCATCTCGCGCCCCCAGCCCGATTGCTTGTAACCACCGAAGGGGAGCGCGGCATCAAAAACATTATAGCAGTTGATATAAACCGTGCCAGCACGCAACTGCTGTGCCAGACGATGGGCCTTACTGATATCGCGCGTCCAGATCCCTGCCGCCAGACCATAGATCGTATCGTTGGCGACTGGCGGGATCTCGTCCAGCTCCTTAATTGGCATCGCCGTGACCACCGGCCCGAAGATCTCCTCTTGCACCACCTTCATGTCCTGGCGCACATTGACCAAGACGGTTGGCTCGACAAAGTAGCCCTGGTCGCCGTAACGCTTGGCTCCGCACAGCGGCTTAGCACCATCAGCGAGGCCGGCCTCAATGTAGCCAGAAACGCGCTGCAATTGCTCCTCAGAGACCAGTGGCCCCATCTGGGTCGCCGGATCAAAGCCCGGCCCAAGGCGGATCTTCTTGGCCTCTTCAGCCACACCCTCTACAACGCGATCAAAGACTTCCTGCTCTACATAGAGACGTGACCCGGCACAGCAGCAC
>NZ_JADGHT010000340.1 GCF_019683755.1 Thermogemmatispora sp. | reverse complement strand
GCTGGCACCACCTCCAGCAGCAGGCCAGACACTCCTGGTGGCGCGACTTCCCCTCCCCAGCGGCGAAGAGCCAGGGGCAATAACGCCAGGCGCTTCTTTTCCCCAAGCAGGGGGGCGCTTGTTGAGCGACGAAGGCGCTCCCCTCACCCGCCGACCTGATCTGCTCCGTCTCCAGCCTGGAACCGGGTGTTGTCCCTTGAGCTGATCTCATCCCTGACGGCTGAGACGGCGATCCCACAGGCTGGACAACTCCGCCAGCGGCAGCCCAAACGGCGCAGGGCAGTCACTTCTCGTTCGAGAGGCACATCGCTGGCTTGGGAAGAGATTCCAAGGAGTGGAGGAGCCATGAGCCTCGTCCTTCTGTGCCAGGCAGCCTGCGATGAAAACAGGCCCTGCTCACTCCTCTTCCTCATCCTGCTCATCTTCGTCGGGGAGCCAGTCGCTGTCGAGCTTGTCCGGATCGCTACCATCTCCTGTGGTGATTTCAGGCTCCAGGTGCTTTGGACACGCTTGCCTGCCTGAACGGGCCGGCGGCGAAAGCACAGGCCAAACGGTTGGAGCGCGAGGACGGATGGTGGCCGTCCCAGTGAGCTGCGGCTTGATCTGGAGCGGCTGCTCCTGAATGCGGTCAATGCGGAACTCCAGAAATTGCCCGCGCTCAGAGTGATAGGCCACCAGGTAAAAATGACTCTCCATCTGGGTTACATAGGCAGCATCAAGATGCTAATGGGTGACCTCTTTCCCCGACAGAGGCCGAAATCGCTTCCAGGATTGCCAGATCTCGCTCGAGCACGCGATGGACCCAGCGGAGGTGTGCATCATCAGTCCTCCTCCTGATCGATGCCGTAGTGCTGCCCCAGGCTCTCGAAAATCTGCTTGCGTGTGCAAGGCCCTTATCGGAGCAGTGCCAGCAAGCGCAAAAGCCGCTTGAGCCGGAGGACGGTATGCCTTTCCTCTGAGAAAAAAGGTTCAGGGTGTTGGGAACCGGCCATGCGCTGCTTTCCCTCCATCAATGCAAGAGAGATGCCTTTTACCATAGAGTCCTAGGGGCCTACTGTCAAGGTCCAGGCGCCTCTGCTGTCGGGGAAAAGATGCCGCTGCTGCCGTTTGCTTCGAGCATCTCGGTAGCCGGCCTTCCACGCAGCGATGCTCGAAGCGCTTCGCAAGCCCCTGCAGGGCCACAAGGGCCGGCATCATGGCCGCACAACAGCGGTCACTGGTGACCGCTGTTGTGGGATGCTCGAAACAGCTTGACGGACGCCGCCCCAGATCCCCCACTAGAGAGGGTGCTCCTCTTCAGAACACCGCTCAAGCCCGTTGAGGGATTGGGACTTGCCGGGCGGGCACGGCTAGGGGCACGGTACATCGAGGCGGTGATTGCCCGAATCTGCTGCCATTCCTCATAGGTCAAGGTGGCTGGATGCTGACCACGGCACCGCCGGCCCCCTGTCTTTTGTGTTTAGCTGGCACAAAGCTTCGCGTCCTGGGGAAGAGCACCAGGTGATAGTGCGGCACTGTCCCGGGCATTTCTCCGCCTCCAGTGTCTAGCTCGGATCAGCCCCTTACCTTGCCTGCTCCTTTGCAAAAGAGAGGCCAGCACCGGCTCGCGGATGCAGCTTCTCTCCTTTTCCCTTTCCGAATAGTTTTGCGAAGCTAATCTGCCTCTTCGAGGCGTGACTCCTGGTTGCCCAGAAGCTTTTTCTTGAAATAGCTCCACGAGCTTTCATTAGGGCCGCTCCATTCTGTCGGAGCGTGTTGATAATGAGGCTGATAGCGTTCGACAAAGGAGCGTAATGAAGCTGGGAGAGCTGCGTAGCCTCCTTGTAGCTTGCAGCCTCGACATTGATAGAGCAGCCAGCCGGGGTGATCACCCATAGCCATCCAGGGAAGCCAGGGTCCAATACGCGTCCAGGCGATCTCACATGGCGCTGAGGACAGCTTTTCATTCCCAAGGTCATCGTGGCTGACGAAGAACTGGAAGAGCTCGGCTCCCTGGTAGAGATCACTTTGAGAATAACGCGGGTAGAGAGCACGTGGCAAAGGAGAGGGGTAGGCCAGTAGCACATCCAGAGCCAGACAGAGCCTCCCTCCTTCCAAAGGCGTGACCTGGAGCGTAAAGGGCCCTTGTGGACCCTCTAGCAGATAACGCTGATTTACAGGATCATTCCAGACGGGCACAACTTCGACCTCTTCTCCGGTAAAGGGATTCGCCCAGCGTTCCAGAATAGAGTGCTCGTTAGGGTCCTGGTAGACCATCATTTCACGCGAGAGCTGCTCATATCCCTCCGGAATAGGACGGCAACGGCAGATGTTATACCCTTCGACGGCAAAGAGAAAGCGGCTCGGCTCTCCGGGTACCAGGCTGTAGACACGACCGCTCCACCAGCAGACCACTTCTTCCTCGCCCAAAGAGGCCCGCGTCTTGATGAAGGCTCGCAACAATTGTTCAGGCTGCGAGAGATCAACTAGTGAGGGCATCCCTGATGTGACTCCTTTCCGCGACAAGTTGGATTGAGCTGCCTGATGAAGACAGCTTACTAGCGCACACTTTTGATGGGCAGCACCATAAGTGCGCTCAGCAAGGCAATACCTGCTCCGGCGATAAAGAGACCACTGTAGCCGAGAGAGTTGATAAGCAGTCCTCCAAGCAAAGGAGACACAATCAAGGGAATGGATAAAGCCAGGTTGATCAATCCAAGATCGCGCCCATAGTCTGCCGCGCTCGGCAGCACCTGGGTAATCAGAGCAGTGTCGACGGCCAAGTAGGCGCCATATCCTGCGCCAAGCAGGGCAGCAAAGAGCTGGACACCACTCCAGGTGGGTAACCAAACTGGGGTCAAGAGGGCTAACATGACCAGGAACGCGGCAGCAATCACAAAGGGCTTGCGACGCCCCAGCCGGTCAGAGAGCCAGCCAGCTCCAAAGGAGCAGATCAGAATAAGCAGCGTCTCGATGCTCTGGACGGCTAGTGTGCCATCGAGCACCTTTTTGCCTGGAAAGAGCTGCTCGTAATGCAGCCCATCTTTGATATAATACTGAATATATGTCGCGACAGCAAAATATGCCAAAAATAGGAGAAGTCGCGTGACAAAGGCCCAAGCAAAATCAGGATGTTTTCGGGGATTCACCAAGAAACGAGCCAGAAAGGTTTTCAGCCGGAAAGAAGATGGCGGCTGGTCAAGAGTCATCTCCTCATGGTAGACAAGCAAGCACAGCAGGATGCTAAGGATCAGTGCGGCGCTGAGAGGATAGTAAGCTGCCAGGTAGTTTCTACGAAAGATGACTGCGATGAGGAGGCCTCCCAGTACTGCAGCAAAAGGAATAGCGAGTCCGACAAGGGCAGAGATGAAGCCGCGTTGATTGAGCGGTACACGGTCAGGAATGATCGCCTGAAGCACTGTGAGCAAAGCCCCGCCGAAAAACTGGAGAAGTGACCAACCCACAACAATAAGGAAGATCGTGGGAGCGAAGCGCAGCAAGAGTAAGGCCATACACGCGCAGAGCATGTGGACAAAGAGCCAGAGGCGGCGCTTGCCAAAGCGTGCGCGGGTGCGATCGCTGATAGCGCCAGCTAAGGGAGTCGCTAGCAAGGCAAAGATGGCACCGATTGATTGCACAAGCGCCAGGCTTGTAACATGATCAGTCGGATCAAGCAAGTTGACCTGATAAGGGACGAGAAAGATGATCACAGGTAGAAGAACGCTATTGCCTGCGAGATTAGCGAGCAAGTAGGTGAGGCCAAATAGCCAGGAGACTGGCCGCTGCCCGATGAACTGCTTTTGCTGCATACCCTGTGGGCTTTCTGTTGCCTCGCTGGTCATAGGGGAGATGTTCGTCGTGTCGGACATAAGAGAGTTCCTCCTCTCTTCAAAAATCAGAAAAGTAGACGCGGATAAATATCCTTTTACGTCCTTGTAAATCCTGTCTCTTCCTTTTACGCCTTTGTAAACCCTGTCTCTGGCCCTGGCTTCTGGTCGGGCGGAGGAGCCTCTTTGTTGTCGTGCACTGCTTCAAAAGAGATGCGAGATGGTCTGAGATGCGGCCTGCTAACAGGTCCCGAGCCAGGACGTTCAGAAGATAATGGCTGAGATGGCCGGATTGAGGTTGTATTTTTGGTGAGGGCATAGATGAGACGCTTTCCCAGGATCGAGTGACAGACCGGCAGAGGCACATGTATCCCTTGACGGAGCTGCTCGATATAGTAGGATACCTTCTCAATATCGTCACGTGCGCGTTTCAGCTCGTCATGGTCACGCGCTAGCTCCTGACAACGGGCCAATAAATTATTCAATGAGTGGGCAATCTGCCAGATCATGCCCTGGCTATTGAGAGGGGCACGCACGTTATAGTTGCCAGCAGCCGCTTCACGATGCACTAGAAGAATTTGAGATATTTCTATTTTTAGCTGCTATTGCTGTTGAAGGAGCAGTTGGCTCTGAGCGGAAAGAAGCCGCTCGGCGTCAATCAGTTCTTCAGCGTGGTCAGCTCGCAGGATTGCCTGCTCAACACTACGAGAACCAAGCCAGCTTACAATGGCTGTAATGCAGAGCATAAGAGTGGGGCGAGCCAGCCAGAGCCACATCAGTGGGGTTCCTCGGACCTGGATGATCTCACGTGGATGTGGTCCAAGCAACATATTATACCAGATAAAAAGTATCTCAATCAGTGTGAAAGGAATAATGAGCTTTCTCGGCATAAAGATGCTGCCGATCATAATGGGGTAGATGAAAAAATCATAGGTTGGCAGGAGATCAGATCCTCCCTTGTCGGTCAGGACAACGGTGATCACAAATGCAATGGAGAGCATCATAGCGCCGATGAGGAGTCCGGCTGCTAGCTCAGTGCGCCCGCTACGGTTGATATAT
>NZ_JADGHT010000339.1 GCF_019683755.1 Thermogemmatispora sp. | reverse complement strand
CCGCGAGATAGGCGAGATATGCTATACTTTTAACCAGCGAACCCTTGGGAAAGGTCCGCTTCCGGCGAGGTGGAACGGATGGTGTTCAGAGCACGCAGACGCCTGGCAGCAGCACCTTGATGTGTTTTGCCTGCTGGCCTGCTAATCAGTGGCTAACTCATGGAGAGACAGAAGACAGCTCACAAGCCTCTCATTGTCGCGGTCTGTGGGGATAGCGGCTCAGGGAAGAGCACTCTGACCGATGGAATGGTGCAGCTCTTCGGCCAGGATTCCGTGACACATATTTGCCTCGATGACTACCACACCTTGGATCGCGCGGCTCGCATGCGCGCCGGCATCACGGCCCTTCATCCGTGCGCTAATAATTTTCCGCTGATGACCGAGCACTTGCAGCGCCTGGCGCGTGGCGAGACCATCGTGAAGCCGGTCTACGACCACCGCACTGGCACCTTCGGCCCGCCCGAGGAGGTAAAGCCGGCGGAGATTATTTTCGTGCATGGCCTGCATGCGCTCTTTACCCCGGAGCTGCGTCGCCTGGCCCACGTGCGCATTTATCTCGACCCAGAGGCCGCCCTGCAGCAGCAGTGGAAGATTATGCGCGATAGCACCTCGCGCGGCTACACCGTCGAGCAGGTGCGGGAGCAGATCGCCTTGCGCCGCCGCGATAGCCTGCTCTATATCCAGCCGCAGAAACGCTTTGCCGATATCATCGTTCGCTTTTACCGTGGTAGTCTCTACTATCGCACACGCGACCTGGCTCATCTCGACGTACGCCTCATTGAGGCAAAGCACGCCCCCAAAATCGATCTCTCAGATGTTCTGGAAGCCTCCCACAACGGGCGCAGGCCGGCTCTGCGCCTGGTGGAGGAGGTCTATGATGGGGTGCTGCGCGATGTCCTGGAGATCGATGGCGACATTAGCCATCAAAAGGCCTGTGAGCTGGAAAATTGTATCTGGGCCCATATGCAGGAGATCAACCACCTGCGCCCAGAGCGCTTGAGCATGCTCGGACGCTTCTACGTCGGCAATGTCTTGCGTCAAAGCGACCCGCTGGCGCTAACGCAACTCATTATTCTCTACCATATCATTACGGCGCGCAACCGTCTGCGCCAGGAGGCTGAGAACGAAGAAGCTCAGGGAGGCGAATCCTCTCTATCGAGGGGGCCAGTGGAGGGCTCCGGCGAGCACGAGTAGGAGCAAGGCCCATCACTGCAAGCCGAGCAGACGCGAGTCAGTCACCTTACCACTTTGGCTGGAGGCTGGATATGGGGAAGCTCAGACCAGAAAGACTCTGAACCCAGGAGGTCACCGAGAGCAACGCTGGCCCGCGCCTTCCCCCACGCTTCCAGATAGTTTCCATCGCGCCAAGGGAAAGGTGCCAACAGGCCAGCGTTGCTGATCACCGCAGACCCGGTCCGCTTAGCGGGCGTTGACCTTGACGGTGCGCGTACGGGCCTGTTCAGCTTTGGGCAGGCGCAAGGTCAGGATACCGTTCTGATAGTTGGCCTCGGCTCGATCGGGATTGATCGGCGCAGGCAGCGTGAACGATTGCTGATACTGCCCGTTGCCAAAGTTGCGCCAGTGGACCGTTGCATTCTCGGGCGCTACCGGCTTCGTCTCCCATTTGACAGAGACTGTGTCTTGCTGCGCGGTGATCTCAACGTCCTCCGGCTTCACTCCCGGCATGGGGATCTGTAGGATGAAGTCGTCTTTTGTCTCGTACAGGTTCGAGGCAACGCCCCGGCTCAGCAGGCTGCGCGGCGAAATGAAGCTCTCCTCAAAGAGACGATCCATCGCCTCACGCAGGGAAATCATCTCCTGAAATGGATTATAACGCGTCAGATCGGGCATAACTTTTAACACCTCCTTTGCATAATCTAGCCGTCAAACTTCCTTTTCTAGCCTCACTCTGACGTGCCTTACTCGCTAAGACTCCGTTGCCTGTCTGCGACTGACTGCCTCTCTCGCTCACATCCTCTTCAGCTCGTCTACTCACGCCGACAGGCTCGCTCTCCAGTGCAACAGGCTGCTTTCCGCATTTGCCTCCCTAGAGAGCGGTCGCCTGTGGGCTCCGCACCGAGCAGAGCTTGTCTCTCGCTTTAGAGTATAGCGCGCTTTATATTAGAGCAACGTTTGCAATCTATAAGAATTCTGTTAGAAAAGTTGATAATGGTCTTGTCAAACTCAGCCTCTCGACGCCCCGTCAGCTTTCTGCTACAATGCTGACAATACGCAAGCAATCCTAATCTCACCAACCAAATCATCTCGTTAGAAGAGGAAGGGTGCAGAAGACGTGACGGTGAAGCAGTCACCAGAGCAAGCTGAGATCGAACGCGTGCTCAAGCGCGGCGTGGTGCTGGTGGAGAAGGAGGAGGAGTTACGGCGCCTGCTGCTGGAAGGCAACCGTGGGGAACCGTTGCGGGTCAAGCTCGGCGTTGATCCCAGCCACTATGAGCTGACTATCGGTCATGCGGTGGTTTTTCGCAAGCTGCGTCAGTTCCAGCGTCTGGGCCATAAGGCTGTTGTCGTGATCGGCGACTGGACGGCTCGCCTGGGCGACCCCAGTGGGCGCGAGAATGCGCGTAAGCCGCTGAGCGCCGAGCAGGTCAAGGCCAATGCTGCCACCTACCTCGATCAGTTTTACCGTGTTGTCGATCGCGAACAGACCGAGGTGCGCTGGCAAAGCGAATGGTTCGATCAGTTTACCCTGGCCGACGTCATGCGCCTGCTGAGCTATAAGACGGTGGCCCAGATGTTGGCTCGCGACGATTTCGCTAAGCGCTTCCGCAACGGTATTGAGATTTACCTCTCCGAGCTGATGTATCCGCTGCTGCAGGGCTACGATTCGGTGGCCCTGCGCGCTGATGTGGAGATCGGGGGGACAGATCAGACCTTTAATCTCTTGGTGGGACGTGAGCTGCAGCCGATTTTTGGTCAGGCCCCCCAGCAGATTCTGACAGTGCAACTGATCGTCGGGCTGGATGGCCAATTGAAGATGGGAAAATCCTTGAATAACTATATCGCTCTGACGGCTCCTCCCAACGATATGTATGGCAAGCTGATGTCGCTGCCCGACCATGCCATGATGAGCTACTTTGAGACGCTGACCGATGTGCCCGAGGAGGAGCTAGAGGAGATGAGCCGCAAGATGGCCGAGGGCACGCTTAATCCCATGCTGGTCAAGCGCCGAATGGCTCGCGAGATCGTGAGTGAGTTTCACGGTCCCGCAGCGGCTCAGGAGGCAGAAGAGGCCTTCATCCGTCAGTTTTCACAGCGCCAACTGCCAGCCGAGATGCCCGAGTACCGCCTGACGGAGCCGGTCAACATTGTGACGCTGATGGTCGATGCCAAGCTGGCTTCTAGCCGCAATGAGGCCCGGCGTCTGATTCAGCAGGGCGGTGTCAGCTTTTTCCCCGAAGGCTCTAGCAGCCAGGCTCAGACAATTCAGACCCCCGATTTCACGGTACCCGCGCGTGAGGGCGCTGTACTGAAGGTGGGGAAGTTACGCTATCTGCGCATCAGGTCAGCCTGACTTTGGTTGCGCGCGTATGAGGAAGAATCGTCCTCGACGCAGCTCATAGGCGCCTTATGGCCAGGAGAGCTGTGACCATTTCTGCCAGCAAGGAGGATGTGATCGCTATGCCTCAAGCAACTATTGGGGTGATTGGCGGGAGCGGCCTCTATCGTATGGAGGGGATGACTGATCTGGAAGAGGTGGCTGTGGAAACGCCCTTTGGCGCTCCTAGCGATGTGATTACAATTGGGAAGCTGGAAGGGGTGCCCGTAGCCTTTCTGCCACGCCACGGACGCGGCCATCGCCTTAGTCCGACCGAGATTCCGGTACGCGCCAATATTTGGGCCTTGAAGAGCCTGGGCGTGCAATGGGTGATCTCGGTCAGTGCGGTTGGCAGCCTGCGCGAGGATATTGCCCCCCGCGATCTGGTCATTCCTAGTCAGTTGTTCGATCGCACGAAGAGCCGCGTGAATTCATTTTTCGAAGGCGGCCTGGTGGTTCACTGCACCTTTGCTGAGCCGTTCTGTCCTACCTTGAGCCGGCTTCTGCTGGAGACGGCCCGTGAGCTGGGCGATGTGCGCGTTCACGAGGGCGGTACCTATGTCTGTATCGAAGGGCCGCTCTTTTCAACGAAGGCAGAGTCGTTTGCTTACCGCAGTTGGGGCATGGATATTATCGGTATGACCGCCCTGCCGGAGGCTAAGCTGGCCCGCGAGGCAGAGCTGTGCTATGCTACTTTGGCCTGCGTGACTGACTATGACTGCTGGCACGAGAGCGAGGAGTCGGTTTCGGTTGAGCTGGTGGTCCAGAATTTGAATGCGAATGTGACCAATGCTCAGCGCATCCTGCGGCGCCTGGTCAGCAAGATTCCCGCCGATCGCAGCACTGTGAGCTGTGATTGCCCCCATGCGCTGGCCTCCGCTATCATCACTGATCGCTCTGTGATCCCCGAGGCGGTGCGCGAGAAGTATCGCCTGTTGATCGAAAAGTATTTGTAGCCAATCCCGAAGCGGCTGCGTTCGGAGCGCCTGTCTGTTTGCCCATTTCAATATAGCCCCTCTCGCGGCACAGGCAGCGCTCCCCTCCGCCGCTGTGCTCGCGAGGAATACTCCTCTGGCTGGTCAGTGGCAGATCTTCTGCGGCAAGCATACACTTGGGCCGCGACCAGGGCTACGCTGCCGCTCCTAAGCAATCTTGACAAGACACCTGGGACAGGTGTACAATAAGCCCTGGTCCGCGAAGGCAGATCCTGCAAGAGAGAACGAGCGGCCAGGAACAGACCGGTTTTCTCCCCGCCCTGCCGCTCGGCGCAATTGGGTCCTGCGCGGCAGATGTCTGTGAACCCCGCCAGGTCCGTGAGGAAGCAACGGTAAATGGACCTCTCTGGG
>NZ_JADGHT010000338.1 GCF_019683755.1 Thermogemmatispora sp. | reverse complement strand
CTTGCTGTAGTCGCGATGCTCGCGAGGGAAGTAGAAGAGCAGATCACCGACCGTGTGGATACCCAGGCTGCGCAGGCGAGCGGCCACCGTCGGACCAACACCGTGAATAGCCGAGACGTCTGCCGTCAACAGGGTTAAGGCGGCATGCCCGGGTGTGCTACTGCCGTCAAGAGTGATGCGATCCGACTCGGCTTCCCGACGCTCCCTGCCACCACGGCCAGGTTCGCTATGGGCGGAACGGAGCTGAGGCTGAGACCGATCTCCTCCCGGAACTTGCTCACGCCTCAGAGCAGGAGAGGAGGAGGCTGGCCGAGCTAGCTGTCCACCAGGCTCACTGGCCTGTGAACGTGCTGAAGGCTCTGAAGATGGCTGCCGACTGGGAACGGCCTCTTGCTCACGCTCTAGCTCATTCAGGAGAGCCAGAGCTGCCCGCAAGTTGGCTGCACGCTGCAGAGGGTCCTGCTGGCGGTAGCCCTTTAAACAGGAGGCCAGACGATAGAAGGGGCGCAGATCGCGTCCTAACGCATGGCAGACAGGCCTGATCTCATCCAGCCAGTGCTTCACAAAGACTTCCAGTCCACCGGGTTTGACTGCCTGGTCTCGATGGTTGGTCCGTTGTTCGTGCTGAAGCACTTTGCGGGCGCGCTCGATATAAGGCTTGAGTGCTGTGTTTGCCCCTGTTGTCATACGTTGACGCTACTGCCTGTTTCTTAAGAGTACTGCTGCTCACCTACTATAGTCGTCGCTGCCCCCGAGTGTCAAGGGCCTGGGCGCCGCTCCAATAGGGTATCCAGCACCTGACCTAGCCTGGATGGGATGGAGTGCTGGAGAGCACGGTGTTCCCTACCGTGTATCGAGTACAGCCAAGTCGGGCCTCTGATCCTGGCGAACCTATCTACTAAAGGTGTTGCATAAATAGTACCTGTTGATCCTGGGGACGGAATGGGCATAATATAGAAGCTGTGAGCCTGCAAGAAGCTGCTGGAGGGAAAGAAAGAGAGATGGCACTGATTGGATCTGCTGCTGTGGTGGGAATTTTCGAAGAGCGGAGCCAGGCGGAGCAGGCCATTGGTGAGCTGAAAGCTGCTGGCTTCAAGGATGAGCAAATTACCAGGCTCTCGCGCGAGCCACTCAAGCCGCAAGAAGCTGGTCTAACGGAGCGGCTGCTGGAGCGAGCGAGAGCCAGATATAATCTGCCCTTGTTAGGGGGCATTATAGGAGCAGTAGGAGGAGGGCTTTTCAGCCTCCTTGCATCGCTGGTCCTTCCTCTGACTGGTGTTCAGATCAGCGGGGGGCCGATGCTTGCCCTCTGTGAAGGTCTCGTTTTGGGGGCCCTGGGAGGGGGCTTTCTAGGAACCATCATCGGTCCCTCATTGAGTGCCACGGGACCGCGCTACACAGAGGCCGAAGCCGTGAGAGGGCGCACTATCATCATGGTCAGAACCCTGGAGCGTCAGGCCGAAGCGGCCTTGATCCTGCGCAAATATGGAGCGCGCAACGCACTGGTGCCGCGGGCCACGGAGACCGCGGCGATGGCAGCGGTGCGCCTTGCTGGCCCCGAAGGCGGAAGCGTCTCATCTTCTAACGAGGGGAAGGCCAGGCTTTCCACAGGAGCGGCTGCCATGCAGGAAGAAGAGAGCGTCGAAAACAGTGAGCCGAACCGAGAAGTGTCGCAGAGTGACTGAGGAGTCGCGGCCAGAACCAGACCGGGGCGAGCAAAGCCGCCCCAGGTAATGGCCATCCCCTTAAGAATGGTTCCGACCTGGCTCAGGAGAAGGGCCAGCCTGACGCAGCGGCGAGCGTACAGCAAGTCAGACGGCCCCTCCCCTGGCCTGGTCAGCGGTTCACATTTGCTAGCTGAGAGCTGCTGACCAGGCAGGTTCTGCCCTCTTCCTATTCGAGCATTGCTCTATCTCTACCCCTGTGCAGTAGAGGTCAGCAGACACCCTGTTCTCTTCCAGGCTGCGCAGCGCCTTGCTGGGCGGCCTGGGATTGAGCCTTGCTACGCCGCTCACGGTTGAGTGGGTACCACGTCCTCATAGATATCATGTGTTGGCTGCCAACCGAGCAGGCGACGAGCGGCCTCATTGCTGCAGCGGAATGAGGGAGGGCAGGGCATTGACGGGTCGCGTGGTGGAGGAGGGACCTGTAGCAGAGCAGCGATATGGTCCACATACTCCCCATAGCGGACCGGCGTGGCGACGATATTAAAGATACGCCCCACGGCAGCCGGCTGCAAAGCTGCAATGATAGCCGTTGCCATATCGGCCACATGGATCGGCGAAATAAAATTGCTGCCATCGCAGATCACCACCAGGCGCCCTTCGCGCAAGCGAGCCACCAATGTATCCTGAGCAGTCCCGCGACCGACAAAGCTGCCGCCCCGCAGAATGCACCATCCCAACTCAGCAGGATTGACAGCCTGGACCATCTCCTCCATCATGATCACAGGCCCGCAAATCGTCGAGCGTTGCGGCGAGCGGTCTAAAGGAGTCGTCTCATCAAGCCAGCGCTCACCCCCGTCAGGATAGGCAATAGCAATGCTCTGCTGAATATAGTAGCGAGCCCCAGCGGCTTGCGCGGCCTCCAGAAGCAGCCGCGTACCCTCGGTACGCAGCCGGGTGGTCGGCTCCCAGGCCGAGGCATCGGTGGGGTTACGAGGAATCGCCGTAGCGATATGGACCACTGCATCGCAGCCACGGACCAGCGAAGGGAGCTGCTGCGCTGTTGTCTCCGTCAGCAGATCACCGCTGACCAGCTCAACGCCAGTGGCTCGAATCAAATGTCCCCGTTCGGGGGAGCGCACGAGTGCGCGCACCGTATGTCCTTGCTGAAGTAGGCGGGGGACAAGCGCTCGCCCCAGGACGCCTGTTGCACCGGCAACAAAGACATGCATCGTCCTTTCACCTTTCTCCGGTAGCCTCGCTTCGGCCTAGCTGCCAGCACTGTGGTAGAAGCTAGCGAACTAGCTGACTGAATGACTGGGAGCACTAGTCAGTAGGCCGATGTTGATTATCCGGTCTTGCGTCGGCACTAGAGCGAAATGGGAAACAGCCCGCTGCCAAGGGCGAGCGGGCATCTAAAGCGGCCAAAGCAGAGGGCTGCCAGCCTGACCAGGTTGGCCTCAGTAAGCCCAGGATAGTAGGGCCACACTCAGGCTGATTTCTCGTGTTCCGCTGCTGGTTGAGATGCTGGCCGACTGGCGGGTGGCGCAAAATGAATTTCCAGGGCCTTATCGACGAAGCGCGCTACCGTTGCCTCCTGGCTAGCCAATACGGCAGGCAGAGAAATATCGCGCTTGAAATTGCCGATCTCAATGATCATCTCATCTCCTTTTTTCGTCATAAGCACTTTCTCCAGCTCGACATGGGGGAGAGGGAGGCGTAAAACATAATGGCCATCTTGCTCGATGACCTCCTGGACAGGCCCGCGATAAAAGACCTGCGTCGGGTCCTGCTCGCCAAAGATGGCCTGCGCCAGCTCAGCTAGACGCTCGATACCAAGAGGCTCCTGAGCATAGTAGGGCGCCTCCCAGACAGGCAAAGGAGCGAAAGTCTGCTGGATATGACGGCGAAGCCTCTCTTGACTCTGGTACATCTGTTGCATAAATTGATCCTGATAAGGACCAGGTGGCAAGACACGATTACAGACCACGCCGTCGATAGGATAGCCGAAGAGAGCGAGGTAGGTTTCAGCGCGCAGAGCCTCCTTAATCACCATGCGCTCCGGGTTCACGACCGGGCGGTAGGAACTAACGGAGGGATCGCTGAGCACGCTGCGGAGGGCCTTGACGCGCTCGCTCAGTAACTGAACGGCATCCAACACCTCTGTCGAAGGGAGAAAGGCCTTAATCAGGGGGCGAGCCAGATTCAGCGTGCTCGTCTGCAGGCCAGCAATGCGCCCAGCATACCACTGGAAAGTATCGGGCATGCTCAGCAAGCGCACGGTCTCGCCAGTTGGGGCGGCGTCAATCACCACGACCTCGAAGGCGCCATCGCGTGCATTGCGGTAGATATTGAGCAAGCTGACGATTTCATCCATCCCAGGAATCAGCGCTAATTCTTCTGCCATAATACTATTGAGGCCCTGAGTCCGCAGGAGGCTGCTCAGCGTACCCTGCAGTTTCCCCCAGCTACGCCGCATCTCATCAAGCACATTCACTTCTTGGGCCCACAGCCCGGGAGCCAGCTCGCTCGGCTCTGAAGTCAGGGGCTGTCTCAAGCAATCGGCAAGACTATGGGCCAGATCGGTACTCACCACCAACGTGCGCTTGCCGAGCTGGGCTGAGCGCACAGCAGTGGCGGCGGCCACTGTTGTTTTCCCCACGCCACCCTTGCCGAGGTAGAGAATCATTCGCATAGGAGAAACCTTCTATTCCCTCGTCGTATGTGCTGTCCTTATTATATGCTCTCAAAAGCCCAGTCTGGAGGCGCGAGGTATCTATTCCATAGGGCGGCGCCAGCTCAGACTGTCTTTTGCTGCCTTCAGCCATTACTACGTTGGTGGTGGGGCCAGGTTAGAAAGAAGCAGAAGATCAGGGACAGAGGCAAGGCGGCGAGCAGGCTGCCGTGTAGAGGTGAGCTGGTAGCCGACTCGCCGCCCAGAAAGCGTCTATCGTCACGTACCTACCCTCTGGCCCCGTCACCCTCTCTAGCGCCTATCCCCGCTAGAGGGCGGATCGAGAGAGAGAGGACCTGAACAATCTTGGAGTAGGAGGACGAAATAAGTTACAGCTCAATTTTGCCGCGGAGGAACAGCATTTTAATGAACTCCAAGCGGCGTACGATCTCCATTCGATCGCTGCCGCCGCTCTGATACCACTGACGCAACCAGAGCAGAGAGGTGACCTCATCTTCAGAAAAGCCCTGGTGGATCAGAGCCTCGCCCTCATCAGCCGCATGACTGACCGTTGTCCCATAAGGTGTTTCAGGTTGCCGTTA
>NZ_JADGHT010000337.1 GCF_019683755.1 Thermogemmatispora sp. | reverse complement strand
TTCCAGTGTGGCGAGGGCGTAAGGTCCGCTGAGCGTGGGAATGAGGCCCGCCAGGAGGGCAATGATACAGAGACGCACAGCTTCCGGCTTGATGCCGTTGGGACGGGCCTCCTGACGGATGGTTGCCAGATTAAGCAGGGTAGAAGCATCAGTAATGAACTTGCTCGACCCGCCCCGGGCCAGCTCTGGCCAGAGCTGCTCGGTGCTGTGATAGTGGGCAGCGCCTGTATCTATGCCAGTACCCATGTCTCTACCGGTGTCTCTACTGCTGCCTCTACCGGCGCTGGCCACCAGGAGCCAGTGATTCGCAAGCACCTGGCTCAGCGCTGCTAGCGGTTGCTGTCGTAGCTCTTCCAGACGCTGTCGGAAATGGGCTTCGAAGGCTTGAAGCTGGGCCTTTTCTTCCTGAAGCAAAAGCTTTTGTGCTTCTATCTCTTTCTTTTTATTGATTATTTCATCTTCATATAGTTCAAGCTCATCTGAGGCTTCTTTAAGAGATTGTACCAGCGTATCGAGCTGCCTCTGACCCTCGGCGAGCTGCTGGCGCTGCTCAGCAAAGCGGGCCTCAAGCTCGCGAGCGATGGCCTCCTCCTGCTGGCGGCGGAAGTCGGCCATCTCCTGGCGGAGCTGTTCCTGAGCCTCCTGATAGGCCTGTTGGTGAGCTGCTTTGCGGATAGCGGCGAGCTGCTGCTGGACAGCGGGGAGCTGTTGCAGAAAGTCGCTGAACTCTTGCCAGTCCTTGATGACCTGCTCGCCAGCTTGCAATAGGGCTTTAGCACGTGTGAGGGTCTCTGATGAAAGCGGGAAGGTGTCTGGTGGCTGAGTACTGAAGGCGTGCTTCAGCGCCTTGAGCACGCGCCGCACCTGGTCCACGTCGAGGTCTTTGACCAGGGGCTGCTTGTGATAGGCCGTGAGCACTTGCTTGATAATGACAGCTGGAGGAGACCAGTCCCGCTGCTCGCTAGCGGCTGGCTCGATCGTCAGAAGACGCAGTTCTCGGCCATTGTCAAGCAGGAAGGTAAGAATCGCCTGCTCATCGTCGGGAAGCTCGCAGACGTTGACATACAGCGTTTGCTCCGTAATGTCGTTGCTGTAGGCGAGAGGGCGTAGCCGCTCGCTGTCTAGCGGGATTGGTCCATAGAGCTGGCGCCCATGCTGGATATAGATGGTTTTCGTATAGCATGGCCTGATGAAAGGTTCGCTCAGCCTGGCAAGGAGCCGCTCCCTTGGGATCGTGCTCCAATTGAGGATCTGGGCCAGCCCGTCGGGCGAGGGCTGAGGGGAACCAGCGATCCGGTAGTGTGCGTAGGTCGGTGAATCTTTGCGGTCCTCGTGACCCTGGGCCAGTTCAACGCGAAAGCTGTAGAGCAGCTCGGGTCTCCATCCACTCGGCCCACGTGGCCAGGCAACCTTACCGGCGTTGGGAAAGCAGTTTTTGGCTTTCTGCCAGACAAGTGCTTCCCAGTGCTGGAATTCATCATTGAGAAATGCCAGAGGGGTAAGAAAAGCAATATTTTCCTTTAGATTGTCTTCTTGAATAATTCCAATCCATTGGTAGCTTTCTACTTTGATCATAGTGGAAACCTTCCGATCCGAAGGGAACAGCAAGGCGAGCAGAGCAAAGAGTATGCCGAATGATCGTGCTAGTGCTCCTGGAAAACGGCCATCAGGCGGGCCACTATCCAGGGCGGCAAGCGAGCGGTCAGGAGGCGCCGCAGCGCCAGGGCCAGCGGGGGATCATCCTGGCGGGCAGCCTGCTCCAGAGAGCGCAGCCGCTGCTGCAGAGCGACCGGCAGCCCTGGCGTATGGGCAAGCTCGGCCATTGGCAGGGTGGTGAGACAATGGCCCAGCCAGAGCAACTGCGCGCGATGGGCAGTCTTGAGCCGTAGTGGTGTAGCGACCGGTCTGGGTGCAGGCTCTAGTGAGATCTCCAGGCAGCCCAGGGCACCCCCGTCGAGGATCAAACGGGCCTGGCTGGCCCTGGCGAGCGCTGGCCAGATCTGTTGTCGCCAGAGGTCTGTCAGCTTCTCGCCCGTGGTCACCGGAGAGAAAGCCTGGCCCTGGTGCCAGAGCGCCTCTGCAGTGCACCAGCGCCAGGAGACGCTGACCGGCAGGCCCGGCGGGGCCAGTTCCCATACCAGTGTGGCCCCCTCCTCTGCGCTCTTCAACACCAGATGGCCTGGCTTCTCGGCGCCCGCTGCCGCCTCTGCCGTCGGGCTGAACGCGGCGAACTCCTGGCGGGCACCGCCCTGGGTCACCGCTGTGCAGCGCAAGCCCGTCAGCCATTCCGGCGGCAAGGGACCGGTTCCGGCCTCCACGGCGCAAGGATCAAGAGCGAAGGTCAGGCGACCCGACTGCCTCTCCTGCCAGAGCTGATAGCTCCCTGGCGCCAGACCGTCCAGGGCCACGTAAACCATGCTGGTCTCCGCGGGCAGCAAAAACCGTTGCTCCACAGGCGGACCCCCACCCTCTTGTCTAAGACGCAGATCCAGGGTCAGGGAGCCAGCTCGCCCAGACTGAGAAGAGAGCAAGTCGGTGGGTGGTCTGCAGCCCACAAGCACTTGCGAGCGCGAGCCTAATACAGGGGGCCCCTCCTTCGGGAGCACCAGGGGCGGACTGAGCAGCATCAGTGACCAGCTCGGCTGCTGCAACTTCAGTTCGCTATAGTTCAGCCAACGCTCAAGCCGGGCCTCAGCCTCCTTCGTGGCCAGGGTCGAGGGTGTCAGCTCCAGTTCCCACAACTGCCAGTCGGAGCAAGACGGACCAACCTGACGCTGCAGACCTGGCCAGTCCTCAAGCAGTCCCTGCTCAACAGCAAGCTCGCTGCGCACCAGCCAGTAGAGGCGCCTCCCACGATAGAGCCTCAGGCTCTCGCCGCGACGCAGGCGTCGGGGCAGCTTCTCAGCTTCCTCCTCATCCTCACAAAAGAGTGTTCCCTGCCAGTCGGCTGCGAGACCGGGTGTTGGGGGGACTGTCTGCAGGCGATGGCACCCATCGGCGAGCTGACAGCAAAGCTCATATGCGCTTTCCTGTGGGGGCACCACTAGCAGGGGTGAAAATGCCAGCTCCCTGAGTGATCGCCCCCTGGTTAGCTCTGGCGAGCCAGCCAGCAGACGAGCGTCAGCCGCCGGGCCAGCGAGCTGCTGCAGCTCCTGCCACGTCTCCTCACCCAGGGCAGAGAGATCAAGAGCGAGCTGCCAGCTCTCTTTCCGATCGTCTGTTGTCACCATCAGCAGCAGAGGTAGCCCCGCGGGGGCCTCTGCTTGGCCCTCGCTGCGCTCTTCGTCGTCATCGTCCTGCCTGGAACTGCCTGGCAGACTGGCTGCGGGCGAGAGCGAGAGACCTTTTCTGTAGAGACAGCCGATATCTCGCAGCTTGCGAAATGTCCCCAGCGAAAGAGAAACGCCCTCATCGCTCTCTCTACCGGGGGAAGGGAGCGGAATACCCCACTTAGCCAGCCGAAAAAGGCCCTCTGGCGTTATCTGAAAGGTGCCCTGACTCTTACCCGCCACGATATAAAAGTGGCTCCTGTCCTTCGCCTGAAAAAGCTTAGCCATCGCATCTCACTTCACAGCAACCCATGCAGTGAGCACCCTTAACAAATAGTGAGCACCCTCAACAAATAAGGAAGGCAAGAGCAGAGGAGAAGCCGGGTTCCCAGGTCTGGTCAGGTCGGAAGAGTGTTCCCTGAGAGGGAGATCACTGCTGAAGTGAACTGAGCAGAAGATCAGACCAAAAGCCCCGGTGTTCCCATTGATGAGAGTTACTATACTCTATAGAGACTGGCAAAAGCAAGAGAGACTGATCACTCTTCACTGCAAAACTCGCCTCTGACTCTCCACCCAGCCAGTAGACGGGCAGAAACGCGCTAGTAGCTCCCTGTTTTTTGCGGTGGGCGTGGCATCAGGCAGCAAAAAAAGCGGCAGGAAGAGAGCGACCAGCTCCACCCTGCCGCTGCCTTCCGTGGGGCTGGGCAAACGCCGGACCAGCTCAAGCCTGGTCACCGCTCGTGGAACGGGTCTCCGTCTCGAGCCAGCGTAGATAGCCAGCGCTGCCGGCCACCAGCGGTAGCGCGATAATTTCTGGTTCCTCGTAGGTGTGAGCCGTGCGAATGGCTTGCTCAACAGCGCTATAGAGATCGGCGCGCGTCTTGGCACTGCAGAGCCATTCCTGGGCCTGCTCGAGCGTCCCCTGCCACCAATAGACGCTCTGAATAGGGCCAGAGATCTGTACGCAGGCGGCTAGACGCTGCTCAACAAGCTGCTGAGCGATCTTACGCGCCCCCTCCTCGGAGTCGATGGTTGTGCGCACCTCAAGAAACTCTGCCATTGTCTGCGTCATCCTTCCTTCAACCTGAGCTAGGCGAGTTGAACACCTCATTATAGCGTTTCTGGCTGTGCAGCGTCAGAACCAATTCGGTCCCCTGGGAGCGAAGAGATCAAGCTCAGCGAGCAGACGAGCGGCTTCGGCCTGATAAAGAAGGGACTCGTTGCTGACAGGCTCGGAAATGGAAAGAGTTGCCAGGCTCAGCTCAAGCGCCTACCAGCCGCGCAGCTTGCGCGCAGGCCTGAGCATCTGATTGGCCTGCTTGGTTAAAGGTGCTTCTCTGGCCCCGTCGCTCATTACTGCTGTCCCTCTCTCAAGGCCCTTCTCGCTATGATGGTTGCGACATTGCCAACCAGCGCAGGTCACGCCCGATGAGCAGCTCCATCTGCTTTCTGTGATGGGTTGTGCGCATTGGCACGGCGGCCAGGGCCAGGCCGTGGCGTCTGGCCAGAGTACGCACCTCTGGTGTGTCGTCGTACGTGACCAGAAAATCGCCCGCGAGGCAGCTCACCAGCGCTAACAGCGCCTCGTGATCCAGCTCAGAGTAGCGGTAGAGCCGGCGCCCGGCCTTTTTGCCGGTGAGTGTGTAGGGGGGATCAATAAAGCTGACTACATCA
>NZ_JADGHT010000031.1 GCF_019683755.1 Thermogemmatispora sp. | reverse complement strand
GGTGAGGGCCGTATGAGCGATCGATTCGAAACTCTCCGGAGCCAGCAACTAAATGCGGTCAGATTCTGACCGTATTACCATGAAAGTGTGCATGTTTTACTCTTTCTATGATGAAGATAAGGCTTATGCGCTCTCGAAACTCGCCCCTTGGGGCTTGCAAAAAACGAGTTTCGAGAAATGTCGTAAGGCGATATATTTTGAGAGGGGGAGGGAGAGAAAAACGAGGCTCTCAGATGCCAAAAACGGGGCCTCAATCGTTGTAGTCTATGGAAGAAGTATCCCGGGTCCGCTTTCGTTGGGCGCGGTTGCAGAGGGGACGATCCGCTCGAGGATACTGAAAGAGAGCATATCACAAACAAGTTATTACTGTCAAGTGTGTTGCAGAGGGGACGATCCGCTCGAGGATACTGAAAGGGAATCGGCTCTGATACGGCTCCATAATAGCCTTGAGCAGTTGCAGAGGGGACGATCCGCTCGAGGATACTGAAAGGCTCGAATTGACGAGCGAAGCCGACCAGTATCAACCGGTTGCAGAGGGGACGATCCGCTCGAGGATACTGAAAGCAATATAAAGCCCGCGCTCGTCTTCCCTCAAGAGCAGGTTGCAGAGGGGACGATCCGCTCGAGGATACTGAAAGAGACGCTTGCATTCTGACCATAGCCAGTGAGCAGCTTGTTGCAGAGGGGACGATCCGCACGAGGATACTGAAAGATAATAATTCGCGGCATCAGCGAGTTTTGAAATGCATGTTGCAGAGGGGACGATCCGCACGAGGATACTGAAAGGATCTAGCTGACGCTGACCACTTCCGGCTAGTTGCGCGTTGCAGAGGGGACGATCCGCACGAGGATACTGAAAGGTTTTGACAAGCCTGCCAACCGAGCGGCATCTTCCAGTTGCAGAGGGGACGATCCGCACGAGGATACTGAAAGATTGAGCGCTTTTACACACACTTCTACATCCCATTCCGGAGTTGCAGAGGGGACGATCCGCACGAGGATACTGAAAGCACGGCGTCGTGGCATTCGACAGGAGTAACTTTGTTGTGTTGCAGAGGGGACGATCCGCACGAGGATACTGAAAGGCTCAATGAAATGCGCTCGGCAGTAGTGCGCCTTGGTTGCAGAGGGGACGAACCGCACGAGGATACTGAAAGGACCGCAAGATCAGAGCGGATACCCTGATAGCGATTGCGTTGCAGAGGGGACGAACCGCACGAGGATACTGAAAGTCAATTCTGAAGCACAGCTCCCAGAGCAGCCTCCGCTCAAGCGCACAGCTTGTCTCTCCATCTGTCAATGGCCGCAGGAGCGGTGCGGCAGCTCCCACGGCCCGCAAAGTGTCGCTAGCGCACTGGGCGATCTTTGCCGTACCAGTGTAGCGTAACATCGAAATTGGCCTCACCGCTGGCAGTGGCCAGAATAGCGCCCAGCGAAGCACTGAGCTTGATCCCAAAGGCGATCTCAACCTCATCGGGCTTGAGATCCAGATGATGTAATCTCTCTGCCACTGCCTTGATGGCCGGTAGGACCTTCTGCAGCGCCTTCTCCAGCGTTTCCGACGCCTGCTCCGGCCTCGTCAGACGGCGGGAGACCGGGACCCGCTCGCCCTCTGCCGGCTCCGGCTCCTCAACCTCAATCACCACCTGCCCACCATCCTCCAGGGGAAAGGCAACCAGCTTCTTCATAGACTTTTCTCTCTCCTCATGCTTCTCTTTTTCTGATACAAACGAAGTTGTCAGGGGCAAACAGCATACAATTTCGACGGGAAAAGCACAGCTTACGACAAGCCTTGCATTCCTTGCCCAGGCTGTGCTTCTATAGAAAAGACGGACAAGAGCAGCACTCTCAAAGGGCGGAAGGAGGCAGGAGATGGAGCCAGCAGGAACACGCCAGCTCGAACTCATGGTGACAGGGATGGATTGTCCCGAGTGCGCCGGACACGTGCGCCAGGCTCTGGAAGCGCTGCCGGGCGTACACGAAGTGACCGTCCTACTGAGCGCCGAAAAGGCCCTCCTGACGGTTGATCCCACGCGCGTTGACCTGCCAGCGCTTTGCCAGGCCGTCGAACGGGCCGGCTACCAGGCCAGGCCCCCGCTTCTTCAGCAGAAGACAGCGACAAACCTCGCCGAACAGTCCCAGCGGCGTCTGACGCGCACCCTCTTCACCCTCTATGGCCTCCTCTTCGGGGCCGTACTCTTGCTGATCATCGTTGGCGAGTGGCTGGGCCTGCTCGATCGCCTCACCGATCGCCTGCCTTGGCCGATTGGGGTCGGCCTGACCCTGCTCGCCGGGGCCCCCATCTTCTGGGACGTGCTGCAAGCGGCCCGGCGCGGACGCATCATCTCACATACCCTGATGTCGCTCGGCGTCCTGGCGGCCCTCTTCATCGGCCAATGGCCCACGGCTGCCGTCGTGGTCTTCTTCATGCACGTCGGCAAATACAGCGAGCGCCTGACCAGCGAGCGCTCGCGCCAGGCCCTCAAACGCCTGGCCGCTCTGGCGCCCCAGCAGGCGCGCGTCATCCGAGAGGAAGAAGAGCGAGTCATCCCAGTTGAAGAAGTAGCCCCTGGCGACATCGTCGTCGTGCGGCCAGGTGAGGCTATCCCCGTCGACGGCGAGGTCCTTACTGGCCGAGCCACGATCGACCAGGCAGCTATCACAGGTGAGGCCCTTCCGCTGGAAGCAGCGCCCGGCAGTCAGGTCTTTGCTGCCAGCCTTGTACAAGCCGGGAGCCTGCGCATCCGCGCCACACGCACAGGCCGCGACAGCACCTTTGCCCGCATTGTGGAACTGGTCGAAGGGGCCGAAGCGCAACGCGCTCCCATCCAGCGCCTGGCCGATCGCTTCTCAGCCTGGTTTCTGCCGGTTGTCCTGGCCGTTGCCCTGCTGGCCCTGCTGCTAAGGCGCGATCCACTGGCCGCGGCGGCAGTGCTCGTAGTAGCCTGCTCCTGCTCACTGGCCCTGGCGACACCAATCGCCATGCTAGCCTCGATTGCCGCCGCCGCCTCGCACGGCCTGCTGATCAAAGGCGGCGCCTATCTGGAACTGCTAGCGCGGGCCGACGTCCTGCTCATCGACAAGACTGGTACGGTCACCACCGGCAAACCCACCATCTGCGAAATCGTACCGCTGGCAGGGATGACACGCCAGCAAGTGCTACAGCTCGCAGCCAGCGCAGAGCGCTACTCGGAGCATCCACTAGCCGAAGCACTGCGGCAGGCAGCGCGGAGTGAAGGCCTAATCTTGAGCGATCCCGCCACCTTCGAGGTGCTGCCTGGACTGGGCGTACGGGCCACGATCAATGGTCAAAGCGTGACCATCGGCAATGCTGATCTGCTTCCTCCTGAGCAACAACCACCGCCGGTAGCCCGGGAGCTGGCCGCCGCAGGCCGCACCCTCCTCTTTGTCATCTGTCAAGAGCAACTGATCGGCCTCCTGGCCGCCAGCGATAAGCCGCGCCCCGAGGTCAGCGAGGCTCTCACCCAGTTACAGGCCCTTGGCATCAAGCGCATTGAACTGCTCACCGGTGATCATGAGCAGGCGGCTGCCAATCTGGCGGAGCCGCTTGGCATCGGCTATCGCGCCCGGCTGCTACCCGAAGACAAGCTACAAATCGTCAGGGCCTACCAGGCCCAGGGCCATACGGTCATCATGGTAGGCGATGGCCTCAACGACGCCCCGGCCCTGGCACAAGCTGACATCGGCATCGCCTTGGGCGTAATAGGCACAGATGTGGCACTCGAAGCGGCCCATGTAGCGCTACTGCGAGAAGACTGGAGGCTTCTGCCAGCGCTGGTACAGATCGCGCGGCGCACCATGCGTGTAGTGCGGCTCAACCTGGCCTTCACCCTGCTCTACAACCTGCTTGGGCTGAGCCTGGCCGCCTGGGGCCTGCTCCCGCCCATCATCGCCGCAGCGGCGCAGTCCCTGCCCGACCTGGGCATTCTGGCCAACTCAACGCGCCTCCTGCACCAGCGCATCAAACCCGGTTCCGAGAGCCGACCAGACGATGCGCCCGCGCTTGATCACATAGAGACGGGCGGGCAGATCCGATAGAATATCCTCGCGACGCTGGCAGTCAAGCACCACCAGATCGGCAGGCTCTCCCACACCTAGCCCGGCCTGCCGACCCAGTGCTGTAGCCGCCTGCGTCGTAATGCTCTCCAGCAGCCAGCGCTGTTCCTCGGGGCTGCCCATTTGCGCGACATAGCCAAGCAGTTGCGCCATCTGAAGCAGATCGGGGCTGCCAAAGGGGTTAAACATATCCTTGATGTTATCCGAGCCACAGAAGACCGTCACCCCCGCCGCCAGCAGCTCCTTGACGCGCGTGATCCCGCGGCGAATCGGCTGGCGATCACGACGACCCTGCAGGTAAAGATTCGTCGCCGGCAAAGTCGCTACCGCGATGCGCGCCCGCGCCACCAGCTCAATCGTACGCGCTGCGGTGGCATCGTCAACCGCTGCCAACGAGCAACAATGACCGGCCACCACCCGACCCTCGTAGCCCTCCTGCAGCGTGCGCTCCGCCAGATAGGGCAGCACAAAATCGGCAGGCGACTCCGACTCATCGATGTGCAGATCCAGAGGACAACCATAGCGCCGGGCCAGGCGAAAGACCTCGTCGATCAACCCACGCTGATCCTCCTCGACTAGCGGCGTGCCTCCGATCGCATCGGCCCCTTCCTCCAGAGCTGCCGCCAGCAGCTCGCGCCCGCGTCGTCCCTGCTCTCCCAGCAAGCGATTGGGCAGGGCTACAATCTCAATATCCAGCAACGGGCGCAGCCGCTCGCGCACCCGCAGCAGAGCATGGAGGCCGCGCAGCTCGATCTGCGGATCGACATTGACGTGAGTGCGCAGCATCGTCGTCCCGCAGCGCAGTGCCCACAGTGCCGTGGCCGTCGCCCGCTCCACAATATCCTCCTCGCTGACCTTCGACGACAACGTCAGATTGCAGCGAATGGCCTCGGCCAGTGTCCCCGAGCGATTGAGAACACGATCGCGAGTCAGGGCCTTATCAAGGTGAATGTGACCCTCGACCAGGCCCGGCAGCACCAGACGCCCACCCAGATCGAGACTGGGAATGTCCATCTCGGCGACCGTCAGGCTGGGAGCCAGAGCCGCGATCAGACCGGAGCGAATCAAAATATCCACCGGGTCAGGCCCGGCGACCTGCTCCAGCGCCAGGCGCGCCTGACGCAGCAGTAAATCAGCCATGCCTCTCACCTCGTCGCAGGCTGGGCAGAGCCGCCAGTATCAGCCTGCGCAGCCCCTGCCACTGACTGCGACCAGCAGTTCGCGGGGCCCGGCTACCAAGGCCACGCCCCAGCATTGCCTTAATGCCCAGCTCGCGCGCCGCCTCAAAATCAGTGCCACCCGGGGCCGAAGCGATATCCAGCACAAAAACATCGCGTCGCATCTGCTCCAACACCGCGCGCGTCAGCACCAGGGCCGGCACCGTATTGAAGACCATATCACAGTCAGCCACCGCTGTCGCCAGCTCCTCCAGCGGCAGAGGACGCGCCCCCAACTCCCAGGCCCGCGCCCGCTGCACCGGATTACGCGCCGCCACACGCACATGAGCCCCCATATTCAGCAACAGCCGCGTCAACGTAAAGCCGATACGCCCGAAGCCAACCACCAGCGCCTGGGCATCGTGGATGGAGACCTCCGTGTTGGCGATGGTCAGACCGATGGCCCCCTCGGCAATCGTCGGCGCCCGCAGGATCATCAGCTCATCATCATTGCCATACTCCTGAATGCGCACCCCGCGCCCTTGTGCCAGCGCATTCAACTGCGGTGTACTGGTGCCAATCAATAAAAGCGCCCCCATCTTCGCCTCAGCCAGGGCTGTCGCGTCCAAAAAGAGCGGTTCCGGCCACTGAGGCGCGTAGAGGCTCCCATCGGGGGCGATCACCGGCACCGGAGCGATAATCACATCGCTGCCGGCAATGGCCTCCGCCAGTGTCCGGCACTGAGGCTGGCCCATGATCTCGGCTGCCGCTGGTGGACAGCCGCAGGCCCGCAGGCTAGCCCCCTCAGCCAACAACCCTTTCAGCACTTCCAGCTCACGCCCATCGCCCCCGATCACTGCAACCTGCAGCCCCCTCAGCGCCGGCTCTCCCTCATGTCGCTCATCGCTCATTGTTACACCCATCGTCAGATGCTCCCTCGCGGACAATCCCCTCTTCAACATCGGCATTCTGCTCGAACCGGCCACTCCTGGCGCTGACTTCCAGCCTGCCGCCTCGCACCGCTCATCTCAGCGCAGCAAAGCCAGCGCAGTTTCACGCACAGGTGGCAGGCCTAAGCAAGCCAGTGTCCAACCCTCGGCCCGGTAATCACGCCGGTTCATAGAAGAGGCCAAGGTCACCAGCGCGTCCATAACCGGCGTCGCCACTCCCAACGCCCGCCCCAACTCACTCATCGGAACCAGGCCAAAGGGAATATCCTCGTGAAGGTAGCGGCTATCTAAGCTCGCTGGTGCCTTAATAAACTGATTGGGCACGCTTTCGCGCAGCATACGCCAAAACGAGCCACTGGCCCCCGCCTCCGGCGAGGTCGAACCAAGGTCAGCAAAAAGCTGAGGGAAAGGCTCCAGCCTGAGACCCCAGGCCGCCGCCACAGCCAGACGCTCGCGGTCCAGGTCAGCCATCACCTGAGCCACCGCTGGCGTCGCGGCATCGTAGTAGTAGCGAAAATCACCGCCACTGTGCTCGATCCAGGCTGCACTCAATACCATGCCTGGCGGGTGCAGCACCGCATTGACATTGCTCAGAGCTGTCACTAGCACATGCTCCACAGGCCGCAGCGATGGATAGAGACGGCTCAACAGTGGCCAGAGCCTCTCGGCTGCCGAAGCCGGCAGCGTAGCAAGGCGCACATGCTGCACCAGGGAAGAAATGTAGATCTGGCCCTCGCCCTGCTTGCGGCAGATGTAGGTCAGCGTATTGGTCTCGCCGATAGGCGGTGGAACAGCGCAGCCAGCTTTGCTCAGCAGCCGGCGAAAGACCAGGCTGCCGCCTGTATTGCCAGGATTGAGCAGCACAGGTGGCCCACCAGCCTTAGCCAGCAAGGGAGCGAGGGCCCGCGCCAGCTCAGCGAAAGCTATAGCTGGCACGCAAAGCATCACCAGATCGGCCCCCGCCACCGCCTCAGCGAGATCGTTGGTCAGGCAGGCCACCGGAGCCAGACCCTCACCGGCAACACCACTGTAGGCGATGCCACCACGCTCGCGTACCAGGCGCAACGTCTCCGCTGAGCGACTGTACAAATGGACCCGCTCACCGAGAAGAGTGAGATGAGCGGCGGCGGCAAAGCCCCCATTACCCCCGCCGAGCACTGCAATAGTTGCCATCCTCAACGCGCTCCTTTCAGACTGATCACCTCGCTGCCTTATCTCCAAGCTCGGCTGAGCCGCCGCCTCCTGGCAGCCTCGCACTAGCCGGCTCGGCCTGGCACAATCCACGTCCACGGCTCAGGTCGAACCGGCAGAACAGCAAGGTCAGAGCGGCTCAGAGCGCCACAGCGTATTTCGCCAACTTTCGTTCATCGACTTGCACCCCTAAGCCAGGCCTCTGAGGAACCAGGAGCGTCCCATGCTCATAGACCAACGGCTCACTGATAATATCGTCGAGATAGTAGACACCGGCGATCTGTCCCTCCAGCGCCTCTGCTGGACGACTGACCGGGCAGACGCTGGCCAGCTCAGCGATGCGAGTCGCTGCTCCCAGATGAAGATTCGCCGCATTGCCCACCCCCATCTCAATCGAGCCACCGATATCGCAGCGCAGACCAGCGGCCTCAGCCACCGTCGCCACCTCACGCGCACGGAAGAGACCGCCCGGCTTGGTCACATAGAGCGAGATCAGCTCAGCGGCCTGCAAGGCATGGATGCGCAGAATATCCTGCGGCGTCCAGGCGCTCTCATCGGCCATCACCGGCACCGCGACCTGACGCGCAATGAGAGCGAGCGCCTCTATGTCTGCTACCGGCTGCTCAGTGAAAGCCAGATCAAACGGCTGCATAGCCCGCGTCACACGGACCGCCTCGCTCACCGAGCGATAGCCCTCGTTGGCATCGACACGAATCTGCACCTCCGGCCCCAGGGCCTCACGCAACAGACGCACCAACTCGATATCGCGCGCCGGATCAAGGCCCGTCTTAGCCTTAATAGTGCGCACCCCCTCGGCGACGGCGCGCTCGGCCTCAGCCACCGCCTGGCGATTATCCATGATGCCCAGGCTGTGCGCAATCGGCAGGCGATCGCGGTAAGCCCCGCCGAGCAACTGATAGACCGGTACTCCCAGGGCCTGCCCTGCCAGATCATAGAGCGCCATATCGACGGCTGCCTTGGCATAAGGATGCCCCTTCACGACCCGATCCATTGCCGCATGTAACGGTCCAATCGCCAGCGGCGAGTGACCGACAACGACCGGAAAGAGATAGTCGGCGATGATGTGATGCACTGTGCGCGGCGTCTCGCCGAAGTAGGTCATATGGGCACCGCCCCAGGTAGCGATCGCCGGCGCCTCCCCCCAGCCGACCAGACCTTCATCGGTCTCCAGACGCAACAAGAGATGACTACCGATCGGCGTCTCCATCTTGCTCGCCCAGTTATGGACCCGGCGCGGCGGCAAGGTCACCAAATAGCAGCGATAACCAGTAATCTTCACCGATCTGCTCGTCCTTTCAAGCGGGGATCACGAAAAGCTGCGAAGCATCATACTGGTCCGTAATCAGCTCGTAGCCCTCCTCGGTCACGATCAGCTCATCCTCGTACTGCACCCCCCAGCGGTCGGGATACCAGCAGAGCGGCTCGATACAGAGCACCATACCCGGCTGCAGCGTGATATCGGTGTAAGGGCCAAGATACGGCTCCTCATGGAGAGTCAGGCCCAGACCATGTCCCAGAAACTTGATCGGGGGCAGTCCCCAGCGCTCCATCTGGGCGGCATAGCGCTGATAGAGCGCGCGCGTACTCTGGCCGGGACGAATCCCATCGAGAGCAACCTTACGAGCCTCTACCATATGCGACCAAGTCCGCAGTTGCTCCTCACTGGCCTTCCCAACAACGGCGGTCCGCGCCACATCGGAGTAGTAAAGCTGCCCGGTGCCAATGACATCGATGCGCACCAGGTCACCATAGCGCAGAGGACGACGCGTCGGGGCGGCATTGGCCAGGCCGCTGCGTTCACCAGCCCCCACGACCAGCATCGTCAAGCGATCTCCCCCGTTGGCCAAGTAGGCATCGGTAATCAACTGGCCAAGCTCCATCTCAGTCATACCGGCGCGGGCCTGCTCAAAGGCCTGGCGAGCCGCACGCTCCGCTGCCTTACCCACGGCGCGCAACTTGGCCAGCTCGCCCGGCGTCTTAATCATGCGCAGCTCGCTTAGCAGCGTGTCACAGGCCACAAATGTCGCCCGTGGCAGGGCTTGACGCAACGTTGTATAACTCTGCTGGGAAAGGGCGGTGAGTTCGAGGCCGAGGCGTCCCTCTGTCAGGCCGGCGGCGCGCAAGCGCTCGGCGAGCAGGCGCGTAGGGTCCTCGGTAAATTCGTTGTAGGCAATAACCGAGCTGATTGAGGCCGTAGCTCGGACAAAACTCTCCTCGATGTCAACCACAATAATTTCGGGTTCACCCTGCAGCGGTACCAGGCAGTAGACCAGACGATGACGTACGATGGTCTGCGACGGTACCACAACGTCAGCAGTATAGGCGATGTTCTCAGGTGAGGCGATGACCAGTGCGTCTAACCCGCGCTCCTGCATGGCCACGCGCTGCCTGGCAATAATCTCGCTGGACATAGAGCTGTTCCTCTACTAAGACTGCACCGCACCTCGCCCTGGTCCCCACGCTGGGGCAACACTGCCCCACAGGATAGGCGACGTGCGTAGTGTATGCTGCTGTTTGCCTGTCTAGTGTCCTGAGCTGCTCAGACTCCTGCTGCTCAGTGAAAGATCCTCACTCAGGCCGGAACCAACCGTAGCATAGGTAGACCACCAAGCGTTCTGGCCTGATCAGAGAGCCGATTGTCTGCCCATCAGACTGCCCAATCGTCTAATCGACCTTATGAAATGGAGCCTACAGGCAAGAACAACTAAGGCCGGGCTACGTTATGCGCATGCCACCTGATCGACTGCCAGCGGTCTAATCGTGGCACTCGATCCGCACGCCATCCGGGTCCAAAAAGTAGAGCGATGTCCCGTAAGCCGTAGGCTTGGGACCATCGACGATTGTCACGCCAGCGGCGCGCAAGTCGTGCTCGAGTTGGACGATATTCTCAACGCAGAAAGCCACATGCTCCAAACTCTGGCCCACCTCCTGGTGGAGACGCTTCCCCTCCTCGGTCAGCTCAGTCAGGCCCAGGCCCTCGTACATCACTATGAGCGGGCGTCCATCGCGAAAGGTCGTGCGCTCGCGCACGTGGAAACCGAGTACCTCGACATAGAAGCGCTCGGCACGCGCCAGATCGCGAGTCTGCAATAGGAGATGGGAAACGCCGCGGATCGTCGCCATTAACTTCCTCCTTTCTCCTCAAGAGAGTTTGCCTCTCCTGAGCCGGCGGGATGGCTGACGGAGCTTGCCTCGGCCTCGCGCTCGCTGCCCAGACGCCCGGCCAGGGCCCAGTTTTCAGGCGCCACCTCGTGGAGAATAACATGCAGATGATCAGGCCGGGCGCCCGCATGCTCGATCATGGCCTCTGTCACTGCCTTCACTAAAGCCCGCTTCTGCTCAGGCGTGCGCCCCGGATACATCTCAATAATCACGACTGGCATGGCTCTCGCCCTCCTGTGGCCGAAACCGGCTCGGGGGCCGCTGGCTGCGGGCGAGCCGGCACTTGCCGCCGCGGCGACTCGACATCCTTCAGCACGCTTTCAAAGTGCTCGTGGAGCGCAGCTTGCGCCGCCAATGGATCACGCTCCTCGATAGCGCGAATGATGCACTCGTGATCGTGTAGCGAGCGCTGGAGACGGTCGGGCAAGCTAAAGACAGCCAGCCGATCGTTATCGAGCACCGCATTGAGCGATAGGAGTAGTTGAATCAGGATCGGGTTCTCGCTTGCCTTGACGATCGCGCTGTGAAACTCCCTATCGAGGGCCGACACCTCATCCATCTGACCACGCTCGCCGGCACTGCGCATCTTCTCGAGAATTTTGCGCAAGCGCATGGCCAGCGCCGGACGAGCACGCTGGGCAGCCAGGGCGGCGGCCTTGCTTTCCAACGCCTCGCGCACCTGGAGCAGGTGGATCAAATCCTGACGATGGGCGATGTACCAGGCGCTCCACATGGCGGAAACACTCTGCTGAGGAACTTCCGCGGTCACGTAACTGCCACTGCCGTGGCGCACTTCTATGAGGCCGATCGCTTCCAGGGTGCTAATGGCCTCTCGCACCATCGTGCGACTGACCCCTAGTAGCTCCGCTAGCTTGCGCTCACTCGGCAAGCGGTCACCTGGAGCAAAGTGACCACTCTCGATCAGTTGCCGTAACTGCTCGGCTGCGCTGCTGCGCGCAGTGGACAAATGAAGTGGCCTGATAGCCGCTTCCGCTTCAGTTTTGCTCATCTCTGGGATTCCTCTATCTGTGTAGTCTCATGTTCGGTTATACTCCTTAGCGGATATATCTTAATATGTCTTCCCGCAAAACGTACAGACTTCCGCTGCTCATCGCCATGAGGCGCTAGACGGCGAACCGCAGAGGGGCCAGGCAGGCTATGACCGCGGCTCACCGGCGTCGCTCGTCCTCAGCGAAGCTGAGCGGCTTCCTCCGGGCTACTCGCCAGGACCAGCAACGGAGTGCCCACCGGGACCGTCTCCCCATCGGCCACCAGGACGCGGGCCACCACGCCGCTAAATGGCGACGTTAGCTCAACAGAGGTCTTCTCTGTTTCCACAACCGCCAACACATCTCCTTGCTGCACCGTATCGCCCTCACCTACCATCCACTCGACAATCGTTCCTTCCTCCATCGTTAGCCCCCACTTTGGCATCGCAATCGTTTCTGCCATTGGGCTGCTCCTTTCTTCTTCTTCCTCGCCCATCCTCTGCGACATTCCCAGCGCGCTGCCCTATCACTATCGCACTATCCGCACCCGCACTCTCGGCTCAGGCGTCGCGGCTCCTCTGTCAGCAGCCACCTGATGTGCTGCCTAGCGCGCTGCGCATCACCTCGCGCACCCCGGCAGCAATGCGAGCCTCATCGGGAATGACAAACTGCTCCAGCTCTGGGGCGTAAGGCATGGGCGTATTCATGCCACAGACGCGCTTAATCGGCGCTTTCAACAGAGAGAAAAATTCTTCAGCGGCAATAGCGGCAAGCTCCGCGCCGAAGCCATTGCGCCGCGGTGCCTCGTGAACAATGACCAGGCGCCCAGTCTTCTCTAGCGAGCGACGCAACCCCTCGCGATCGAAAGGCACCAGGGTTCGCGGGTCCCATACCTCGACTGAAATACCCTCGCGAGCCAGCTCCTCAGCCACCTTGAGGGCCCGCGGCACCATATACAGGTAGGCTACCAGAGTCACATCGTGCCCCTCGCGCATAACGCGCCCCTCGCCCAAGGGAATAAGATACTCCTCCGCTGGCACCGCGCCGCGGCTATTGTAGAGGAGCTTATGCTCGAAAAAGAGCACAGGGTCAGGGTCGCGAATAGCGCTCTTCAGCAGGCCCTTGGCATCGGCGGGAGTTGAGGCGGTCACCACCTTCAGCCCGGGTGTGGCCGTAAACCAGGCCTCCAGGCTCTGAGAATGCTGGGCGGCGGTCGCGCCCGCCGTGCCCGTCACCATGCGAATCACCAGCGGGGCGCTGGTGCGTCCACCGGTCATGTAGCGAAACTTGGCCGCCTGGTTCACAATCTGATCCATCGCCAGCGTCGCGAAATCGCTGAACATGATTTCCGCCACCGTGGGCACGCCCAGGAGCGCCGCCCCCAGCGCCGTACCGATAACGGCCTCTTCGGAAATCGGCGTATCCAGCACGCGCTCCGCTCCGAAGCGCTGGAGCAGCCCCTGAGTCACGCCGAAGACACCGCCAGGCTCGCCGATGTCCTCGCCGAGGAGCAGCAGCGAGGGATCGCGCTCCATCTCTTCTGCCAGTGCCTCACGGATCGCCTGCGCGTAGGTCAGTCGCCGTTCCTGCTCAGCCTTGGAAGTCGCTCTCATAGTAAGGCCCTCCCTCCGTGGCTTTCGACAAAGACATCCTCAAGCGCCTCCTCGGGCGCCGGGTGCGGTGAGGCTTTCGCAAAAGCGATTGCCTCTTCTAGCTCCTGCTCAACTGCCTGATCAAGGGCCTTCAGCTCATCCTCAGAGCAGAGCTTGCCGCTCAGCAACAAGCGGCGATAGTTTTTGATCGGGTCGGCCTCCAGCCAGAAGGCCACCTCCTCGGCGGGACGATACTGGCCCATGTCTCCCTCGTAGTGACCGCGTTGGCGATAGGTCTTACACTCCACCAGGGTTGGCCCGCGTCCCTTGCGCGCATCCTCGGCGGCCTTGCTGACCACGCGATAGACATCGAGCACATCATTCCCATCAGCGATCAGCCCGGGAACAGCGTAGGAGCTGGCCCGTGTGGCGATATCGCGAATAGTCTGGTGCTTATGCTGCGGCGTGAACTCGCCATAGAGGTTATTCTCACAGATGAAGATCACCGGTAGACGCCAGAGTGCGGCCAGATTGAGCGACTCGTGGAAAGCCCCTTGGTTGGAAGCGCCATCGCCGAAGAAAGTGACCGCTACTCCATCGGCGCGTCGCGCCCTCGGATCGTCGGGATGACGGCTGCCGAGCTGACGCGCCTGCTTGAGAGCCAGGCCCGCGCCGACAGCGATCGGGATTCCGCCGCCGACAATACCGTTAGCGCCGATGATCCCTAGCTCGATATTGGCGATATGCAGCGAGCCACCTTTCGCACGGTTATAGCCGTCGCGGCGAGCAAAGAGTTCGGCATACATGTAGCGAGGATCGCCCCCACGAGCCAGAATATGGCCGTGACCACGGTGCGTGCTGGTAATGTAGTCGTGGGAACCAAGGGCCGCGCAGGCTCCCACAGCCACCGCCTCCTGACCGATGTACGGATGCAAGAAGCCGGGGATATAGCCCAGACTGCGCAACTCCGCCGCCCTCTCCTCGAAGCGGCGAATCAGTACCATCTTGCGGTAAAGCTCTTTCAGAAAAGCAGGCGAGTAGCCAGCCAACGATTGCACGCTCTCTGCTCCTTCCTTTCCCTTGCCTGGGCTTGATAGACCGATGCGGACCAGACAACTCAGGCCGTCATCAAGCCATATAGAGGCCGCCGTCGACATGGATCGCCTGACCAGTGATGTAGCTTCCGTCAGGTCCACACAGAAAGGCCACCACGCCGGCGATATCTTCCGGTCTACCTAGCCGCCCGAGCGGGATATCGCGTGGACGCTCGCTCAAGAACTGGCCAGGTTGCTTGCCTTCGCGCAGCGCCACCGCGCGATCAACCTCTTCCAGCATAGCGGTCATAATATTGCCCGGACAGAGAGCATTGACGCAGATGTTGTAGCGCGCCAACTCTGCCGCCAACGAACGCGTCAGACCCAGCACCCCGGTCTTTGAGGCGCAGTAAGCATAGTCGCGGCCAAAGGCCACCTTGCTCATCATCGAGGCCTGATTGACAATGCGTCCCCAGCGTTGGGCAATCATATCGGGCACGACGGCGCGCGCGCAGAGCAACTGACCGGTCAGGTTGATAGCCAGACTCAGATACCAATCCTCTAAGGGCGATTCCAGTAAAGGCGTATCGCGAAAGATGCCGGCGTTATTGATCAAGATCGTAATTGGACCCAGCCGTGCACGGGCCTGCTGAACTCCCGCATTGACACTCTCCTCACGGCTAACATCCAGTTGCAACGGCAGCGCCTCGCCGCCTCCAGCCCGGATCTCCTCAGCCACAGCGGCACTGCTCTGCTCATCGATATCTGCCACCGCCACCCGTGCCCCCTCCCGCGCCAGACGCAAGGCGATGGCGCGACCCATCCCGCGCCCAGCGCCAGTCACCAAAGCCGTATGTCCTTCCAGCATCAACGTCATCGTTTTCTCCCTTTGCTAGTACATCCCGCAACACGCGTCGTCTGAGAGCTAGTGTCTACCTTGCTAGCGGCCTGGCCGCTGCTTATTGTCTCGACTAGGTCACCGGCCAATCGCCGCTGACCAGCCACTGTGGCTGCGGCTGCGGCGGCTGCGCCTGCTCTGGACGAGTACCCGCCATCAGTAGGCCCAGATGCGTCAGATCGACCGCCTCGGCGGGCAGGGTCTCCAAAATCCGTCCCTCGTAAATCACACTGATGCGATCGCTCAGGGCCAGGATTTCATCGAGATCGGAGGAGATCAAAAGCACCGCGCAGCCGCGATCGCGCGCCTCGACAATCCGCCGATGGACATAGGCAATAGCCCCTACATCCAGACCGCGCGTTGGTTGCATGGCAATCAGTAAGCGCGGCTCACGGCCCAGGGCGCGGGCCAGGACCGCCTTCTGTTGATTGCCACCCGATAAATGCCGCATCGGCGTCAGCGGACTTGGCGCCCGTACATCGAAGGTGACCATCAGTTGCTGCGCGCGAGCCACGACCGCACCGAAACGACGCCAGCCATAGCGCGCGTAGGGCGGATGATCAAAGACATCCAAGACCATATTCTCGGCCACGCTCAGCTCCAGAATCAGACCTTGCCGCTGACGATCCTCGGGAATATGCGCCAGAGCCAGATCAAGGCGCGCCGCCGTATCAAGGGCCGTAATATCCCGACCTTCGAACAGGATGCGGCCCGCCTCGACGCGGCGCAAACCCATCAGAACCTCCAACAGCTCACTCTGCCCATTGCCATCCACCCCGGCCAGACCGTGAATCTCGCCGGCCCGTAGCTCCAACGAGATACCACGCAGGGCCTCCCGCCCATTGCCTCCACGCGCCTGCACCTGCTCCAGGCGCAAACGTACCTCACCCATCCTGGCCGCCTCCTCCTTCACTACCGTCAGTGCAACGGCCCGCCCCACCATCAAGCGAGCTAGCTCGGGCAAAGTTGCCTGCCGCGTCTCCAAAGTACGTACCACGCGCCCCAGACGCATCACCGTCACGCGGTCGCTGATCGCCATCACCTCTTTGAGCTTGTGACTGATAAAGATGATGGTCACACCCTCGGCTCGCAGCCGGCGTAACAAAGCAAACAGCTCCTCGCTCTCCTGGGGTGTCAGCACTGCCGTTGGCTCATCGAGGATCAACAGGCGTGCCCCGCGATAGAGCGCCTTCATGATCTCGACCTTCTGCTGCTGCCCAAGCGTCAGATGCTGGACACGCTCGTAAGGCGAAACCTCCAGTCCCAGGCTGCGCGAGAGCTGGGCAATGCGCCGCTCAGCTTGTCGCAGATCAAGCAGTGGCGACCGCTCCGGCTTCGTCCCCAGAACAATGTTTTCCAGGATCGAGAGAGCAGGAATAAGCATAAAATGCTGATGTACCATGCCGATACCGAGCTGCATGGCCTCACGAGGCGTCCTGATCTGGACGCGCCTCCCCTCAACCAGGATATGGCCCTCATCAGGACGGTAGAGGCCGTAGACAATATTCATCAGTGTCGTCTTGCCGGCCCCATTCTCGCCCAGCAAAGCATGAATCTCACCCGCACGAATAGCGAGCGTCACATGATCGTTGGCGACCACCCCCGGAAAGCGCTTCACAATCCGGCGCAGCTCCAATATGGCTCCTGTCATAGCCGGCGTTGCCTGCTCCACATCTTCCTCGCGCGAGGAAGCTCCCTTGAGCAGTGAGCGCGCCCCCTCGTTACTGTAGGGTTGCCCGCTCGCTGCCGGACCACGCGCATTGCGCATCAATAGCATCAGCGCCAGGAGTGTGATCACATAAGGCAGCGTCTCCAAAAGCTGATAAGGGACATTCACGCCATAGGCCTGCAGACGGATCTGCAAAGCATCACCGAAGCCAAAGAGCAAGACCCCCAACAGGATACCCAACGGATGCCAACGTCCGAAAACGATCGCCGCAAAAGCCACATAGCCACGTCCGGCGGACATATTTTCCTGAAAGGCATTCACGCCACTGGCGCTCACCAGCGCCGCCCCACCGGCCCCAGCCAAAGCTCCACAGACCAGCAAGGCCAGATAGCGCACACGCTGCACATCGATGCCGACGGTCGTCGCTGCCAATGGCTTCTCACCAACCGCACGCAAGGCCAGGCCCCAGGTCGTGCGATAAAGCACAAACCAGGTCAGCGGCACCAGGGCTAGAGCGATATAGACCAGAGCATTCAACTGAAAAAAAGCTGGACCAATGTAAGGCAGCGAGCTGAGCAGCGGAAAAGAAAGCGCCCCGAAACCGGGAGCCGAAGGAAACTGCGAAACGTTGCCGAAGCGCAGGCGAAAAACGTAGGCTGTGGCCGCCAGCGCAAAGAGATTAAGACCGACCGCGCTTACAATCTGATCGACCCGCAGCGTGACCGAGAACCAGGCGTGCACCAGAGCAATCAGCATGCCTACAACGATCGCCGCTAGCAGACCGACCCAGGGACTATGACCGGCCAGCGCCCCCATATAGGCCGCCAACGCCCCACAAAGCATGATAGCCTCCAGGGCCAGATTCAGCACGCCCGCCAGTTCGTTGAACAGTCCACCCAGAGCAGCCAGCAACAGAGGCGTCATGGCCACTAGCGAGGCCACCACGAAATCAGGCGAAGTGAGGAGCGCAATCAGGCCGCCGCCACCCTGACCAGCAGTGGCTCGGCGACTCGTCACCAGATTGAGCACCATTAGACAGGCCAACAGCAAGATGGCCAGGCTCATCCAGAGCCACCGTCGCGACTGTCGCTTGCGCATACGCACTCCCTCACTCTGCAACAGAGGTATCAGGCTCCAAACCACTCGGTGGCTGCCTCTCCGAGCCAGCAGTCATGAGCGATGATCTCTCAGCACCCACCGCCTTGCTCTCGTCCTGGCGCCGGCGCACCACATCGAGAATCAGCGGAGACGACACAGCCAAGACAGCCAGAATCGCTAGCGTCCGCACAATATCCGCCAACTGTGATGGTAGCTGGGCGATGGCCTCCATAGCCGAAGCGCCGTTCGCCAAAGCCCCGAAGAAGAGGGCCGCTAACCCTACGCCGCCAGGGTTCAAACCACCAAGCAGCGCGACCGCGATAGCATCGTAGCCCGTATTCGGAGCGAAGCCAGTGATCAACTGGTAGCGATAGCCCAGGATCTCGATCGCCCCGGCCAAGCCGGCCAGCGCCCCGCTAATGAAGAAGGAGAGCAGGTAGACGCGATCAACATGTACTCCGGCATGGCGAGCCGCTTCGCGGCTCAAGCCCACCAGACGAAGGCGATATCCCCAGGTCGTGTAGCGCAGCAGCACAAAAATCAGCAGCAGCGCCAATAGTGCCAACAGAAAACCGGCGTTCAAGTCGCTGCCCCGCACCAGAATGGGAAAGGTAGCATCCGCTTGGACAGGGAACGAGGTCGGAGCCGCTGTAAAGCCCGGGGCATGGATCGGTCCCGCGATCATATAGTCGATAAAATAGATCGCAATATAGTTGAGCAGGATGCTCGTGATGACCTCATTGATGCCAAAGCGCACCTTCAACACAGCCGCTGGCGCGGCCCACAAGCCCCCAGCCAGAAAGCCAGCCAGTGTAGCCAGCGCCAGATGAAGACCACCAGGCAAACCAGCGAACTTCCCCCCAACCACCACCGCCGCCAGCGCTCCCAGATACTCCTGCCCGACGCCGCCGATATTGAAGGCCCCAGCCCGGAAAGCTACCGCGATGCCCAGCCCAATCAGCAGCAAAGGCGTCGCCTCATTGAGCGTCTCGGCGAACTGGGGTAAGGTCCCAAAAGCGCCCTGAAAGAGGCCCGAATAGGCATCAAGCGGACTAAAGCCGCTGATAAGCATCACCACGGCCCCAAGTAGCAAGGCCAGCCCAATCGCCACCACTGGCAGCGCCAGCGAGAGCAACGAGCGTCTCAACCGCCCAAAACCAAAGCGAGTGCCTGTCACAACACGCAGCATAGCCATAGCGAACTGCTCCCAAGGAGCGAGGGCAATGAGCAAGAAAGCACGCTGGCACCTGCGAGCAGCGCAGCGCTTGCCTCCCCCATCCCCTCGCTCCACTGCTCACACTGGAGGAGCGTCGAAAGACGAAGCAGGAAAGGAACAACGCCTTCCTTCCCCCGGCTCCCTCTCCTTCAGCCTGGCCTGATCCCCTGCCCTGACCTGTCCCTGCCTCCTCATCATACAGCCCTGGATGAATCGGCACCTGCGAGCGCCAGAGACCGGGCCGACCAAAGGAGAAGACGGAACCGCCTTAAGAGCCAACAAGACATCTCAGCCAGCCTCGCCCCTAGGAGGACGCGGGCAGGCCGATATCCAGCTTACCAGCAAGGTATTGCTGGACAGCAGCCTCCACACGGGTACGCACATCCTGAGGTACCCAGTCCCCCCACTTCCCCAGGTGCTGTACCTGCTCCTTAAATCCAAATTGGTAGGTCGTATTGCCCTTAAGCTGGCCTTCCTTAAAGAGCTTAGCGATCTGCAGATAGAGACCGGGCACCTCCTGCACACCACTCGTCACAATCGTGTTAGGAGCCAGCGAATAAGCATCCGTGGACCAGCCGGCGATCACCTTCACACCCTTCTGCTGAGCCAGCTTAATGGCTGGCCCATCGAAAGCGTTGCCCATGATCGTGATCACATCCACGCCCCGATCAAGCTGAGCCTGCGTCACCTGCTGGCCTTTGACCACGTCATCGTAGGAGCCGACAAAGGCTACACTCACGCTGGCCTGCGGATTAACTGCCGCCACACCTTTCTTAAAAGTGTCAATATCAGCAGTCACCTGAGGTGCATCGACTGCGGCCACGATGCCAATCTTGTTATTCTTCGTCACCAGCCCGGCGGCCATGCCGGTAAAATAGCCCAACTCGCCATAGCGGAATTCTGTTCCGCTCAGATTTGCCAGCGACCCTTTGCCATTAATAATTACAAAATGCGCGTTGGGGAACTCAGGCGCCACAGCCTTCACCGAATCAGCGTACTCGAAGCCGTGGGCAAAGATCAGGCTATACCCCTGGCGCGCATACTGGCGCAGAACGTTGGCCTGTTCCGCCTGCGAAACATTCTCCGAGTAGGCGAAGGACCAGCCCAGCTGCTCCTTAATGAGCTGCACCCCTTTGAGGGCATCCTCGTTCCAGCTATGGTCATTGACCGGGCCACTGGTGACCATTGCGACCCGAATCGGCTGCGAACCGCCAGAGGTGCCCGAGGAAGACCCCTGGTTGCCACAGGCGCTGAGCAGAAGCATGGGGAGAAGAAATAGCGGGATTCCAAAGAGCCGAAGCCGGGGAAGCCGAAAACTTTTCAGCATAGCCAGCCAACCTTTCGCTCCATGAGCTGGAGCCAGCGACTTCTGACAGGACGAACCGAACGGAACGGAATGCACGGACCGCCAACGGCGGGTGAGAGCGCTCGAGAACCGTGCCGGCTAACGCCGCTCAGCGTCAGGGTCAGGAACAGGGAAGGGGAAAATAGCACGAATGGCCGCCAAAACCTCCGCAGTTGAGCTGTTGCCCGGCACACACTCGAAACCAACCTGACCATCATAGCCAAGAGCGAGCATCTCGCGATAGATCCGGGCGATGTTGATCTCTCCCGTACCCGGAGCGCCGCGCTCGGGGACATCGGCGATGTGGATCGCACCAGCCAGATCAATAGTCGCTCGCAGGTTATTGATCAGGTTCCCCTCGTTAATCTGCTGATGGAAGAGATCGAAGACGAGCCTGAGCCGGGGTGAATTGAGACGGCGAACCAGGCGAGCCGCATCCAGTACACTGCGCAACAAGTAGCCGTGAACGTGCAGCTTGCTGAGCGGTTCAATCAGGAGCGTCACCTCTAGCCCAGAGCTGTCCACAAGCTCGACCAGGCGCCAAAGCCCTTCCTCTAGCGCCTGCCAGCGCTCTGCTTCGCTCATGGGGTGGGCCGGAGGCACTACTTGCCCCCCTGGCCCAACCTCGTCGCTCTGGACAAAAAGGGCCCGAATGCCACAGCGCGCCGCCATCTCCAGCGATTCACGGAACTGGTCGAGCACGCGGGGATGATCTGCAACATTGCTCAGGGAGCCACGTCGCGAGCCGAAGACCGAGTTGATAAAGATGCCGTGGTCAGCAGCGACACGCGCTAGATGGTCGATGTCCTTATCAACCCAGTCCCAGAAATCTACCCCGGCGAAACCGGCTCGCGCCGCCTCTTGAATGCGCTGCTCAACCGGCAACTCATGCCAGAGAAACTGGTACTGCGGCGCATCCGCGATCGCCTCAATCATGGCTATGTACTGCATAGAGCCATCCTCTCACTGACGTCCCTTACTTGGGCGTCCCTTGTTTGCACCGGGCCTTCCACACTTGTGGTATAGTGATTATACCACTTCTGGCAGCGATCAACCCTGTCCTCTTCCCTGGGGACAGGGGGTGGGCGCTCTCTGCTCCGCTACCAATGTGGTATAATCACTATACCACTTTTTGCCAGGACCGTCAAGCCTCTCTCGGCTTGAGAGCCGGCAAGGAGCGGAGCAAGATGGATCAACGAGCAACGGTGACAACCTGGTCAGCGGCCACGTGAGCCAGCCGGCGCGCATGGCCAACTGTAGCTGAAGGGTCAAGCTGGTTGGGGGTGGCCTAGCGGTCGGCTTGAGGAGCGCACTGCTGGTCAGCGAGCGTAGCACAGCCATGCAGCACGAAAGAGAGGGAGCGGGATGAACTTTCAGATTAATCCGCGCGAGACGGCTCTACTCGTCATTGACGTCCAGAACGCCTTCTGTCATCCCCAGGGGACACTTGGCTTAAGTGGCGTCGACACCAGGCCGCTGGCGGCCATCATTCCTCACATTCGCCGTCTGGTAGAAGCCTGCAAGGCCTGCGACATCCCCGATATCTGGACCGTCCAGCATCACTTTGTTGAAGATCACACGCGGGAACTTCATCGCATCACTCCCCACACTCAGAAGCGGGCCCGCATTGCCTGTCAGCCTGGCACCTGGGACGCTGAGATCGTTGCCGAACTGCAGCCGCTGATTGACGGACGCAGTCACCTCATCGAAAAACACAAGTTCAGCGCCTTCTATGGCACGCGGCTAGAGGTACTGCTGCGTATCCTTGGGCGGCGCCTCCTTCTCATTACTGGCACCACGACCAACGCCTGTATCGACACCACCGTACGCGAGGCCTACATGCGCGACTATGACGTTGTCGTTGTGCGTGAGTGCGTCGGTGGCATCGACCCGGCCTGGCACGAGATGGCCCTTGCTGTCTGGGAACGCTATATCGGTGCTATCGTCTCACTTGAGGAACTCCTGCCTGTCCTCCAGTCGTGGGCCTCTCAAGGTCAATGAAATACATGTTGCCTGATTAGGAGACTAGGCCTGACCGGCGTCCTCCTGGCGCTGGCACGAAGACGGCTCACGCACGACCGAGCGCTTGATGCAAGTCACTGGAAGCAAGTCACACGAGAGGAGAGAAAAGCATCATGGCAAAAGCGGACCTCGTCATCAAGAACTGCCACATTGTCACTCCCACAACCACTTTTAATGGCTGGCTTGCTGTACGCGACGGCAAGATCAGCGCCCTTGGAGACGACGACAGCCCGCCAGCGGCCCAGGAGGTCATTGACGGGGGCGGTCACTATTTACTGCCTGGACGAGTCGAACCTCACATTCACCTTGGCGTGCACTATCCCTTTGACCAGGATGTCGAGCAGACCAGCGCTGCGGCGATTGCTGGGGGCACCACTGTCATGATGCCCCACAACCGTGCCAAAGCCTCCTATCTAGAGGTCTACCCGCACTGGGAGCGCAGCATTGCCGAGCACTCCTACTGCGACGTGGTCATTCACCTGCAGATTCAGAACCGGCAGCATATCGACGAAATCCCTCTCTATCACGAGCGTTTTGGTGTCCTCTGTTACAAGCTCCATCTCGACTATCGCGTGCGGGCAGTGGCCGAGCTAGACATTGAGCCACTGGACGATGGCGATGCCTATCTGACCATGAAGCAATGTGCGCCCTTTAATGGGCTGGTAGCGTTACACTGCGAAGACGTCGAAATTGTGCGCTATACCCTGCCGGCCATCCAGGCTACGGGACGCAAAGATCTGCAAGCCTGGAGCGACGGGCGGCCTGCCTTCTGCGAAGTGGCCGACATTCACACGATGGCCTACCTCAGCGAACTGACGGGCTGCCGTATCGTCGTTCTGCATCTCAGCACTGCCGACGGTGTCGACGCTGCTACCCGCTGGACCAAGGTTCCGCC
>NZ_JADGHT010000336.1 GCF_019683755.1 Thermogemmatispora sp. | reverse complement strand
GTTCATGCGGTTGAGCGTGCGCAAGAACGTTGATTTGCCGCAGCCCGATGGACCGATCAGGGCCGTGATCTGCCGCTCGCGAATCGGCAGCGAAACGTCGAAAAGTACCTGCCGTGCCCCATAGTAAAAATTGAGGTGCCGGACATCTATAGCGATGCCTGCATTCTGATCTGGCGGCTGACCCGGCTCAGCTGCCCCAAGGGCATGGCTCAGCCTGAGATCGACAGGGGGCGTCTCAGATAGACGGCTAGCGAGACGCCCCTCCGTCGCTGGCAGCCGCGAGTGTGGCCCACTCAAATTGTTCTCCATTGCCTTTCCTCGCGCTGCGCCGCTAGAGCAGTTGATACTCCTTATGGAGTGGAATGGCGGTATCCACAATCAAGCGGTTATTCGTCACAATCAGACGAATGTAGCGCCCGGCGAGAGCTTTACTAATAAAGTATGGGCGCCCTTCATAGGAAATGTGTCCGCTCCGGGCCACCTTCCGCGAAAAGATACTCACGCCTTCCGGGAAGGTGTTACCTGTATTACTCATATTGTTTGTAATCTCTGCTGAGGTATCCTTCACGGTAATCCCCTCTCTTGTTGCTGAGCTGTCTTGAGCAAACCGACTAGCCGAAACGTCCACTGATGTAGTCTTCGGTTTCCTTCTTGCGCGGGTGAGTGAAGAGCTGTTGAGTCTCTCCCTCTTCGATGAGGTGGCCGTGCAAGAAGAAGGCCGTACGATCTGCGATACGCGCGGCCTGCTGCATGTTATGGGTAACGACAACGATGGTGTACTGTCGCTTGAGATATGTGATCAGTTCCTCCACCTGGAGGGTCGAGATAGGGTCAAGGGCTGAGCAAGGCTCGTCCATGAGCAACACCTCTGGCTCCAGCGCCAGAGCGCGGGCGATACACAGGCGCTGCTGCTGGCCGCCCGAAAGGCTGATGGCTGGACTATGCAGGCGATCTTTGACCTCTTCCCAGAGCGCGGCCTGTCGCAGGCTGCGCTCAACCAGTTCCCTAAGCCTTGCTCCCCGCAGTCCAAGATTGAGCCGTGGCCCGATAGCCACGTTCTCAAAGATGCTGCGTGTCGGCAGTGGATTGGGCTGTTGAAAGACCATACCGATGTGGCGCCTGACGTTCATGGGGCGGATACCGCGTCCGTAGATATCAAGGCCGTTGGCGAGGACTCTGCCCTCAACGCGCGCGCCGGGGATAGTCTCATGGAGACGATTGAGACAGCGCACCAGCGTCGATTTGCCGCAGCCGGAAGGTCCGATCAGGGCTGTGACGCTCAGTGGTGGCACCGTCAGATTGATGTCAAAGAGTGCCTGCTTTCGTCCATACCAGGCGTTGAGCTGTTCGATGCTCAGAGCCGTCCCTGCTCTCGGTGGCGCGCCACTCCTTAGCTGCTCTGCAATAGCCTGCTCCATTGATGAACTCCCTTCTTATCGTCGGGCCTGACTGAGCCTTGCTGCTCACCGTGTCCTTGCAGTGTTCAGTGTTGCTTGAAGCCGCCCGTGGCCAGGCGCACGGCTAGGGAGGCGAGCAGGATCAGGACGATGAGCACGAAGGCGCCTGCATAGGCCTGATTGACCTGCTGTTGATATGGGCTGAGTGTGAACTGAAAGATCCGCAGTGGAAGGGCATCGATGGGCTGAGTGATATCCGTATTCCAAAAGGTCGTCCCAAAGGCGGTCATTAGCAGGGGAGCTGTCTCGCCGGCCACACGTGCCATAGCTAGCACTACACCCGTAATGATGCCATTGCGCGCTGCTGGGAGCACCACCTGCAAGATTGTGCGTGCCTCCGTTGCTCCCAGCGCCAGCGAGGCCTCGCGCAGCTCGCGCGGCACCAGGCGCAGAACGTCCTCCGAGGTGCGTGTAACGATAGGGATCATGATCATGCCGAGCGCAAAGCCACCAGCCAATCCCGAGAAGGTCTGCATAGGGATGACAATCAGTACCCAGGCTAGCAGACCGAAGATGATGGTAGGAATGCCGTTGAGAACATCGACGAGAAAACGTACAGCCTGGGCGAAAGGCCCACGCCCGAACTCTGCTAGATAGATGCCTGTGAATAGCCCCAGTGGAACCCCCATCAGTGAGGCGAGGGCGATCAGAATCAAGCTACCCTGGAAAGCTTCTCCCATGCCGCCGCCTGGCTCGCCATTGGGCGTTGGTAGCTGGGTGAAGAAGTCGAGATTGATGTAGCGTAGGCCCTGGCTAAGGACATAGAAGAGCAGATAGATCAGCAATCCGGCAGCGAAAAGGGCCGCCAGGGTAGTGAGAAGGACGACCAAGGCATTCACCAGGCGTCGCCTGAGGTTCAGGGAGGAGCGTGCGCCGAGGAATGGGTGAGTCTGGCCCTTCTCCGGCTGGAGTGTTGAAGCTGAAGAAGAATGGGTAGGCATAGGCACGCTCATGGGCGCCCTCCTCTGCTTCCTTGGGCCTGGCGCTGAAGGCTGGCTATCAGCCAGCGCGCCAGAATATTCGTCATTAAAGTGATGATGAAGAGGATAAGGCCGGCTTCAATAATGGCTGACAGGAAGAGGCCAGGCGTGGCTTCTCCGAACTGGTTAGCGATGACGCTGGCCAGCGTATAGCCGGGCGTGAAGAGACTGAAGCTTGGCTCATTGGCCTGGTTCCCTATGATCATCGTGACAGCCATTGTCTCGCCGAGGGCGCGTCCGAGGGCCAGGATCACGCCGCCCAGGATGCCTACGCGTGCGAACGGCAGCACTGCGTGACGGATGACTTCCCAGCGAGTCGCTCCGAGAGCCAGCAAAGCCTCTCGCTGCGCTACCGGGGTCACCAGCATCACTTCGCGTGAGACCGAGATGATGAGGGGCAGGATCATCATGGTGAGCACGATCCCGGCTCCGAGGTAGCCAACACCCTCCGGCTGCCCTTGAAATAGTGGTAGAAAGCCCAGATGTTGTTGTAGCCACGGCTCGCCGTAGTTGTGGAGCCAGGGAGCGAGGACCAAGAAGCCCCAGAGGCCGTAGATAACGCTCGGAATGGCTGCCAGGAGATCTATGAGAAATGCCAGGACCAGCCGTAGCGGGCGTGGGCAGAAATCGACCAGAAAGATGGCGGCTCCCAGGCCCAACGGTACGGCGAAGATCAGGGCAAAGGCGGAGGTGATGAGGGTGCCGGCGATGGCCGGCAGGACTCCGTAGGTGTCATGAACGGGATCAAAGGCCTTATTGGTTAGGAAGCTCAGGCCAAAGCGCCTGATGGTCGGGAGTGAGTTGCTGACAAGTATCCAGGCTGTGCCCACAACTAGCCCAAGGACGATCAGGACAAACAGTAGAGTGATGCCTCGGAAAAAGAGGTCCCCGGGTCGCTGGGCTCGCAGCAGGCGTTGCCAGCGTAGCCACTGTTGTTGTGCCTTAGTAAGATTGGCTCTCTCCTGAATCATTCGCCCTCCCCTGACTCGCTCTCACTTGGGTGGTGAGGCAGGGGACTGATCTGTGAGGGATACAGTCCCCTGCCTCTCTGTCTGCCTGCATTGGGCCCTGCCAGGCTTTCTCGTTGCTGAGTACCTGTCTGGGTCAGATTTCAGGAGCCGCTGTAGCAGGCGTTGCTCCCGCAGCGCATGGCCTTAATCTGGGCCTCATCTTTGCTGACAATCGTGTCCGGCAGAGGCACGTAGTTGAGAGGCTGAGCATACTGCTGCCCGTCGTGTACCATCCACCAGAGCAGGCGCGCGAGCGCCTCTCCCTTATCGCTGTTGCTCTGGTTTTGGTAGACTACGACCCATGAGAAGCCTGTGATGGGATAGGCGTTGTCGCCACTGCCATTGACGATGTAGAAGCGCAGGTCTGCCGGAATAGTGGTGAAGCTTTCAGCGTCGGCTTTAGCGCTGTCAAGCGAAGGAGCCACAAATTTGCCAGCGGCGTTCTGGAGTAGAGCATAGGGAATATTGTTGGCAAGGACGTAGGTAAGTTCAACGTAGCCAATGGCGCCGTCGGTGTTCTTGACCTGCCCGGCTACGCCCGAGCTGCCCTTAGCTCCCACGCCTGTGGGCCAGTTAACGGTTGTGCCGGCGCCAACCTTGCTCTGCCAGTCCGGGCTGACTGCCGAGAGATAGTGCGTGAAGATGCTGGTTGTGCCACTGCCGTCAGAGCGATGGACCACGGTGATGTTCTTGTGAGGCAGGTTGACGCCGCTGTTGATCGCCTTGATTTGGGGATCATCCCAGGTGGTAATTTTGCCTTCGTAAATCGCTGCCAGGATTGGCCCCGTGAGCTTGAGCTGACTAACCCCACTGAGGTTGTAGGAGATAGCGACTGCTCCAATGGTAATCGGGATGTGGAGAATCGGCCCGCTGGTACTCTTCTTTAGTTGATCATCGGTCATGGGGGCGTCCGTGGCCCCGAAATCGACGATGTGTTGCAGCAGGTTATTGATGCCAGCTCCACTGCCCACCGCTTGATAGTTTACGTTAATACCACATTTAACCTTGGGATATTCCTGAAACATTTTTGAGAATAAAGGATTGTCAAATGTCGATCCAGCGCCCGTAAGCTGCTTGGTTGAAGGACAGGTATTGCTGCTGCTGCTGCCTGTGGTGGTGCCTCCGCTAGTGTTGGAGCTGTTACCGCAGGCGGCAAGCAAGGCTAACAAGCCCAGCAGCAAGAGGGCACTGAGGGATCTCAGGCGCGGGTGCCCTCGATGGCTGGGTAAAGGTGTGTACTGTGTCATAGCGCTGGTTTCCCCTCCTCAGTTAGGCTGCCGTGGCGCGACGGCAGCGTAAAATAGATAGGCTACTCGGCGGATGGCCATGCTTGTGGCCTCGGCAGGGTTGCTGTTCTATTCGGGCAGGCCCTGCTCTTTTCCGCACCACCCGAATTGTACAGTTGTCGCTTTAATCTCTCTTTAAGCGGGGGTTAAACCCCTTTAAGGGCGAGTTAAAGTTTGCCGAAAGGATAGGAAACCCGCTTAACATGGGCTTTCGCGAAAGCCCCTGGAGGGGTTCAGGTAGGTAAGGAAGGCCGGATTAATCG